>NZ_CVTK01000047.1:939-197888 GCF_900004785.1 Pseudomonas sp. 28 E 9 | reverse complement strand
CCAAGCCGCCGTTTGGCGCGAAAGCCGGGCCGGAAGCAAGCGGCCACTGATCCGAACGGATTGGAACGCAATCAACTGTGGGAGGGGGCTTGCCTCCGATGGCGGTGGGTCAGTCACAGATGCATCAACTGACACACCCTCATCGCGGGCAAGCCCCCTCCCACATTGGATGTGTGTTGTCAGGTATCAAGCGCCAGGCAGGGTCAACTGCGGATTGTTGCTGGTATGGCTGGCCAAGCCGCCGTTTGGCGCGAAAGCCGGGCCGGAAGCAAGCGGCCACTGATCCGAACGGATTGGAACGCAATCAACTGTGGGAGGGGGCTTGCCCCCGATGGCGGAGGGTCAGTTACAGATGTATCAACTGACACTCCCTCATCGGGGGCAAGCCCCCTCCCACAGTTTGATCTCTGTTCACATGGGATCAGTGGTGTTGCGGATCAAGCGCCGGGAAGGGCCAACTGCGGATTGACGAAGTCAAATGCCGCCAGTTGAAAGCCTTGCTCATCCACCTGCAACGCCCAGCCTTGCTTGTCCCAATCCCCCAGCACAATCCGCTTGGCCGCCTGGTCGCCAATCTGCAACTTATGAATGGCGGGGCGGTGCGTGTGGCCGTGGACCAGGGTGCGCACGCCGAATTGCTGCATCACTCGCGGTACTTCTTCGGCGGTGACATCGACAATGTCGTTGGCCTTCATGCGCGTCTGTGCACGGCTTTCGCTGCGCAGCTTTCGCGCCAGCTTGTGGCGTGTGCCCAGGGGCAGGTGGCGCAGGATAAACAGCACAACCGGGTTACGCAGGATGCGCCGCAGCTTCATATAGCCGAGGTCGCGGGTGCAGAGGCTGTCGCCGTGCATCAGCAGCACGGGCTCGCCATAAAACTTCACGACACTCGGGTCCTTGAGCAAGCTGGCGCCTGCGGCTTTGCAGAACGCCTTGCCGATCAGGAAATCGCGGTTGCCGTGCATGATGAAAATCGCGGTGCCGCTGTCGCTCAGTTCGCGCAGCGCGTCACAGATGGAGCGCTGGAACGCGGTCATCCCATCGTCGCCAATCCAGGCTTCGAAGAAGTCCCCCAGAATGTACAACGCCTGGGCACCACGGGCGCGGCCATGGAGCAGATCCAGAAACGCCCGGGTAATGTCCGGGCGCTCCTCTTCCAGATGCAAGTCTGAAATCAGCAATATCACCCAACGATCTCGGCTTTCTCGACGATGACGTCTTCGGCTGGAACGTCCTGGTGACCGGCTTTGGACGTGGTGGACACGCCTTTGATCTTGTCGACGACGTCCTGGCCTTCGGTGACTTTACCGAATACGGCGTAACCCCAGCCCTGCACGTTCTTGCCGCTGTGGTTGAGGAAAGCGTTGTCGGCCACATTGATGAAGAACTGCGCGGAGGCCGAATGCGGCTCCATGGTACGGGCCATGGCGACAGTGTACTTGTCGTTGGAAAGGCCGTTGTCCGCTTCGTTCTGGATGCTTGGGCGCTTGTCTTTCTTCTCTTTCATGCCTGGCTCGAAACCGCCGCCCTGGATCATGAAGTTGCCGATGACACGGTGGAAAACGGTGTTTTCGTAGTGGCCGGCGTTGACGTACTCGATGAAGTTAGCGACGGTGATCGGCGCTTTCTCGGCGTTCAACTCGATGACGATGTCACCGTGATTGGTGGTCAGTTTGACTTGAGTCATGTTCACTACTCTTTTCAGGGAATTCGTGGGTTTGAGTGCCTGGGGCACCTTACCTGTCTGGCTTAAACGACGGCCAAGGCGCGCAGTTTAGCGTGCCCCGCAGGAATTTCGAGGTGGTTTTTTACCGCCCCGGCCATAAAAGCAGTAATTAAACAGCAGTTTTCGGTCCCGGCCTGTCAGTGTCTTGACTGCATCGGCTATTATGAGCCCTTTGTTTTATCTGGCCCCACCCGGCCACGAACCTGTCTGTTCAAGGATCCTATGAGCAAGCCCACTGTCGACCCTACCCCGAATGCCAAGGCCGGACCTGCCGTCCCGGTCAACTTCCTGCGCCCGATCATCCATGCGGACCTGGATTCGGGCAAGCACACGCAGATCGTCACCCGTTTCCCGCCAGAGCCCAACGGCTACCTGCACATCGGTCACGCCAAGTCGATCTGTGTGAACTTCGGTCTGGCCCAGGAGTTCGGTGGCGTCACGCACCTGCGTTTCGACGATACCAACCCGGCCAAGGAAGACCAGGAATACATCGACGCCATCGAAAGCGACATCAAGTGGCTGGGCTTCGAGTGGTCCGGTGAAGTGCGCTATGCCTCCAAGTATTTCGACCAGTTGTTCGACTGGGCCGTCGAGCTGATCAAGGCCGGCAAGGCCTACGTCGACGACCTGAGCCCGGAACAGGCCAAGGAATACCGTGGCACCCTGACCGAGCCGGGCAAGAACAGCCCGTTCCGCGACCGTTCGGTGGAAGAGAACCTGGACTGGTTCAACCGTATGCGCGCCGGCGAATTCCCCGACGGCGCCCGCGTACTGCGCGCCAAGATCGACATGGCCTCGCCAAACATGAACCTGCGCGATCCGATCATGTACCGCATCCGCCATGCCCACCACCACCAGACCGGTGACAAGTGGTGCATCTACCCCAACTACGACTTCACCCACGGTCAGTCGGACGCCATCGAAGGCATCACCCACTCCATCTGCACCCTGGAGTTCGAGAGCCATCGTCCGCTGTACGAGTGGTTCCTGAGCAACCTGCCGGTGCCGGCCCAGCCGCGCCAGTACGAATTCAGCCGCCTGAACCTGAACTACACCATCACCAGCAAGCGCAAGCTCAAGCAACTGGTGGATGAAAAGCACGTGCATGGCTGGGACGACCCGCGCATGTCGACTCTGTCGGGCTTCCGCCGTCGCGGCTATACCCCGGCATCGATCCGCAATTTCTGCGACATGGTCGGCACCAACCGCTCCGACGGCGTGGTCGACTTCGGCATGCTCGAGTTCAGCATCCGCCAGGACCTCGACGCCAATGCCCCGCGCGCCATGTGCGTGCTGCGTCCGCTGAAAGTCGTGATCACCAATTACCCGGAAGATCAGGTCGAAAACCTCGAACTGCCGCGTCATCCGCAGAAGGAAGAACTCGGCGTGCGCAAGCTGCCGTTCGCCCGTGAAATCTACATCGACCGCGATGACTTCATGGAAGAGCCGCCAAAAGGCTACAAGCGCCTGGAGCCGAACGGCGAAGTGCGCCTGCGCGGCAGCTACGTGATTCGTGCCGATGAAGCGATCAAGGACGCCGACGGCAACATCGTCGAACTGCGCTGCTCGTACGACCCCGACACCCTGGGCAAGAACCCTGAAGGCCGCAAGGTCAAGGGCGTGGTCCACTGGGTGCCGGCCGCTGCCAGCATCGAGTGCGAAGTGCGTTTGTACGATCGTCTGTTCCGTTCGCCGAACCCCGAGAAGGCCGAAGACAGCGCCAGTTTCCTCGACAACATCAACCCTGACTCCCTGCAAGTGCTCACCGGTTGTCGTGCCGAACCCTCTTTGGGCGACGCACAGCCGGAAGACCGGTTCCAGTTCGAGCGCGAAGGTTACTTCTGCGCGGATATCAAGGACTCCAAACCTGGTCGGCCGGTATTCAACCGTACCGTGACCTTGCGTGATTCGTGGGGCCAGTGATTCTGTTTAAGGAACTGTCGTGCTAACGATCTACAACACACTCAGCAAGACCAAAGAAGTCTTCAAGCCGCTGGATGGCAACAAGGTGCGCATGTACGTGTGCGGCATGACCGTGTACGACTACTGCCACATCGGCCACGGCCGCAGCATGGTTGCCTTCGACCTGGTGACCCGCTGGTTGCGGTTCAGCGGCTATGACTTGACCTATGTGCGCAACATCACCGACATCGACGACAAGATCATCAACCGCGCCAATGAAAACGGCGAGTCGTTCGACGCGCTGACCGAGCGCATGATCGCCGCGATGCACGAGGACGAGGCGCGCCTCAACATCCTCAAGCCGGACATGGAACCGCGCGCCACGGACCACATCCCTGGCATGCACGCGATGATCCAGACCCTGATCGACAAGGGCTACGCCTACGCCCCGGGCAATGGCGACGTGTACTACCGCGTCGCCAAGTTCATGGGCTACGGCAAGCTGTCGCGCAAGCGGATCGAAGACCTGCGCATCGGCGCACGCATCGAAGTCGACGAAGCCAAGCAGGACCCGCTCGACTTCGTGCTGTGGAAAGCCACCAAGCCCGGCGAGCCGAGCTGGGAGTCGCCGTGGGGTGCCGGGCGTCCGGGCTGGCACATCGAATGCTCGGTGATGTCCACCTGCTGCCTGGGCGAGACCTTCGATATTCATGGCGGCGGCAGCGACCTGGAATTCCCGCACCACGAAAACGAAATCGCCCAGAGCGAAGCCGCCACCGGCAAGACCTACGCCAACGCCTGGATGCACTGCGGCATGATCCGCATCAATGGCGAGAAGATGTCCAAGTCCTTGAACAACTTCTTCACCATTCGCGACGTGCTGGAAAAGTACCATCCGGAAGTGGTGCGGTATTTGTTGGTGTCGAGCCACTACCGCAGCGCCATCAACTACTCGGAAGACAACCTCAAGGACGCCAAGGGCGCCCTGGAGCGGTTCTACCATGCGTTGAAAGGCTTGCCCGCAGTGGCCCCGGCCGGCGGCGAAGCCTTCGTGGCACGCTTCACCGAAGTCATGAACGACGACTTCGGCACCCCCGAAGCCTGCGCCGTGTTGTTCGAGATGGTGCGTGAGATCAACCGTTTGCGCGAGAGCGATCTCGACGCAGCGGCAGGTCTGGCGGCGCGTCTGAAAGAGCTGGCCAGCGTGCTGGGCGTGTTGCAGATGGAGGCGGATGACTTCCTGCAGGCCGGCGCTGAAGGGCGGGTGGATGCGGCGCAGGTGGACGCGCTGATTCAGGCGCGTTTGGCTGCTCGGGCTGGTAAAGACTGGGCGGAATCCGACCGTATCCGTGACCAACTGACCGCCATGGGCGTGGTGTTGGAAGACGGGAAGGGCGGGACGACGTGGCGGCTGGCTGACTGACCGTTGATAGCAACAGGCTGAATGAAAAACGCCCCGACTGGTTTGGGGCGTTTTTTGAGGAGCAAAAAAAGATGCCCCTTAACGTTTCCACCACCAATTTAAGTCCTGCTTGACTGGAAATGCACTAGCGTGCAGAAAGAAGCAAATAAGCGCTAGCCACCCAATAAAAATATGCTCATCGATTATGTCTGGCCTATATCCTAGGAACGGGAACTTGTTGAGGTACGCGATTTGGAAATGCAGAGCCATAGCTAGCATGTTTGGAATTAGTCCAAGAAATAGCTTGGTGTATCCTAAGGTTTCACTGGAAAGTAATACTCTAAGTGAGAATGCACAGGCCACGCCAAGTATGGATAATGTCGGGAAGATCCAGGCGATCATTTTTTTGCTCTTCGTAAAGCTGATTTATTGTAATTCCATTTATAACCGCTTCAGCTCCCAATGAACTTGGGCTCATTATTTTATAAGCTCGCACACGGTCCGCGTCTAGGTATCTGAACAAGCGCCAAGCGTCAGGCTTCAGCACGTACCTCACAATACTGTAGGCGGATAATCCAATATCTACGGCGCCATAAGCCATGTTTGCCTCTCGCTCTCCGTGACCGGCGGCGAAGGCGACTGATTGATACATGGCACGAACCGGTCCGACGGTGTCTGATTGTCCTGTTGCTAGGTTACGTCCGCCTTCATATAAATTATTAGCACCGTGCGCCATCAATGGCACCCCTGCGATGAGGCAGAGCGTACCCACCGAGGCGTAGCAAATTCCAGCGCCTGCGGCGATCTGAAGTGCCCCCGCAACAACTCCAACTCCTTTTTGTGCGATTTCTTTTGACTGATCCAGCAAGCTACGCTGCTCTTTTTTTATCTCAATAAGCCCCTCTGCGACTGTCTTTTTTCCCTGCTCTACATCGTTAACAATACTGCGAGCGTAATAGGCCACTTCCCGATTGAATATCGAACGATTAACGCCATCCTGTAGATGTCGGGCACTTATTGCGCACGCATGATTGGTCAGTTTTGCAGCGGCTTGGCTGACTATCCCCAAGTCATAGAAAGTAGGCGTTTGATTTTTGTTCTTTGAGTTCATCGCCCGCTTTCCCATGAGCCATAGCCGCTGGTCCCCGCGATGTGATGTGTCCAGATAATTTCCCGATAACGAATCGCCAGATGTTCTTGTGCGTCTACATCATTCAGGAGTACGGAATGGGGAACATCTACGGTCAGGCTGGCAATGATGCAGCCCCTTATATCGACGGTGTAGTATTTTTCGTGCCGACCAAACTGTGAAATTCGATAGAAGTTGATGACGCAGTTCAGTTCTTCTCTGTTGGATAACGCCACGGCTAGCAAGGGCGAGGATTTATCAATGCTTTTTGTGATGACCACCGGGCCATGAGTGGAAGCTCTGACATTGCCGGTGTTGAGCATATTGTGGTTGAAGGACATCACCATGATTTCGTCTCGATGCCCTTCCTGACACTTGTTGCCAATGGAGTCTTGAGTTGAGCAGCCAGCCGAAATCAGGCCTTGAGATTTTCCGTTAATGGACATGTAGCCGTGGTTAGCCATGGACGTTGGTATCCTGATTCATTCGCCATAAACATACGGAAAAATGTAAATAGGAAATATCGGATGTTTCGCCTTTTATCGTGCGAGCGGGATGTAGGATTATTCGGGTTTGTGTGAGAAGAAAAACGCCCCGTTATGCTGGGGCGTTTTGCTGGGGTTGTGCGAGCGAAGGTAATGACGGCATTCGTCGCCTACTATTTTTCAATTCCCGCGCAATGCTCATTCAGTGCTTCATTCACCAGAAGCTGGATGGTTTCCACCATTCGGCAAATCCCTAGTGCCACGCAGCGTGGTGTGCCATCAATCTCAAAGGCTAAATGACTAGCCAATGCCTGAACCGACGCAAGATCCTCCGACGCGTTGATCAGCAGCGTCTCGACGTCTAATCCTTCGCGTACGGTAAACAAACCATGATCCTCAACAGATGGCTCTGGTTTTTCAGACGGGTTCAGGTAGTGATTGATTGCTCGATGAGCGGCAGTGTGAAATGCGGTTGAATCTGACGGTGGATTCGGACTGTCTTTAATCATGGCGAAGCTCCCAGAGTATTGGAGTCACCTAGAGTTTAATCGGGCTGCGAAACCCGGTCGCTGAATGTGCAGCGACCGCCGAAGATTAGGCAGCTATCTTCCGGGTGACAACCCTAAAACGCTGTCGGAAATTTCCGCCTGAACCTCATGCTTGACTTGAGCTGTTCGGCGGGACGCGGAGCGTCCCAGGCGGCATTACCACGTGGAGCGTGGGAAAGATCAGATATCTCTTCCCACGACCACGCGCGGGCGGATGATGCCGAACTGGCAGAATTGGCCGAGCGAATCCGATCTTTCGCCTAGTACAGTTCCAAATGTGGGAGGGGGCTTGCCCCCGATAGCAGTGGATCAGTCAGTTCATCGGTAACTGACCCACCGCCATCGGGGGCAAGCCCCCTCCCACAGTTTTGACCATGTTCTCTACAGGAATCAGCGGCGGCTGCTGACTTCGGCGGGCACATCATCTCCGGCCATGCGCTTGCGGAACAACGCCGTGCGCGCCAGCAGCAGGGTGGTCACCGGCACGGTGATCGACAGCAGAATCGGAATCAACCACCCGTGCAGCACCGGCCCGGACTTGAGTACCGAAAAGTAGATGATCGATGCCAACGCCACACACCACGCACCCAGCGTCGAGGCCAGCGCCGGTGGGTGCATGCGCTGGAAAAAATCCTTCATGCGCAACAACCCGAGCGCCCCTATCAGCGCAAACAGGCTGCTCAGGACCAGCAGCAAACCGACAACGGCTTCCATCCATAACGGCATCATTCAATCACCTCCCCACGCAACAGGAATTTGGCCAGGGCGAACGAGCCGACAAAGCCGAACAGTGCAATCAGCAGCGCCGCTTCAAAGTAGGTGTCACTGGCATAACGGATGCCCAGCACCAGCATCATCAGCATCGCCAGGATGTACAGATAATCCAGCGCGAGTACCCGGTCCTGGGCAGACGGGCCTTTGAACAGGCGGATCAACGTCAGCACCATCGCCAGTGAGAACAGGAACAGGCTCAACAGGATCGCATTGGAGAGCAGGGCGCTCATTCGAAGATCTCCATCAGGGGCCGTTCGTAGGCGGATTTGAAATGCTCGATAAATTGCGCCTCATCGTCCAGGTCGAACACATGCAGCAGCAGGACGCTGCGGTCCAGCGCCAGTTCCGACCAGATCGTGCCGGGGATTACCGTCGTAATCATCGACAGCGCCGCGAGGCCGTTGGGGCTGCGCAGGTCGATGGGGATCTTGATGAAGCGCGCGCGCGGCGGGCGTGAGCCGCAGGTCAACACGCCCCAGGCCACTTGCAGGTTGGAGACAATCACGTCGCGCCCCACCAGCAGAAACAGGCGCAGGATCACGCCGGGACGGCGCAGGCTGATCGGTTGCGGGCGCAGTGGCGCCATCATCAGCGGCGCCAGCACGCCCAGCAATGCACCGAGCAACAGGTTGCCGGGGCTCATGGACAGGTTCAGCACCAGCCACAAACCCAGCAGGGCCAGGGACAACCACGGGGCGGGAAACAGGCGCTTCATGGTTGCACCTCCAGGGCGGCTGCCTGGGCTTCGGGGCTCGGCACCGGGCGCGTCGCCATCACCGCCATCACGTAGCTTTCCGGATTGTTCAGGCTCTTGGCGGTGGCCAGCGTGTAGCGCATCAGTGGCTCGGCCTTGAAGGTCAGCGCGATGCTCAGGCCCAGCAGCAGGAAGATCGGCACACATTCATAGCGGCGCAGCAGGGGCGAGGGCCGTTCTTCCGGGGTCCAGAAACGCTGGATGCCAAGCCGGGCGAAGGCAATCAGCGAGGCCAGCCCCGACAGGATCAACAGCGCCACCAGGCCCCAGGCCGCCGGGCGGATGGGTTCATCCACCGCGTTGCCCAGGCCCAGCGGATTGACCAGCGCATGCAGCAGGCTGAGCTTGCCGATAAACCCGGACAGGGGCGGCATGCCGATGATCAGCAGCGCGCAGGCAATAAAGCTCAGGCCCAGGAACGCCATGGTCCAGGGGATCACCTGGCCGATCACGGCTTTCTGTTCATCGTCGAGGTTGACGCCGGGCCGTGGATGCAGGGATTCCATGGCCTTGGGCAGGGCGTCGATTTCCTCGTCCAGCGGCAGGTCATTGGCCGAGCGCGAGCGTTCGATCAATTCCGCCAGTAAAAACAGCGCGCTCAACGCCAGGGTGGAGCTGACCAGATAGAACAGCGCCCCGGCCGTCAGGCTGGGCTGGGCAAACCCCACGGCCGACAGCAGGATGCCGGCCGATACCAGGATGCTCAGGCTCGCCATGCGTTCCAGGCGTTGCGCCGCGAGCATTGCCAGCGCCGCGCAGAGGATGGTCGCCATGCCGCCGTACACCAGCCAGTCACCGCCAAACAACGCCGAAGCGCCGGCCTGGCCGGAAAACAGCAAGGTCCACAGGCGCAGCACGGTGTACACGCCGACTTTGGTCATGATCGCGAACATCGCCGCCACCGGCGCGCTGGCCGATGAGTAAGCGGGCGCCAGCCAGAAGTTCAGCGGCCACATGCCGGCCTTGGCCAGGAACGCGGTGGCCAGGATCGCCGCGCCGGCGTGCAGCAGGCCGCGATCGGCCTCGGGCACCAGCGGGATTTTCAGCGCCAGGTCAGCGAAGTTCAGCGTGCCGGTCACCCCGTAGATCATCGCCGCGCCAATCAAAAACAGCGACGACGCCAGCAGGTTGATCGCGATGTAATGCAACCCCGACGATACTCGGGCGCGGCCGGAACCGTGCAGCATCAGGCCGTAGGAGGCCGCCAGCAACACCTCGAAGAACACGAACAGATTGAACAGGTCGGCGGTGAGGAAGGCACCGTACAGGCCCATCATCTGCACCTGGAACAGCGCATGGAAACTGGTGCCGGCACGGTCCCAGCGGGCCATGGCGAACAACAGCGCGCTGACGCCGATGATCCCGGTCAGCACCAGCATCAGCGCTGACAGCTGATCCACCACCAGCACGATACCGAACGGCACTTGCCAGTTGCCCGGCAGGTACACACCGATCGAGCCCGGGCCGCCTTGTTGTGTCCAGTACAGCAGCAATACGGCGATGCCCAGGCCGATGATGCTGGAGAACAGATTGATCCTGGCTTTGAGCGGGCGGCGTTTTTCGCCGAGCATCAGCATCAGCGCCGCGGTCAGTAACGGCAGCAGGATCGGCGCAACGATCAGTTGGTTGACCCAATTCATTCCTTGGGCTCCCGGCCGTCCACATGGTCAGTACCGGTCAGGCCCCGTGAAGCCAGCAGCACCACCAGGAACAGCGCGGTCATGGCGAAGCTGATCACGATGGCCGTGAGCACCAGCGCCTGGGGCAGGGGGTCGGTGTAGTTGAGCAGGTCTTGCGGCACGCCGTCCTTGATGATCGGCTCCTTGCCGATAAACAGGCTGCCCATGCTGAAAATGAACAGGTTGACCCCGTATGACAACAGGCACAGGCCCATCACCACCTGGAACGTCCGTGGGCGCAGGATCAACCAGACGCCGGAGGCCGCCAGGACCCCAATGGCAATTGCAATGACTTCTTCCATCAGGCGGCAGCTCCTTGTGGGTTGACGACGGCTTTGGGCTGGTTGCTCGGTTTATGCGCGCGCACCGACTGGTGGCCGAGGGCGGTGAGCATCAGCAGGGTCGAGCCGACGACCATGGCGTAGACGCCGACATCGAAGAACAGCGCGCTGGCGACATGGATGTCGCCCAGCACCGGCAAGCTCAAATGCCAGGTATGGGTGGTGAGGAACGGGTAGCCGGCAAACAACGCGCCGAGCCCGGTGAGCGTTGCCGCCAACAGGCCGAAGCCCATCCAGCGCATCGGCCGCAGGCTCATCTGCGCCTCGACCCACTGCGTGCCGGCCACCATGTATTGCAGGATAAACGCCACCGACATCACCAACCCGGCGACAAAACCGCCGCCCGGCTGGTTATGGCCGCGCATGAACAGGTAGAACGACACCACCATCGCGATCGGCAACAGCAGGCGTACCAGCACCGCCGGCACCATCATGAAGCCCAGGGCGGTGTCGCTGGCCTGGCGCGGGTTGACCAGGTCGGTGGCCACGTCCGGCGCCAGCTGGCGCTGTTGCGGCGGCAGTTCCATGCTTTCTTTCGACGGGCGGAAGCGCCGCAGCAGGGCATACACGGTCAGCGCCACGGCGCCGAGCACGGTGATTTCGCCAAGGGTATCGAAGCCGCGGAAGTCCACCAGCATTACGTTCACCACATTGCTGCCGCCACCCTCGGGCAGGGCGCGGCTGAGGTAGAACGAGGAGATATCGTTGGGGGTCTGGCGTGTCAGCATCGCGTAGGACAACAGCGCCATGCCGCCGCCCACCACGGTGGACAGCAGGAAGTCGCGCACCCGCCGAATCCGCGCCTTGCGCAGCGTGTTGGGCAGTGGCGACACCTCTTCGATCCGCCGTGGCAGCCAGCGCAGGCCGAGCAGGATCAACACGGTGGTGACCACTTCCACCACCAGTTGCGTCAAGGCCAGGTCCGGCGCCGAGAACCACACGAAGGTAATGCACGTCATCAGGCCGCACACGCTGACCATGGTCAGGGCTGCCAGCCGGTGATACTTGGCCTGCCAGGCGGCGCCCAGTGCGCAGGCAATCGCCAGCACCCACAGGGTGACGAACACGACGGAGCCGGGGATCTTCGGCCGGTCACCCCAGGTCAGGCCGCTGTTGAGCATCGGGATCAGGGCGCCGATCACCGCCACGGTCACCAGCAGGAACAATTGGGTTTGCAGGCGCTTGGTGCTGATGCGTTTTTCGATCTTGCGCACCCCGCGCATCATCACCACCAGGCAACGCTCGAAGCCGCGCTTGCCGTTGAAGTAGCCAATCAGCGGCGGATAGGTGAAACGGCCACGCTTGAGTTGCTTGCGCAGCATCAGGTACAGCACCACACCGCCGGACATCGCCACCAGGCTCATGATCATCGGCGCGTTCCAGCCGTGCCAGATCGCCAGGCTGTATTCAGGCAGCGCGCCGCCCACCACCGGCAAGGCGGCGGCGGCCAGGATCGAGCCGACCATCTGCGCCGGGAAGATACCCACCAGCAGGCAGGTGAACACCAGCAGTTCAACCGGTGCGCGCATCCAGCGTGGAGGTTCGTGGGGGGTGTGCGGCAGGTCGGTCGCCGGTGGGCCGAAGAACACGTCCACGGTGAACCGCAATGCATAGGCCACGCTGAAGGTGCCGGCGATGGTCGCGATCACGGGCAGCATGACTTCCACCCATTTTGTCGACGAGATGAATACGGTTTCGGCGAAGAACATCTCTTTGGACAGGAAGCCATTGAGCAACGGCACGCCGGCCATCGAGGCGCTGGCCACCATCGCCAGGGTCGCGGTGAACGGGATCAGGCGCACCAGCCCACTGAGCTTGCGGATGTCCCGCGTGCCGCTTTCGTGGTCGATAATGCCCGCCGCCATGAACAGCGAGGCCTTGAAGGTGGCGTGGTTGAGGATATGGAACACTGCCGCGACGGCGGCCAGCGGGCTGTTGAGGCCCAGCAGCAGGGTGATCAGCCCGAGGTGACTGATGGTGGAGTAGGCCAGCAGGCCCTTGAGATCGTTCTGGAACATGGCGCAGTAGGCGCCGAGGAGGAGGGTGAGCGCGCCGGCACCGCCGACGATCCAGAACCACTCTTCGCTGCCGGACAGCGACGGCCACAGGCGGGCCAGCAGGAACACGCCGGCCTTCACCATCGTCGCCGAGTGCAGGTAGGCCGAAACCGGTGTCGGCGCGGCCATGGCGTGGGGCAGCCAGAAGTGGAAGGGGAACTGTGCGCTTTTGCTCAGGGCGCCGATCAGCACCAGGGCCAGCATGACCGGGTACAGCGAATGCGCGCGAATCTGATCGCCCGCCACCAGCACCTGGTCCAGGTCGTAGCTGCCGACGATGTGCCCCAGCAGCATCACCCCGGCCAGCAGGCACAAACCCCCTGCGCCGGTGACCATCAGCGCCATGTACGCACCCCGTCGCGCATCGGCGCGGTGGTGCCAGTAACCGATCAACAGGAAGGAAAACAGGCTGGTCAGTTCCCAGAAAAACACGATCTGGATCAGGTTGCCGGAAATCACCAGCCCGAGCATGGCGCCCATGAAGGCCAGGAAAAACGCGAAGAACCGCGGCACCGGATCGTCCGGCGACATGTAGTAACGCGCATACAACGCCACCAGCGTACCGATACCCAGCACCAGCATCGAGAACAGCCAGGCGAAGCCATCCAGGCGCAGCACGAAGTTCAGGCCGAGGCTGGGCAGCCACATGAACTCTTCACGGATGACGCCACCGTGGGCGATCTGGGGGTAGAGCAGGGCGACTTGAACGGTGCCGACCAGAGCCACCAGGCCGGCCAGCAGGGATTCGCTATTACGTGCATTGTGCGGCAGCAAGGCCGCCAGACAGCTGCCAATGAATGGCAGAAGCAGTAGAACTATCAGGGACATAGGCTTCTAATCTGCGGGAGTTTGGGATGCATCATACGTGCCGCTTTCGCGATCACCAAACGGCAAGATGTGGCAGGATCCTACAAGGGAGCAGTAAAGCAGCTACAAGTGGCAAGCTGCAAGCCGCAAGCTACAAGCCGAACGCCTGCCTCTTGCAGCTTGTGGCTTGCAGCTTGTAGCTCAACACATCACCCCCGATTTTCCTGCTCGACCGCGTCCTGCACATCGCCAGTTTTCGAGCTACTCCTCTTCAACTCACTCACAATCACCGCCACTACAATCAACACCGCGCCTGCCATCGCGATCGGCGGGAAGCGCTCGCCGGCAATCCGCCCGACCACGCCGGCCCACACCGGCTCGCCGGCATAGATCAAGGTGGCCCGGGTCGGCGATACACTCTGCTGCGCCCAGTTCATCGCCACCTGGATTACCGCACTGGTCAGGCCCAGGCCCACCGCGCTGAACAACAGCAGCCAGGAAAAGCCCGGCAACGGCTCGCCCATCGGCACCACCATCAGGAATGACAGCAGCGACGCCGTGGCCAGTTGCACCACGGTCACCCGCCGCACATCCACTTGCCCGGCAAAAGCGCTGATCAGAATGATTTCGGCGGCAATCGCCACGGCACCGATCAGCGTGGCGATTTCACCGGCGCTGAAATTCAGCGACGCACCGGCCGGGCCGGTCAACAGCATCAACCCGGCAAACGCCAGCATAATGCCGATGCTCGGCATCAACCCCGGGCGCCGACCCAGCACCAGCCACTGCAACAACGGCACGAAGGGCACATAGAGCGCGGTGATGAACGCCGACTGGCTGCTCAGGATCGTCTGCAGGCCAATGGTCTGCAAGCCGTAGCCGAACATGATCGCCACGCCGATGAACACCCCGGCCTTCAACTCGAACAGCGTCAGGTCGCGTAGCGTACGCAGGGAGAAGAAGCCGACCACAATGGCCGCTGCCGCAAAGCGCAGGCCCACGAAAAACATCGGCCCGCTGACGCTCATGGCATGCTGCACCAACAAGAAGGTGCCGCCCCAGATCATGGTGATGACCACCAGGATGCATTCGGCTTTGCTGAAGCGATTGAAACGCGAAGGGGAGTTCGGGGCAGTCATGGCGGCTCGGTCTTGCAAGGGAAAGGCACGGACCGCACAATGCGCCGCACGCTGGGCAGTATACTGCGCACACCTACCCATTGAGCAATATAGTGCACAAAGAAAATCCACACCGGGCTTCGGTCCTGCAACACGTCAGCCAGAACGTTCGGCGCCTGCGCCATGCCGCCGACCTGAGCCAGACCGCGCTTGCGGAAAAATCCGGGGTCAGTCGGCGCATGCTGGTGGCCATCGAGGCCGGCGAAAAGAACGTCAGCCTGTCCACCCTGGACCGTGTGGCCGAAGCGCTGGAGGTGGCGTTCAGCGATTTGATCCAGGCGCCGGACGCCGGCGACCACAGTCGCATCAACGAACTGGCCTGGGCGGGTGATATCCCCGGCAGCAAAGCCGTGTTGCTGGCCAAGGCCACGGCGCGGCGTGAAGTCGAACTGTGGGAGATGCGCCTGGAGCCGGGTGATCGCTATCGTCCGGAACCTGATCCGCAAGGCTGGAGCGTGCAGGTCTTTGTGTTCGAAGGCTGTTTGACCCTGACGTTGGATGGCACGAGCAAACACATAGCGGCGGGTGAGTTCTTTATGTTTTCCAGCGATCAAACCCACGTCTATTGCAATGATGGCGTCGTGGCTGTTCGGTTTGTTCGCAATGTGGTGATTTGAAGCAACACCGAAAGCTCTGTCGCGATTCTCGGATTAGTCATCGCGACGTCCCAAGTTGGGTGCATTACTTTTTTCCCGAGTTCTCCAAATGGAGAACACTGGAATAAGGGGAGATGCCCATGGCTGTAAGCCCACTTGGTATGACCAGACCGCCTTCGCCGTTAGATAATGATGCGTCATTAATCAATACGCACGCCAGTCCGGTCAAGTCCAACAGTGAGTGCCCGCCACACTGGCGTAGCTGGGAGGCTGAGCATGTGGTCGGCGCAGAAGAAAAGAAACGGGCCACGTTCGCCACACCTTTACGGTATCGCAACTACCGCGAGGATAAAGGCGTCAATCTCCCTCCCGTTGATAGAACCGCCCTGGCCCGAGCCCCATTGTGCTCAAAAAAATCCGCCGATAAATACAACATGCCTCAAGTAGGGCTCGTCTCCGAGGCCGGCTTGGAAACACGCATCGCTCGCTATACGCACAATCAGGTGCTGCCTGATTTCATCTACAATTTTTTTACGCAGGCTGACGACAAAAAGTTCCTCGCTTTCCGGCAACACCCCGAGCAGTTTCCAGTAACGCCGTTCACTTCGCAGGGCGGCATCGTATTGATGCCCAATACGCGATACATAGAAAAATATCCCGAGATTTTTCCAGAGCCCTTGAACTTGAGCGCCCGCACTCGTGATACCGGCGGCTTTGCGCTGGTGGGATACTGGATACCACCTGATCTGTTTGAACATCGCCAGGCGTTTCAAGAGATTTTCAAAAATCCCATGAATACCGGTGAGGGTGTGAATGTGCGCGAACGTGTAGGCGAATATGAAAGACGTACAAACCGCACGTTTTTGGTGAATCCCATCGACGTGAAAAAAGAACACCTTGGCCTGCTTAAATCCTTTAAGGAAGTGAGCATGCGTTCCATCGAGCAGGTTTACGGTTATCAGCCGGGCAAGGACACTGTGCAAATATATTTGCACAGCCCGATCTACGGAGACTCAACCGCCGGCCTGCATATTCATGTGCGCGTGAATCAGCGGCTTCCGGCAGGTGAGGCCGACGCCGGCAGTATCGCACTGGATAAAATTATTGACGTGCTGGAGGACAAGGCGTTTGGCAGCGGCACTATCAAGGGCAAAGTGTTGGAGATGATGCCTAGAACGCGCTCGGGACTTTGGGTGTCGTTTAATTCGGCTTCGAATAAAAAACAGTTTGAAGGGATTCCTGTTACCTATGTTTCCAATCCATGGAAGCAACCTTGAAAAAGTAAATACAGCATGGGTCGGGTCAGTAATTGAATGCTGTGCTGATATTGGAATCCCCTTCGCCGACCTTGAGTGGGTGAAGCGATCGTTAGAATGTGTTTATTTCATGCAGAGGTCATGGCTATGTTAGTTTCTTCCACGTCACCGTCATTGGTTCCTTATATCTCGACGACCGCGCCTTCGAGTACATCAACAACCAACACCGATACAGAGCGCGCTCGCGGGACGATGCCGAAGGCACCCGTCAACCTCTCGGGTGGAGTGCCCGTGGAGCGCAGCAGTAATGGGATTTTATTCACGCGTGATGCCCAGTTTATCGAACATGATAATGAGCTATATCGCGTAAAAAACCCTTACTACACCAATTACGTCGCCGCTGAAGAAGTGGTAATGGGTAATCTGTTCTCGATGACCGGCTTGGGCGCGCCCAAGATGATGCTGTGCAATGGTTGTGAAGGTTTTTTTGACTTTAATAAAACCACCAGAGGGGACTTTTCCGCGAATGCGGACTTATCAAAATTTGCGTGTGTTGCGTCCAAGGTCGAGCCGAGCTTCAAGGACCTCGGTACATTCCTGTTAGATACCAAGGTGATGCCTGAATTACTCAAGGCCGAAGGTGAAAAGTCGCTCGTCAGCGCGCCAGCCGTCAAGAAAGTCATCGATTCCTATCATGCGCTCGTTCAGTCCTATAACAAAGCGGACAGCCGTCTCGAAGATATTTATCAAGCTTTTCCTGACGGCCAGCATCGGCAGGCGCCGGGCGTGCTGGATAAAGTAAAGGCTGAAAACCTGATCAAGTTTTCGGTGCTGGAGAAACTCAATGACTTGCTGCCGCCAGAACTCAAGCAGGAACAGCAGCAGCACTACTTTGCCTCGCGGTTGATTAATAACTGGGATTACCTGAATTTTTCATTTTGCAATTTTGGTTATTTTCAACCCGACACGGCCAAAGACCAATACAGGGGCATGACGGTTGATTTTGGCGGGAGCGGGACGTTGGGATTTGGCGGGCTTTCCAAGGCGGAGAGCTTTGAACGTGCAACCCAGGGCGCGCGCCCGGAAAATCCGTTGCAATCGACCAGCTTGTTCGAGCGCAAGGATTCCACCTTCTCCAGCGATTTTCCGCCCTCGCTGACGGGCATCAGCACCATCCCGCGCAGCAGGCCGCTTCTTTCCACCATCAAGGATATGGTCAAGACCGAAAACGATATTTATGAGGCCAAAAATATCCAGAGCCACGAAAAGGCGCTTGGGCCTGCTCTTGAAGTGGCCTACAGATTATCGGTATTGCCCGAGCCCGCACTCCAGCAATTTTTTACCGAAAACTGGGTGGCGGGCGGTCAGGACTTCCCGTACCGCGACAAGAGCCCGGAACACAATGTCGGCACACAACAAATGACCACCATCATGGCCGACAGGAAGAACGCCTTTATCGATCAATTCGGGCGGCGAAATATTGAACGCTGGGAAGCCAATAACCCTGAGCGCGCAGCACAGGCGAGGGCTGAGGTGGAGCATGCGGTCAATAGCGTGGTCGAGGGCAAGTATGAGGTCAGACCCCTTGGCGCTGGTAGCCAGACCATCTGACGCGGCGTGTTGCAGGCTTTCCATAAAACGCCGCCCGGTTCAGCTGTTGGTAGCGCAACAGCAATTGAACATTTTGCTGCCCGGAGATCGCGAAAAACAGCGCTTGTTTCTACAGCCTGTTGATTTTCAGGGTGATTTATAAACGGCACGACTCCTGCAAAGGCTCTGTTATTCATTCGGAGCCTGGAGTCGGCCCATGTCAGCCCACCCTCAACACTCAGCCCATATCATCCGCTCGGACGCGGAAGCCATCGAGGTCGCCACGCGGCTGGCGGCGCGGTTTGCCCTGGAGGCCAGCGAGCGCGACCGTGAGCGGCGCCTGCCGGTGGCGGAACTCGACGAGTTCTCTGCCAGCGGCCTGTGGGGCATCACCATTCCTAAAGCCTACGGCGGCGCCGAGGTTTCGTATGTGACCGTGGCCGAGGTGATCAAGCTGATCTCCGCCGCCGACCCGTCACTGGGGCAGATTCCGCAGAACCATCTCGGCGTGGTGGATATCCTCCTGCAAACCGGCACCGAGGAGCAGAAGCGCCACTACTTCGGCAAGGTGCTGGCGGGCTATCGCTTCGGCAATGCCTTTTCCGAAGCCAAGAGCAAAAACGCCGGTACGTTCGACACGCAGATTCGCATCGACGGCGACTTCGCCCGCGTTGACGGCGAGAAGTTCTACTGCACCGGCGCGTTGTTTGCGCACATCGTGCCGACCGTCGGCAACAACGAGCACGGGCAGGCGCTGATTGCCTTTATCGAACGCGATGCGCCCGGCCTCACGGTGATTGACAGCTGGGACGGCTTCGGCCAACGCACCACCGCCAGTGGTGGCGTGACCCTCGACGGTGTGAGCGTGCCCTTGAGTGCGGTCATCCCCGCACACCTGGCGTTTGATCAACCCACCGCCGACGGCCCGATCTCGCAGATTATCCAGGCCGCAGTCGATACCGGCATTGCGCTGGGCGCGCTGGAGCAGGCGAAGATTCACGCCCGCCAGGCACGGCCCTGGATCGACAGCCAGCAGGATCACGGCTGGCAAGACCCATTCACCATTGCCGCCATCGGCGATCTGGCGTGGCGCGTGCACGGCACCGAAGCGATTCTCGCCAAGGCGGGCAGGGCGGTCGACCTGGCCCTCGCCGAACCGACTGAAGACACCGTCGCCAACGCCTCGCTGATCGTCGCCCAGGCCAAGGTGCTGTCCGCCGAAACGGCCTTGCTCGCCAGCAGCAAACTCTTCGAGCTGGCCGGCACTCGCTCGGTCACCGGCAAGCACAACCTCGACCGTTTCTGGCGTAACGCGCGCACCCACACCTTGCACGACCCGGCGCGCTGGAAATACCACCTGATCGGCAACTTCGTGCTCAACGGCGTGAAGCCCGCACGCCATGCCTGGAACTGAGGACCCTCACCCATGACTGCACTGAAACATGCGCGCCAACTGCTGGAAACCACCCGCCGCTTTGTCGAGCGCAGCGACGACCCTTACGTGATCAGCCGCTTCGGCGATTTGCAGATTCGTGTCGACGTGGCTGCGGCCCTGTTCGAGCGCGCCGAAACCGACCCGAGCCCGGTGGCTGTCACCGAGGCACAGATCGCCGCCGCCGAAGCCCTTATCGCCGCCAGCAATGCGCAGTTCGAATTGACCGGCCACCGCACCGCGCTGCCGTCGCCGCTTGATGACCCGCTGCGCGTGAAATACCGGATCGTCGGCAACTACCACCTCAACGGAGTGCTTTGATGTCTCGCGAAATTCGCCTGAATGCCTTCGACATGAACTGTGTCGGCCACCAGTCTCCCGGCCTGTGGGCGCACCCCCGGGACCGTTCCTGGCAGTACAAGGACCTGGAATACTGGACGGACCTGGCGAAGATCCTCGAGCGCGGCAAATTCGACGGGCTGTTCATCGCCGATGTGCTGGGCATCTACGACGTCTACAACGGCAATGGCGACGCGGCGATCCGCCAGGCGACGCAAGTGCCGGTCAATGATCCGCTGTCGCTGATCGCACCGATGGCCCTGGTCACCGAGCACCTGGGGTTCGGCCTGACGGCGTCGCTGTCCTTCGAGCATCCGTACCCGTTCGCGCGCAGGCTCTCCACCCTCGACCACCTGACCAAGGGCCGGGTCGGTTGGAACATTGTCACCTCCTATCTGGAAAGCGGCGCCAGGAACCTTGGGCAAAAAGCCCAGACCGAACACGATGCACGCTATGACTATGCCGAGGAATACCTGCAGGTTTGCTACAAACTCTGGGAAGGCAGCTGGGAAGAGGGCGCGGTAGTGCGCGACCGCGAGCGCCGGGTGTTCAGCGACCCGCGCAAGATCCACGAGATTCGTCATGTGGGCAAACACTTCCAGGTGCCCGGCATCCACCTGTGCGAACCCTCGCCGCAGCGCACGCCGGTGCTGTACCAGGCCGGCGCCTCCAGCCGTGGCAAGCAATTCGCCGCCGAACAGGCCGAGTGCGTGTTCGTGGCCGCGCCGTCCAAGGTGCTGCTGAAAAAGACCGTCGCCGATATTCGCCGGCGTGCGGCCGAGGCGGGGCGCGATCCGCGCAAAATCCTGATTTTCAACCTGCAGACGGTGATCGTCGGCGAGACCGACGCGCAGGCCAAGGCCAAGTTCGATGACTATAAGTCCTATGTCAGCTACGAAGGCGCGATGGCGCTGATCTCCGGCTGGACCGGTATCGATTTCAGCCAGTTCAAACCCGACGAGCCGCTCAAGCATGTGCACACCAACGCCATCCAGTCGGCGGTGGAAGCCTTTTCCACGGCCGATCCCGACAAGGTCTGGACGCCGAATGAACTGGCCAACTGGGTTGGCATCGGCGGCTTCGGCCCGCTGTTTGTCGGCGGCCCGCAGACGGTGGCGGACCTGCTGCAGGAGTGGGTCGAAGAGACCGATGTGGACGGCTTCAACCTGGCGTATGCGCTGACCCACGAGACCTTTGTCGACGCCGTGGAGTGGCTGGTGCCGGAGCTGCAGAAGCGTGGCGTGTACAAGACCGAATACGCCCAGGGCACGTTGCGCGAGAAGCTGTTTGGCGAGGGCCCGAGATTGGGCGCCAATCACCCCGGCGCCGGCTACCGCGACCTGTCCGGTTCACACAAAACCCCTGTGGGAGGGGGCTTGCCCCCGGTAGCGGTGGGTCAGTCAACAGTGGTTTAACTGACATACCGCTATCGGGGGCAAGCCCCCTCCCACATTTGCCCTGTGTCGTTTTGAACATTTCAGCCAGCGGACCACCGCACGCTCAAACATCCAATAGGAGTCATCCCTATGAGCGTGCTCGAACCCAAAGCCGCCCTGGAACGCCTGCACCACTGGGCGCAGCTCACACCCTTGCAGGTTGCCCTGCGCCACAAACGCCAGGGCCAATGGCATGCCTGGCGCTGGATCGATGTGTTGCGTGACGTCGAACGCGCGACTGATGGCTTGCGCCAGCAAGGCTTCAGCGAACAGTCGCGGTTGGCGCTCAGCGGCGCATTTGAGCCGAACCTGCTGTTGCTGGCGCTGGCCGCCCAATCCGTGGGCGGGCAGGTGCTGACGCTGGCCGATAATCTGGAGCCGCCAGCCCTGGAGCAACAGCTCTGGCGCCTCCACCCCAGCCACGCCTGCGTCCAGGGTCGGCAAGCCGATTGGGCATTCACCCAGCGCGTGGACTTCGCTCAACTGATCGGCCCGTCCGACCCGGCGCAACGCCTGCAACGCTGGTGGCAGCCCGGCGCTGAAACCGTGCTGTGGAGCGAGGAGGGCACCCAGTGGCAAGGCGGTCTCGCCGTGGTGCTGGAGCAATGGCTCAACAGCGGCCACGGCCTGGCGTTTCCGGAAACCCTGGCCTCGGCGCGACGCGATCGCAGCGAAGTCGCCCCCACTGGTCTGCTGCTGTCACCCGAGCGTTTGCAGTACCTGGCCGACGAGATCGAAAGCCGCCTCGCCGCCCACGGCACCTGGCGCCGACGCCTGTGTGAATGGGCCATCGCCCATCCACAGGGCGGTCTGCGCCGGTTGCTGAAAAACCGTGTGCGCAAGCTGCTCGGGTTTCAGCGCCTGGGCTATATCTGGCAGCCGCTTAAAACCACCGCCGAGCCAACCTGGCTGGCCGAATTAAAACGGGACATTGCATGAGCCAGGCCATTTTGCAGGTGCGCGATATTTCGCTGTCGTTCAAGGGCGTCAAGGCGATCAATGCGCTGTCGTTCGAGGTGCGGCGCGGCGAGATCTGCGCGCTGATCGGCCCCAACGGCGCGGGCAAGAGCTCGTTGCTCAATGTGCTCAACGGTGTCTACCGTTTCGATGCCGGTGAGATTGTGTTCGAGGCCCAACACTTGCAGCGGATCGACCCGCTGGGCGCCGCCCGCAGAGGCATCGGCCGTACGTTCCAGAACAATGCGCTGTTCAAGAAAATGAGCGTGCTCGACAACGTCCTCACCGGCCTGTCGCGGCATATGCGCAGCCACCTGATCGAACAGGCCCTCGGCCTGCCCCGCGCGCGGCGTGAAGCCGAGGCGTTTCGCCTGCGCGGGCAGGGCATCCTTGAGTTTCTTGAGCTGCAAGCCCATCGCGATGTGCTGGTGGGCAACCTGTCCTACGGTCTGCAAAAGCGCGTGGAGTTGGGCCGTGCGCTGATCGCCGGGCCCAGTCTGTTGCTGCTCGACGAACCCATGGCCGGCATGAACGCCGATGAGAAACAGGACATGGCGCGCTTCGTCGCCGACGTGAATCGCGACCTGGGCACCACCGTGGTGTTGATCGAACACGACATGGGCGTGGTCATGGGCCTGTCCGACCATGTGGTGGTGCTCGACTACGGGCGCAAAGTCGGCGACGGTACGCCGGCCCAGGTACAGGCCAACCCCGACGTGATCGCGGCCTATCTGGGAGCGGTGCACTGATGATCTCTTTCTTCGAAACCCTGCTTGGCGGTTTGCTTGCCGGCACCCTGTACTCGCTGGTCGCCATCGGCTTCGTGCTGATCTACAAGGCCAGCGGCGTGTTCAATTTCGCCCAGGGCGCGATGCTGCTGTTTGCCGCGCTGACCTTCGTCAGCCTGCACGACCAGGGCGTGCCGTTTGCCCTGGCGTTGCTGCTGACGGTGGTGGTGATGAGCGTCGGCGCCTTGCTCATCGAGCGGCTGGTCCTGCGCCCGCTGGTGAACCGCTCGCAGATCACCCTGTTCATGGCCACGCTGGGCCTGTCGTTCATCATCGAAGGCCTGGCCCAGGGCCTGATGGGCTCGCAGGTCCGTGCGCTGGACCTGGGCATCGACGACGTGCCGCTGTTTGTCGGCCCGCTGATGCTCAGCCAGTTCGACCTGATCGCTGCGGCGGCTGCCGTGGTGCTGGTGAGCATCCTCGCGCTGCTGTTCAACAAGACCCGCATCGGTGTATCGCTGCGCGCGGTGGCGGATGACACCACGGCGGCGCTGTCCATCGGCATCAACCTCAATCGGATCTGGCAGATCGTCTGGGCGGCGGCCGGCATCGTCGGGCTGGTCGCCGGGCTGTTGTGGGGCGCGCGCCAGGGGGTGCAGTTCTCGTTGTCGCTGGTGGTGCTCAAGGCCTTGCCGGTGTTGATTATCGGCGGCTTCACCTCGATAGGCGGGGCGATTGTCGGCGGGCTGATTGTCGGTGCCGCCGAGAACCTCGCCGAGGTGTACATCGGCCCGTTGATCGGCGGCGGTATCACGCCGTGGTTCGCCTATGTATTGGCGCTGGCCTTCCTGTATATCCGTCCCGCCGGCCTGTTCGGCGAGCGTGCCATCGAGCGAGTCTGAAACCATGTCGATTCCCATTGTTCAAACCGCGCCGCTCTTGCTGGTACAGCGCCGCGTTCCCTGGGGCCTGCTCGGTCTGCTGGCCCTGGCCTTTGTCGTGGTGCCGCTGTGGAGCAACGACTATTGGCTCAATGCGATCCTGATCCCCTTTCTGGTGCTGTCCCTGGCCGGGCTGGGCTTGAACCTGCTGACCGGCTACACCGGGCAAACGTCGGTGGGCGCGGCGGGCTTCATGGCGGTGGGCGCGTTCGCCACCTACGGGTTCTTGCTGCGCCTGCCCGAGCTGGGCTTGCCGGTGGCGCTGCTGGGCGGCGGAATTATCAGCGCCTTGGTGGGCCTGTTGTTCGGCCTGCCCAGTTCGCGGATCAAGGGCTTCTACCTGATGGTCACGACGCTGGCGGCGCAGTTCTTTCTCGAGTGGCTGTTCGTCAAGTTCCCCTGGTTCTATAACTATGGCTCGTCCGGGACCATCTCCGCACCGCAGCTGACGCTGTTGGGTCACGACCTCAACACGCCGCTGGGCCGCTACTGGCTGACCCTGGTCACGGTACTGCTGTTGACCTGGACCTCCGTCAACCTGGTGCGCAGCCAGGTCGGGCGCAACTGGATGGCGATCCGCGACATGGACACCGCCGCCGCCGTGGTCGGCATCCCGGTGGTGCGCTACAAGCGCCTGGCGTTCGCGGTCAGCTCGTTCTACTTAGGCATTGCCGGTGCGTTGTGGGCGTTCGCCTACCTGGGCACGGCCAGCGCCAGCAGCTTCGATATCAACCGCTCGTTCCAGATCCTGTTCATCATCATTATCGGTGGCATGGGCAGCATTGCCGGCAACTTCGTGGGCGCGGCCTTCATCAGCCTGCTGCCGATCCTGCTCAGCCACGCCGGGCAGGCGCTGTTCGGCGGCTCGGTCGATGCGGGGCAGTTGCAGAACCTGCAGAAAATCATTTTTGGCGTGTTGATCATCGTGTTCCTGATCAAGGAACCCGAGGGCTTGATTCGCCTGTTGCAAACCCTGCGTGACCGTCTGCGGCAGTGGCCGCTGCGTTTCTAACCTTTGCTCAAGAGAACTTCCATGCCTGCATCCTTGAAACGTTCCCTGCTCGGCACCGCGTTCGCGCTGGTGGCCCTGGCCGGTGTTGTGCCCCAGGTCGTGGCTTCGCCCGACCAGCAATTCATTCCCCTGGCGACTTACCGGGTCGGCGCCTATGCCTCCAGCGGCGTGCAGGTGTGGGCCGGGATGATCGACTACCTGCGCTATATCAACGAAGTCGAGGGCGGCATCAATGGCGTGAAGCTGGTGTGGCAGGAGTGCGAGACCGAATGGAGTGCGGAGAAGGGCATCGAATGCTACGAGCGCTTCAAAAATGGCCTGGATGGCGCGCCGGTCGCGGTCTACCAGCCCAACGGCGCGCCGGCCGCCTATGCACTGAGTGAACGGGCGGAAGTGGACAAGATTCCGCTGATCACCCTCGGTTACGGTCGCACCGAAGCCACCGACGGCACGGTGTTTCCCTACAACTTCCCGGTGATGCTGACCTTCTACAGCGAGGCTTCGACCCTGGTGAACTACATTGCCGAGCGCGAAGGCGGCTTCGACAAACTCAAGGGCAAGAAGATCGCCACGGTCTATCACGACTCGGCCTACGGTCGCGAAACCCTCGGCCCGTTGAAGCTGCTCGCCGACAAGTACGGCTTCGAGAATATCCAGATTCCGGTGGCCGACCCCGGCAACGAGCAGTCGGCGCAGTGGCGCCAGGTACGCCAGGCCAATCCGGACTGGGTATTCCTGCGCACCTGGGGCGTGTCCACCCCGGTGGCGGTGAAGACGGCGGCGCGCTTCGGCTTCCCGGTGGACCATATCATCGGCGATATCTGGGCCAGTTCCAGCGAAGACGTGCTGCCGGCCGGTGCTGCCGCCAAAGGCTATCTGGCGCTCACGCCGTACCCGGCCGGCAGCGACTTCGAGATCCACAAGCGTCTCAAGCAGTCGGTCCTCGACAAGGGCCACAGCGACCTCAAGGACCTGAAGAACTTCGGCAGCGTCTACTACAACTCGGGCCTGGTGAACGCCGCCGTCGCCGTGGAGGCGATTCGCACGGCCCAGGCCAAGTTTGGCAAGCGCCCGCTCAATGGCGAGGAAGGGCGTTGGGGCCTCGAACACTTGAACATTGATGATGCGCGCCTCAAGGACATGGGCTACCTGGGCCTGATGCAAAACCTCAAGCTGTCGTGCCGCGACCATGAAGGCGGCGGTTCGGCGCGAGTGCAGCAGTGGGACGGTGCCAACTGGACACTGATCAGCGACTGGATCGCCGCCGACCGGGCGTTGTTGCGTCCGCTGATCGATGAAAAATCCGCCGCGTTCGCCAAGGAAAAGCACCTGACGCCGCGCACCTGCAGCGGGGATGAATAAACCATGAGCCAGCCTGCCACTGAGCCCGGGCACCCGGCGCTGCTGACGGTCGATGACATCGAAGTGATCTATGACGGGGCGATCCTGGCGGTGGCCGGGGTGTCGCTGAGTGTGCCCAAGGGCGCAATCGTTGCGTTGCTTGGCGCCAATGGCGCGGGCAAAAGCACCACCCTCAAGGCCATTTCCGGGCTGGTGCGGGCCGAGCGCGCCGAAGTCAGCCGTGGCCGGATCGACTACGCAGGCCTGAACCTGGCGGGCGTAGAACCCAGCCAAAGGGTACGCCAGGGCATGGTGCATGTGCTCGAAGGCCGGCATGTGTTCGGCCAGCTCACGGTGGAAGACAACCTGCGCAGCGGCGGCTTTGTACGGCGCCTGAGCCGCAGGGAACTGGCTGAGGATCTGGAACGCATCTACACCTGGTTCCCCAGGCTCAAGACCAAGCGCCACACCCGCGCCGGCCTGACCTCCGGTGGCGAGCAGCAAATGGTCGCCATTGGCCGGGCGTTGATGACCCGTCCGGCCCTGGTGCTGCTCGACGAGCCATCGATGGGCCTGGCGCCGATGATCGTGCAGGAGATATTCGCGATCATCGCGCAGCTCAACCGCGAGCAACAGGTGAGCTTTTTGATCGCCGAACAGAATATCAATGTCGCGCTCACCTATGCGTCCCGGGGCTACGTGCTGGATACTGGGCGAGTGGTGTTGAGTGGCAGCGCCGCCGAGCTGCTGGGACGGGGTGACTTGCATGACATTTATCTGGGCAAACAGTAAGGGCGAAGGTGCATGAGTGAATCGATCCGCAACGCTGATGTATTGATCATCGGCGGCGGCCTGAGCGGCACGATGCTGGCGGTGCAACTGCTGCGCCTGCCGGGCAAGCGGCGCCTGCTGGTGATCGAGCCGCGTGCGCAACTGGGGCGCGGCGAGGCCTACAGTGCGGTCGAACTGGGTCACACACTGAACGGCAATGCGGCGCGCATGAGTGTCGACCCGGACAATGCCGATGACCTGACCCAATGGCTCACCGACTACATCGGCGCCGGAGGGTGGCCGGAGTCGGCGCAACAGCCGGTGCCCATCAGCGAACTGTTCCCGCCACGGGGCATTTTTGGCCTGTACGCGCAGCAGCGCCTGGCGCAGGCCAGAGCGCTGTCCGCATCCACCGTCGAGCATATCCGTGCAGAGGCGGTCGACATGCACATCGACCCGGCCGGCGTCCTGTTGACCCTGGATAACGGCGAACGCCTGCGGGGTGCCTTTGCCGTATTGGCCACCGGCATGTTCCCGGCGGCGCGTACGCCGCAGACCGAATCCAGCGGCGTGAACGCGGCGGCGCTGGACCCCTGGGATGTACAGGCCATGACCCGGCTCGACCCGCAATCAAGCGTGCTGATCATCGGCTCCGGGCTGACCATGGTGGATGCCGTGGTCTCCCTGGAACAAGCAGGGCATCGCGGGCCGATCGAGGTGTTCTCGCGCCATGGCCTGTTGCCCCATGTGCGCCGTCAGCCGCCGGGCTGGGACGATTTTCTGGGTGCCGATCACACGCTGCGCAGCCCTCGGCAACTGTTGCGTGAAGTGCGGCGCCAATGCCGCAGGGCGCTCGATCAGGGCGTGGATTGGCAGGCGCCCTTGGACACGGTCCGGGTGCATATCGCCCGGTTGTGGAGCCAGGCGAGCGAACGCGAGAAGCGTCAGTTCGTGCGCCATGTGCGGCCGTGGTGGGAGAGTCATCACCACCGTTCGCCGCCGTTGAGTGCGCAGTTGGTGGAGCGGTTGCACGCGCAGGGGCGGTTGCGGATTAACGCCGCGTCGTTCAAGGGGCTGGAACCTTCGGCCAGCGGCGTAACCATTGGCGTGCGTTATCGCGGCGAGCAGAGACTCACACAGGTGTCCGGCGCGGCGCTGATCAACTCCAGCGGCATCGAATACGACTGGCGCCGCGTGGCCCGGCCGTTGCCGCAACAATTGCTCAAGCGCGGGTTGGTCCAGCCTGGGCCGTTGGCGCTGGGGATTGCGGCGCACACTTCAGGCGCGGTGCTGGATGCCCAGGGCCAGGTGAGCGGGCGGCTGTTCGCCATGGGCCCGCCGCTGCGCGGGATGTGGTGGGAGAGTACGGCGGTGACGGATGTAGCGATTCAGGCCAAGGCGCTGGCCGCAAGGCTCACACAAATTTAAATGTGGGAGGGGGCAGGCTCTGATGCCAGTGTAGGAGCGAGGGGGGCGCCTAGCTCTTGCTCGCGAAAACTCACAGGCACCGCGTTCATTCAGGAAGCACGCGTTATCGTTGATGTTTTTCGCGAGCAAGCTCGCTCCTACAGACTGGCATCAGGGCAAGCCCCCTCCCACATTTGGATCTGCATTTATTTTGAGATTTTCACCAGTCCAGGCTTGAGGCCAAACACTTCAACGCCCTGGGGCGTCGATTGCCCGGTCGTCACCTTCACCCGTTCCACCGGCTTGTCCATCGACTCCCGAAATTCAACCGTCATATCGGGCCCGATTGCCTCGCTCGGCACCACAATCGCCTGCGCATTGTTATAGGTGACAATGGTCAACCGCGCGCTCATTCCCAGGCGCACTTGCTGCAATTGCTGCGGCGTGAGGCTGGGGATCGACAACGTTACCGGAAACTGCGCGCTGCCCTGGCTGTCATTGGCGATTGCCAGGCCGCTGACCACGCTGACCGAACCGGTCAGCCGCTCACCGTCAAAACCATCCCCCATCACCTCCACCGCCTGGCCCTGGTGCAGTTGATTGATGTCCAGTTCGGAGACCCTGGCGACGATTTTCAAGCGTTCGATATTGGCCAGGCCAAACAACACCTGGCCTTGGCTGACCTTGCTGCCGGCTTGTACCGGTGCGTTGTTGCTGGCGCCGCTTGGGGAGGCCGTGCTGTTGCCGGGTGCGGGCACGACGATGCCGGAGAAGGGCGCCTTGACCTCCTTGCCCTCGAGCAGCTTGTGCAGGGCGTCGTATTTGACCGTGGCGTTGGTCAGCTCCATATCGGCGATCTGCCGGTATTCGCCCTTGCCCTGTTCCAGCGCCTGTTGCAGTTCACTGCGCGCCGCTGCCAGGTCCAGTTGCTGCTGCTGGGTCTGTTGCTTGAGGTCGTCGAGTTCGTTGCGCGGGATGATGCCGCGCTTGAACAGGTTTTCGCTTTCGGTGAGCTTGCGCCGGGTGTTGCCGGCGTTCATTTCTGCGGTGCGCAGGCTGCGCCGGGCGCGGCTAACGGCGGCGCTGCTGTCCCAGTCCTGCATTTCCTGCACGGTGCGCCGCGCCTTGAGCTGGGCCGAGAGGGCGTCGCGCAGTTGCACTTCGAGGGTGGCCGGGTCCATGCGCAACAGCACCTGGCCGGCCTCGACGCGCTGGCCTTGCTCCACCAGATTGACCAGTACATTGCCGTCGAACGGTGCGGTGAGGGTGACGGTGGTGTCGGGCTCGATCTTGCCCACCAGGCCGATCTGATGCACCAGCGGGTCGGGTTTCACCGCCAGCCACTGGTCACCGGTGGCGGCCGGACTTTCGGCCGAGGGGCGCAGGGCCAGCCCGAGGCCTGCCAACAGCAGGATCAATACCGCGCCCAGCAGGCGTTTGCGATTAGTAGTCATTGAGGGCGATTTCCCAACTTTCCAGGGTCATGCCCAGCGTCAAGTCAAGCTGGGTCTGAGCGTTCAAATAAGCGATCAGCGCGTTGAGCCGCGCGTTTTCGGCGTTGCGCAGGTCAGTTTCGAAACTCAACACCTGGAAGTTGGTGGAGCGCCCGGCGCTGAGTTTTTCCCGTTCAATCTCGATCTTGCGCCGCGACAGGTCCACGGCGCGCTGGGCGATCTCGTACTGGCGCCAGCGGGTGCCGAGGTCGCGCACCACATCGTTGACGGCGCGCTCGAGTTCCTGGCGGGCGTCGGTGATACGGATCTCCTGGTCCTCGACATCCACCCGGGCCCTGACTTCGGCCTGGCGCGTGCTGATATCGCCGATGGGAATCTGCACCTGCACGCCGGCATAGCTGTCCCAGTTGCGGTTATGGGTGCGGCCATTATCGCTGTCGTTGGCGTCGCGCACCTGGTTCGCGCCCGCCACCAGGTCCACTTGCCAGCGTCCCGAATCCTTGGCGATCACCAGATTGAGGTCGGCCCGCTGGCTGCCGAGCAGGGCGGCAAGGTATTCCGGTTGCTGGGTTTGCGCGAGGTTGAACGCCTGGCGCTTGTCGATTTCCATGGGCCGGGCTTCCAGCGCTTCGGTGGCGCGAATCGGTGTGGACAGGTCCAGGGCCAGCAGGCGCAGCAGGGCCAGGCGACTGGTATCGAGCTGGTTCTGCGCTTCCTCCACGCCCAATTGCTGGGTGGCGATGTCGGCTTCGGTCTGCACGATCTCGAATTCGGCCATGCGCCCGGCACTGATCAACGCCTTGTTCACCTCCAGCAAGGTATTGGAGCGCTTGAGCGCGTCCTGCACGATCACCTGTTGCTCCTGGGCCCGCAGCAACTCGCGGTAGGTGGCGATGATCTGGCTGATGGTTTGTGCCACGGTGGCCTTGAGGTTGAGACGGTTGGCCTGTTCCGCCAGGCGTGACAGGCGCAGCGGCGCGGTGGTGGCGTCCCAGCCGGCGCCACGCATCAGCGGCTGGATGATGGCCAGGTCAAGGCCGTCGCTGCGGTAACGGCCGGCACGGTCGGCGTTGTTCAGTTGCTGGGTCCAGGCCATGCTCAGGCGGGTGCCGTATTCGCCGAGCAGGCTGGTGGACGGCGCCAGGTTGGCGTTGCGCGCACTGTCCTGGGAACCGCGTGTGCCACGGTAATAACTGTTGAGGGTGAGCTTGGGGTTGAACACGTCTTCGGCGACCCGCAGGTCGAACTTCTGCGCGACCCGCTGCAGGTAGGCGCTGCGGATCGCCGGGTTGTTGCGCAGGCCCAGGTACACGGCGTCGCCCAGGGTCAGGGTGGTCACCTGGGCGTTCAGCGACACGCCGCGATCATAGCCGCTGCGGGTGGTGCTGGGCGCCGAGGGTTTGATCACCACCTCGGCGGCCCCGGCGGGCAGGCTGAGCAGCGCCAGCAGCAGTAACCACTTACTCATCGCGCAAGGCCTCCACCGGCTGCAGGCGTGAGGCCGAGACCGCCGGGTAGATGCCAAAGAACAACCCCACCAGCAATGTGCTGCCCACGCCCAGGGGCAGGGCGGCCACCGCCAGGGAAAATACCCAGCCCGACAGCCAGGCGTAGAACCAGGCGGCGGTCATGCCGAGCACCGCGCCGCACAGCGCGCCGACAGCGGTCAAGGTGACGGCTTCGAGCAGGAACAGGTTGCGGATATCCCGTTGCCGAGCGCCCAGGGCCATGCGAATGCCGATCTCGCGACGGCGCTCGGACACGTTCATCAGCATCACATTCATCACCCCCACGCCGCCGCCCACCAGGGAAATCGCGCCGAGGGCCAGCAGCAGGTACGCGAAGGTGCGGCTTTGGCGGGTCATGCCATCGATCATTTGCTGGGGCACCGTGATGTCGACGTTGTGCTCGGTCAGTTGCGGTTGCAACGCGGCGGCGGCGTCCCGTGCCACACGCTCCATATCCTGGCCTGGCCGGGCCCGGATGATCAGGTTGTTGATTTGCGGGTTGGCAAAGATACGCCGCATGCCCTCGGCGGGAATGAACAGCGATTCATTGGCTTGCACCGGCATCAGCATCGCACGTGGCTGGTTCTGCAGGATGCCGATGATCAGGAACAGGTAGTCGTTGATGCGCACGCGGTCACCCGTTTTGAGCGGTTCACCGGGTGCGCCGAGAGCCTGGGCGACCTGGTCACCGATCACCGCATAGGTCTGGTTGGCATCGAAGGCCGACAGGAAACGCCCTTCACGCACCGCCAGGCGCATGGCGGCCTGCACATCCGGGGTGCTGCCGACGAAGTTGGCATTGGCGGTGCGCCCATGGAACACAATGGGCCCGCTGAACAGGCTGAGCGCGCCGATGTGCGCAATGCCCGGTACGGCCAGGCGCACCGCGCCCAGGTCGAGCCGGGTGCGCATCGGCACATTGGCGCTGCCTTTGGACGGGAACTGGACGACCAGGGTGTCGGTGCCCATGTCCTTGAAAATCATGGCGGCATCCACCGCAGCGTTATGACCGATATTAATCAAGGCGACCACCGACGAACTGCCGATCACGATCCCCAGCAGCGCCAGCACCGAGCGTTTGCCCAGGGTACGCAGGCTGATAAACGCTTCATGCAACAGTTGGCTCAGACTCTGTTCGACCCGCAGGCTCATAGGCGCTCGGCCTCGTGCACCACGCCGTTGCGCACCAGAATCTTGCGCTCCAGCCGCTCGGCGATGTGCGCATCGTGGGTGACGATGATCAGCGTCACCTGTTGCTCGCGATTGAGCGCCAGAAGCAGGTCCATGATGTCCTGGGCGGTGCTGCTGTCGAGGTTGCCGGTGGGTTCGTCGGCGAGGATTACCGAGGGCTTGCCGACCAGCGCCCGCGCGATGGCGACACGCTGGCGCTGGCCGCCGGACAGGTCGGCCGGGCGGTGGTGGGCGCGCTCGGCCAGGCCGACCTGATCAAGCATGCGCAAGGCCTGTTCCACGGATTCATGGCGGGATACGCCGCGGTAACTGAGGGGCAGGGCGACGTTGTCCAGAGCGCTGAGGCGCGGCAGCAGGTTGAAGCTCTGGAACACGAAACCGATCTGCTGGTTGCGGATCGCCGCCAGTTCATCGGGACTGCTGTTGAAAATATCGTGACCGGCGAAGCGGTACTGGCCGCAGTTGGGCAGGTCCAGCAGGCCGAGGATATTGAGCAGGGTGCTCTTGCCGGAGCCGGACGCGCCGAGAATGCCGCAGCTGTCACCGCTGGCGATGGACAGGCACACGTCATTCAGAATGGACAGGTGTTGCCCGGCAAGCTGGTAGCTTTTGCCGATGCCCTGCAAGGAAATCAGGTGGGGGTGCGCGGAGGGCTCTGTGATCATGACTACGCCTGCCGTCTCAACGGTGCGGTGCTGTCCCGTAAATCTTTGTAACAACTTGGGAAGCTGCCAGTGCCCGTCGAGAACTGATTATTTTCTTGTTTTTAAAAAATTGTTTGAATAGTAACCGCGTTCATTGCGCTTCGCCAGCGGTGGATTTAGAGCGGTTTGCTGCGTTGAAACAAGCGCTTCAAACCCATTGCGCGGTGTGCAAAAAGCTGCAGGAAACTCTCGACATTGCCGGATGCGGAGGCTTTCGAGCATATGGCACCGTGTCATTACTTGCTTTCGAACGAAGGCCCCGGTATAAAAAATCAAAATATTTTTTAAAACAATATTTCCCCCCCGTGGAACCCTTATGGCTGCGAAGAAACTCAGCGCTCCAAACATTACCAAGACTCGACTGCTGGATGCGACAGAGGCGCTCTTTATTAAGTACGGATATGACGCCGTTTTATTACGGCAGATTACCGAGCGTGCCCAAGTCAACCTGGCTGCGGTGAATTACCACTTCGGGGACAAGGATTCCCTGATGAAAACCCTGCTGATGCAGCGCCTCGAGCCGCTCAATGAGCAGCGCCTCGAGTTGCTGGCGCGTTGTGAAGCCCAAGCCGATGGCCCGCTCGACTGCGACACGCTGCTCGGTGTGCTGTTCGCCCCCGCCATGGGGCTGGAGCGCAGCGATCCCGCCAGCGGGGAAGGGCGTTCATTCATTCGCTTCCTGGGCCGGGTCTATAGCGACACTTCGCCCTTTATCCAGGAATACCTCAAGGTCCATTACCAGCCGGTGTTCCAGCGTTTCTTCGAAGCGTTTGCCCTGGCGCTGCCGGACCTGCCGCGCAACGAATTGGGTGTGCGCCTGCAATTTGCCCTCAAGGCGATTTCCGGGGTGATGGCCGGCACCGAATTGCGTCTGCTGATGAACTCCATGAGCCTGGGCCGCCCGGCCACGGACGCCGAGGTGATGGCCAAGCTGATTACCCTGGTGTCGGCGGCGATTCGGGTGCCGCAGCAAAGCGCCGAGGCCGAGACTGCGTTGGCCAAAGTGCTGGAGACCCAGCGGGCGATTCGTGAGCAGGCGAATGCACCCGCCGCCAAGGTTGCGCGCTAGGCCAACTCCAGGGCAAAAAAAAGCCCGCTGGGGCGGCGGGCTTGATATGCAACGTTTGTAACGGATGAGGCTTCACACTACGTCCCGGCTTGTGAATAAAACGTGAAAAATATGTAAGAGAAAGTATGAAAGTAGGTTGGCGTTTTTAAAAAATGGCAGCCGGCATGGCAATGCCGTTGGTCGCCACTGTCAATTCTCACAGCTAGACGTTCGACAGGGGCAAGTGTCTCCTGACTCCAGGCGCGTGTGCTGGCTGCACGCTGATCAATCTGGAGGCCTATCATGTCTACCATTCCCCCTGTTTCCCGCCCCGTACCTGTAATAGTCGAACCGGCCCAGCCGAAAGAGTCTCCCACCGAGCCGGGGGTGATGATCATCGAAACCCTGGAGCCTCCGTTCACCTCGCCTCGGCAGGTCGTGCCCGTGCAGAACGCTGCATACGGGCTGGGCATACGCCATACCGCAGACGGCTTGCACTATATTTTCAAGCGCTGGGATGATCCCGAGCGGGGTAACGTCGCGGTCGGGGATATCTACTCGATGAGAATGGACGGCATCATATTGGCCGAAGGCAATGTTGACATCACGAACGTGAACAACGAGCAGTTTTACCTGAAGGTTCCCCGGCAGTTCTTGCAATTGGGCTTCATCCCGAACGTATACGGCCAAGTCCGCAGGAACGGGTCACCCATCCCCATTACGTCTGTGCCGCAAGTGGTGTTCATCAAGGAAACACGTCCAGGCGGCGAAGACGAAACACCCGGTGATGGTTGGCATTCCAAGCTGGTGTTGACGCTTTCGCACACCGTCATTGACAGCACGGTGGTGGACAATGTGACCGCCACCATCAAGGCCTGGGAAAATATGCGCTTCGGTGACAGTCCGCGGATGTCCATCGGGGAGCATACGTATCCCATTGCGCCAGTGACCGAAAGCCAGGTGGGCAGTGACCTGCAGTTTCAGATCGACCCGCAGTTCCTGAGGGCGCTCGACAATGGCCAGTACGTCGTGCAGTTCTACTTGCTGGACGAAGTGCAGAATATTTCCGGTTCGCTGGAACACAAGTCCAGGCCTCAACTGGTGCAAGTCAACCTGGAGGATCTCGAACCACTTGCGCCACCGGAGATTGTCGAGGCCGACGCCGCCAGCCTGACACTGGACGCCGATACGCTGGGCCGAAACCCGGCGACGGCGTCGGTATTCGTTGCCCGCAATGACCCGAACTTCCAGGCCGGTGATGTCATTCGCGTGACTGTGCGAGGCACCACCCCCAACGGTGAATTCGTGACCGAATCGGTTCAACAGGACATGATCCGTGGGTACAACGACTTTCCCATTAGAAACGAACTGGTGCGGTCCCTTATTCAAAGCTCGTTGACCGTCTATTACGAGCGCGTAAGAGATGGCGTAGCGGACTTGGGGTCAAAGAAGTTGACCGTCAACGTCATCGGCCGTCGCTATGAATTGCCCAAACCCAGCGTCAGAGAGGCCTATGGCCCCTTCATCGCGCCGGACCATGCGCGTATTACCGTGGAAATGCCGGATTACCAGCCACCCGGCAATCCGGGCGACAACCTCAAGGTCGAGATTCAGGGGCATCGCCTTGACGGTACGGTGGAACGTGTGTCGTCAACGCGGCTTGCCGGCACCCATGTACGCACTCGCGATTTCGTCAACGCCGAGTACAGTAAGTTCGAGGGCCTGGGCAATACGAATGTGCACTATGAAGTCTCCGGCGCCAATGACGTGCGCGAGTCGGAGCGCCTGTACGTGCAGATCGGGCGAGCCGCGCTTGATTTGCCTGCGCCGATCATCCACGAGGCAGTCAACGGCAATGTCGACCCCGCTGCGGTGGGCAGTGTCGGCACGCTCGAGTTGCGCACCGAGTTCAAACAGGGCGATATCATCATCGTCAAATACACGGGCTCCTCGAGCGGTGTCGTGCAGTTCCAATACACCCTGGGCGCGCCACCGCCCAATCCGTTGTTGCTGGATATTCCCCGGCAGTTGTTTCTGGACAACCTGGACGGCACGCTGACGGTCAGTTACCTGCGTGATCGTTTTGGCGCCGTCCAGTATTCCGAGGACCTGCTGGTGACGATTGGCACGGCCCTGGGTGAGCTGTTTGCGCCCGAGGTTCTGGAGGCCACCACCGACCCTGACGAGCTTGATCCCGCACGGTGCTGGCCAAACGGTGCGACAGTGCGGGTGCGGTACGGACACAAGCGCATGGACAACGTTGTGATGTATTGTGAGGGGTTGCCCGAAGAGGGCACTTACTCGGAGTCCAAAGACAACCAGGCCGGCGACTTTATCGATTTCACTGTCCCGACCCAGGTGATCGGTTTTAACCTCCACCCGTTGGGGCGCATCATCAAGGTGTTCTTTGAGGTGGTCCGCAACGGTTTTGCAACCGTCTCGCCGGTCCTGGAGGTGCGCCTGTTGCCGCCGCGTCAGCTGGCCGGGCCGGTCATCGACAGCATTGGTGACAGTGCGGTCCTGGAGGTTCCGCTGCTTCAGGACTTCGATGAAACACGCTTGCCGGCCTGGCCCTATGCCTTCCCCGAGCAGCGTATGTGGTTTATATATGAAGGTGTGCGCAGTAACGGCGCGCCCTACCTCAACGAAGTGTATCGAGGGCGAGCCGTCAATGCCGACGAGGTTATTTACGGCATCATCAGTGATACACCGGTCCTGGCCTTGCGCAATTTGCAGGAGGGGTCTGATCTGACGATCAGCTTCTGGGTGACCTTCAATCGCACCGGCACCTTTGAAGACGCTGTGCTGTTTGACGTCCGGCACTACAAGATTCAACTGCAGCAGCACATCTTCCCGCACCCGAACATCAAGGATTCCATACCGGTCATCGGGCCGGTTGTATCGGTCGATCCGCTGACGGTCGAGAACAAATGCCAGGTCAACGTCAGTTATCCCGATATGAACAAGGACGGTACCGACGGCGTTATCCTGCATTGGATCTATGCGGACGGAACGCAGCCCTACATCGCCCCTCAGGACGGGTTGGACGGCGGTACCGTCACGTTCAATATCGATAATCTGATCCTGGGCAGCAGCGTCAACAGTACCGTGAGCCTGCAATATTCAGTTGTGCTGGCAAGCGGAGGCGTGGGTTCTTCCGAGGTGCAGAAAGTCATAGTTGGCAGTTTTGCACCTGCCGATCTGCCGCGAGTATTGATCAACCATATCCCTCACGGCGGCACCATCAATCCGCCTGCATTGAACGGCAATGCACTGGCGGCCTCGCCCAAATGGCGCCTGAGTGTGGAAGGCCAGCGCGTCTGGTCGACAATCACCACCAATAGCCCGGGGGTCGAGCCGTTGGTGTTGCTGAAAAACCATCCCATTACCCCAATAGAGCAAGCCAACGGGTTGGCGAACGTGGCGATATCCCGAGATTGGCTGCAGAGCCTGCCCGATGGCGCTCGCATCACGGTCAGCACCAAGGTCAACTATCAGCCCGGCAACGAAGATGAGTTCGCGGCGGTGAGCTTCCCGGACACGGAGTACACCATCAGTCTCACCTCGCCACTGGTGATCGACCAGACGTACGTCTATCTCGATGCGACCACCTACATACTGCCGGACTATCCCGACCTCCTGCCGAACTTCACTGCGGGTAATTCGGTTCGAATCAATGCTTCGGGAGGAACGCCGCCGTATAAGTACACAAGCAGCAATACTGCGGTGGCGGTCGTTGACTCGACCGGCTTTGTTTCATTGCGAGGCAACGGTGAATGCGTGATAACGGTGTCTGACAGTGCCTCGCCGCCGCAGACGAGGAACTGCACGGTCAGTGGCTACGAGGTCTGGCATGTCTATGGCCTGGGAGGAGGGACATTGAGTGACATCCGCTCAAGAGCCGTCGGTCGAGGCCTGACCTCGGTCTATATCGACGAGCTGTATGCAATCAGGGATGCGTATGGCAACCGTTGGCCGATGGGGAATGCCAATTATTGGTCGATTACACTTTCTTACAAAGACGTCTATGGCCTCAGTTGGTATTACGGGATAAACCTGGCCACGGGGGCGCTGGGTGTGCTGCAGGATAATGTGATTAACAGCGCACTCGGCATCGGTGTCATCCGCAGCTAGACCCAAGGCTATGGCGTTAGGGGAAGACCGTCATGCGTCTGCGCAGGCGGTCCTTCCTCACCTAGATGTTCCAGCGTCTGGATGACTCGGCCAACCGCTGGCGCAGCGCATCGACATTGGTTGCCAATTGCACTGTCAGCAGCCGATACCCGTCCAATGCGTTGTACACCGGTGCCTGCATTTCGGTTTCGCCTGTCACGGGGGGCGCCTCTCGCTCCAATCGCTCCGTCACCCCCGACTTCAACGCCCGCGCCATCCCCACCAACTGCACGCGGATTTGCCGGTGCTCGGTCTTCAGCATCACCAGCATCCTCGCGGTCGCCTGTTCATCCCGAGGGTCCGGCCGGGTATTGCCGAGAATCTCCAGGGTGCTCATGCACAGGCGCAAATGCCGCTGAATGGTGTCCAGTTCAGTCATCGAAATCCGCACTTCCTTGGACACCGACGGCATCAGCGAGCGCAGTTGCAGTATCGCCGTGTTCAAGCGGTTGAGCAGCTTGAGGTGCTCATCGTCGGTGACGGATTGGCCATTGATGATGCGGCTGTAGATCGCCGCACCATCGCGCAGGGCGCCGGCCAGGTTGTAGCGCCACGAGTACACCGCGTACAGCGGCAGGGCGAAGGAAAACGCGAGGGCCAGTGCGATGCCGATCAGGATGTCGACGGTGCGCCACAGGCCATCCGAAATCGGGTTGTCGCCGTGCCCGGCCACGATAAACACCGTGATCGCCGACAGCAGCGCGATATAGCCGCCCTTGCCGATGGCATGGTAGGAAAAAAACCCACACACCGCCGACATCAGCAGGTACGTCAGGAAGGGCTGGCCGAAATAGGCTTTTTGCACCACCAGCAGCAACCCGACGCTGGCGCCGATCAGCGTACCGTACGCACGCTCGACGGCTTTCTTGCCGATATTGCCATGGTGCTGCAAACCGCCGATCACGATCAGCATGGTCACCGACGCCCATTCACCATGCGGCAGGTTGAGGCCGGTGGTCAGCAGGATCGTCGCCAATAAGCCGATGGACACGCGCACGGCGTGGATCAGCTTGGCGTGGCGATAGCGCCGGTACGGGTCGAGCAGGGGGCGCAGCAGGCGCCGGGCAAAAATGGGCAGGTTCATCGGTATTAAGGGGGCCTCATTAGTCAGGGCAAACCGATCCAATGTGAGAGGGGATTGCCCTAATGTCAGTCAAGCGCATACCGCCGTCTGTAGGAGCGAGGGGGGCGCCTAGCTCTTGCTCGCGAAAAACTCACAGGCACCGCGTTCATTCAGAAAGCACGCGTTATCGTTGACGTTTTTCGCGAGCAAGCTCGCTCCTACAAAAGTCCTAACTGCCTGGCATCAGGGCAAGCCCCCTCCCACCTATTTGACCGAGGTGATATTAGAAGATGTAGTCGGTGCTGATGAAGCTCGAGTCACGGTTGCGCAGGATATCGCCGAGCAGCGCCTTGTTGCTCTCCTGGAACTTGGTCGCCACCAGGGTGCGGATCGAGAACACGCGCAGCGCGTCATGTACCGACAACGTACCCTCGGCCGAGTTCTTGCGCCCGTTGAAGGGGAAGGTGTCCGGCCCGCGTTGGCACTGGGCGTTGATATTGATCCGGCCGACCTGGTTGGCGAAGGTGTCCACCAGCCGTCCGATCTCCACGGCATTGGTGCCGAACAGGCTCAATTGCTGGCCGAAGTCCGAGTCCAGTACGTAGTCAATCACTGTCTCCAGGTCCCGGTAGGGCACGATCGGCACCACGGGGCCGAATTGTTCTTCGTGGTACACGCGCATCTGCGGGTTCACCGGGTACAGCACGGCCGGGTAGAAGAATGACCCACGGCTCGCCCCGCCGTCGGCATTCACCACCCGGGCGCCGTGCTGCGCGGCATCGGCCACCAGGTCGTTGAGGTAATCCACCTTGCCCACTTCCGGCAGCGGGGTCAGCGCCACGCCGTCATCCCAGGGCATGCCGGGTTTGAGCGTCGCCAGCCTGGCGTTGAATTTTTCGATAAAACGGTCGACCACATCCTCATGCACAAACAGGATCTTCAAGGCCGTGCAACGCTGGCCGTTGAACGACAGCGAGCCGGTGAGCGCTTCGCTGACCGCATTGTCGAGATCCACCTCGGGCAGCACGATGCCCGGGTTTTTTGCATCCAGGCCCAATGCGGCGCGCAGCCGGTGGGGTTTCGGGTGCAATTTTTTCAGGGCGCTGGCGGCCTTGTTGGTGCCGATGAACGCAAAGATATCGATCTTGCCGCTGGCCATCAGCGCGCTCACGGTTTCGCGGCCGCTGCCATAGATCACGTTGATCACCCCGGCCGGGAAGCTGTCGCGGAACGCCTCCAGCAACGGGCGGATCAACAGCACGCCGAGCTTGGCCGGCTTGAACACCACGGTGTTGCCCATGATCAGCGCCGGGATCAGCGTGGTGAACGTTTCGTTGAGCGGGTAGTTGTAAGGCCCCATGCACAGCGCCACGCCCAGGGGCACGCGGCGGATTTGCCCAAGGGTGTCCTGCTCCAGCTCGAAGCGACTGCTGCGGCGGTCGAGCTCCTTGAGGGCATTGATGGTGTCGGTGATGTAGTCGCAGGTGCGGTCGAACTCTTTCTGTGAGTCCTTGAGGTTCTTGCCGATCTCCCACATCAGCAGCTTGACCACCGCGTCGCGCTGTTCGCGCATGCGCCGCAGGAAGGCTTCCACATGCCGGATGCGGTCGGCCACGCGCAGGGTCGGCCACTCACCCTGGCCCCGGTCATAGGCGCGCACGGCGGCGTCGAGGGCGGTCAAGGCGGTCTCGGCGTCCAGCAGCGGCGTGCTGCCGATGTGCACGCGTTCGTCACCCAGTTGCACAGGGCTTTGCACGCGGGCCAGCGGGCCGTTCCACACCCGCAACTGGCCATCGACCAGGTAATCACGTTGTTCAATCGGCGCCGCCAGGCGAAATTGTTCGGGAATCTCTGCGGTGGAGGCAGGAAACAGCTGCGTGAGCAGGTTGCTGGTGGTCATGTCGCTACCCCTGGAATAGTTGCAAATCTTGACTAGAGAGTCACCCATACGAGGGCTCTGTGGCAAGGCTTGCGCGCTTTCCCCTGCGCATGGCGGGTGCTTCGGGATAAACTGCGCGGCTTTCTTGAAGGAGTTCACATGAGTCACTACCAGCCGGGCATTCTTGCCGCACCCGTGCCGTTGCAGGCACGCCATCTGTTTTTTGCCCTCGAGTCCCGGGATGCCTTGCCCGCTGCGCTGGACGCGCTGGTGCAGTTGACGGATTCAGCGGCGGTGGTCGGTTTCGGCAAGCCCCTGGTAGACGCGCTGGGCGCAGGCATCGAAGGGTTGCGCAGCTTCCCGGCCATCAGCGGCCCGGGCGCGCACAACCCGTCCACCCAGCAGGCTCTGTGGGTATGGTTGCATGGCGTGGACCGTGGTGAATTGCTGTTGCGCAGCCGCGCGTTCGAAAAAGCCCTGGCACCGGCGTTGCGTCTGGTACAGATGACCGAAGGCTTTCGCTACAAGACCGGTTTCGACTTGACCGACTACGAAGACGGCACCGAGAACCCTCACGATGACGCGGCCGTCGAAGCGGCCTTCACCCACAGCGGCGCCAGCTTCGCCGCGATCCAGCAGTGGCAGCACGACCTCGACGGTTTCGCCGCGCTACCGGCCCAGGAGCGCGACCACATCATCGGCCGCCGCCATGGCGACAATGAAGAACTCGACGACGCCCCCGATTCCGCCCACACCAAGCGCACCGCCCAGGAAAGCTTCACCCCGCAGGCGTTCGTGGTGCGTCGTTCGATGCCATGGGCCGAGAATGGCCAGGCCGGGCTGATGTTTCTCGCGTTCGGCCATTCCTTCGACGCATTCGAAGCGCAACTGCGCCGCATGAGTGGGCTGGAAGACGGGATTGTCGATGGTTTGTATCGCATCAGCACACCGTTGACCGGTGGCTACTATTGGTGCCCGCCCTTGCAGGGAGGGTGTCTGGACCTCAGTGCGATCACACCGGCAACGCCGTTCTGAAGGTGCGCGCACGCTGGAACTGACCTGAGGGCGCTGGCCACTTAACAGCGACCTCGGCACACTTCCAGGAGCACTCAATCATGATGGTCTCACGCATTTCCGTGAACGTTTCACCGGCGCGTCCGAATCCGAAGGATTACTCATCGATGTCGGACTCGGACCTGGCCAAGGCATTTGGCGACAACTTCCAGGCGTTCAAGCACCCGACGACCCCGAATGCAACCACGGATAAAATCCGTGAGGTGGCGGGACGTTCGCTGACCGGCGACGCGCAGAAAGATAATGAAACCCAACTGGCCCGCGAGCTGCTCAAGCGTGACAACGTCATGAAGGCGCTGGATTCGGTGGATGACAACGGCAAGCGCGACGGCGTGATCGGTCCCTGGAATCCGAAGATGGCGGCTGATCAGTTAGCCTGTCATTGCCGCCCGAACCCACCCATTACCACGCTGCAAATCACCTATTGAGCCGGGCCGGGCCAGCCCTTGGCAACATGAAAAGATTGACAGGCAAGCCAACGAACGCTGAAAAAAATCCGCACTGGCCGTACTCTAGGCACCCTTGCCACCTGTGTGGATTGTTCATGTCTCCTGTTGCCGATGGGCTGCCCCTCGATAAACGCTTGCCGGCCGTGATTGCCCTTTCCCTGGGCATCGGCATGGCGACGCTGGACACTGCCATCGTCAATACCGCCTTGCCGACACTGGCCCAGGGCATCGGTACTGACTCGGCCTCGGTGATCTGGGTGGTCAACGCCTATCAGTTGGCGATTATCGCAACCGTGCTGCCGTTTGCTTCGCTGAGCGATGTGCTGGGGCATCGTCGCGTGTACCTCGGCGGGTTGCTGCTGTTCATTGTCTCGTCGTTATTGTGCGGGCTTGCCGATTCGCTGCTGACCCTCACCGCCGCGCGGGTGGCGCAGGGCCTGGGGGCGGCCGCGCTGATGAGCGTCAACACCGCGTTGCTCAGGCATATCTACCCCGCGAAAATGCTCGGTCGTGGCCTGGGCTATAACTCGCTGGTGGTGGGGCTGGCGTTCACTCTCGGGCCCACCGCCGCGTCGGCGATTCTCTCAGTGGCCAGTTGGCATTGGCTGTACCTGATCAATGTGCCATTGGGGCTCTTGGCCCTGGGCCTGGGCCTGCGCTCGTTACCGACGCTGCCGATCACCGGGCACGCGTTTGATCGGTTGGCGGCGCTGTTATGTGCCGGCTTGTTCGCCTTGTTGGTCCTGGGTCTGGGCGCCGCCGTGCATGGCGCACAGGGCGCGCTGACCCTGGGCCTGATCGCGCTGGCGCTGGTGTTCGGCGCTTTACTGCTGCGCCGCGAGGCCGGGCATCCGGCGCCGATGCTGGCAGTGGACCTGTTCAAGCGCCCGCTGTTTGCGTTGTCATCGCTGACCGCGATCTGTGCCTTCAGTGCCCAGGGCCTGGCGTTTGTCGCCTTGCCGTTCCTGTTGCAGTCGGCGCTGGGCCACAGCCAGGTGCAGACCGGCTTTCTGATGACGCCGTGGCCTGCCGTGGTGGCGGTCATGGCCCTGGTCGCGGGACGCCTGGCTGACCGCGTGTCACTGGGCCTGCTGTGCGGTATTGGCTTGTTGATGCTCAGTGTCGGCATGGCCGCGCTGGCGACCTTGAGCAATGATGCCTCGGCCTTCGATATCGGCTGGCGCATGGCCTTGTGTGGCGCCGGCTTCGGCTTTTTCCAGTCGCCCAATCTCAAGGCGCTGATGACCAGCGCACCCCTGGCCCGCAGCGGCGGGGCCAGTGGCATCGTGGCGATCTCGCGGTTGCTGGGCCAGACACTGGGCGCCTCGTTGGTCGCCTTGTGTTTTCATCTGTTCGTGGACAGTGGCCCAGCCTGCGCACTGTGGCTGGGTTGCGTGTTTGCGCTGATCGGTGCTGTGGCCAGTGGGCTGCGTTTGCTGCCGTATAAACGCAGCGTGGAACCCTTGTAAAAGAGGGCAGGGTGAGGCTAGTGTGGCGATCTATATATTTCTGAATATTTCGGTTCTATGCCCAGCCCGGCCCAACGCATCGCTGACGTTTCTTCCCGCCGCGCCGCGCTGACCCTCGGTTTCTGCCTGCCCAGCGATGTGCTGCTCTACCTGCTGTTGCCCATGGAGTCGGACGCTTTCGGCATCACGCTGGCCCAGGCCGGTGTATTGCTGGCGGCGAACCGTCTGGTGCGGATTTTCGGTTACCGACATGTATTGAATTTCTACGCGCGCAACGGTGATCGCTTGACCTGCATGATTGCCGCCGGTGCCGCCGCCCTGTGTGCGCTGGGTAACTCGGTGTTGTCGGGCTTCGCCGCGTTGCTGGGTTTGCGCCTGATCTGGGGTTTGTGTTTCGCCGCACTGAATCTGTCGACCCAGGTGTTGGCCACTGCCGAGCCGCAAGGCGCTGCACGCCGTGCAGGCCGTTCGCGAGCACTGATCGCCTGCGGGCCGATGCTGGCGCTGCCGCTGGGCGGTCTGCTGACGTTATGGGCAGGGCCGCGTCCCATTTTCCTGGTGCTCGCAGTGTGTTGCCTGATCGGGCTGTGGTTGGCCAAAGGCCTGCCCACCGCAAGTCATGACCTGCACGGTACGCCGGGGCGACGGTTCAAATGGCCCGACAGCGTGGCGATGTGGTCGTTTATAGAAGGCGTCGCGCTGGATGGTTTGTTTATCTTTGGCCTGTCGATCCAGGCGCAGAAGATCATGGGCGGTGATGCCGTGCTGATCGCCGGCGGGTTGATGGCCCTGCGCTATGCGTCGGAACTGCTGCTCAGCCCATTGGGTGGACATGCGGCGCAGCGCTTTGGCGCCACCTCCATGCTGCTGCTGTTTTCATTCCTCAGCGCGCTGGCATTGACGGCCTTTGGCAGTTATTGGGTCATCGTGGGCGCGGCGGCGGTGTTGGTGTTACGCGCGCTGCAGTTGCCGCTGGTGACGACCCTGGTCGCCGAGCGCAATCCGGGTTCAATGCGGGTGTCGGCATTGGCGTCCAACGCGGTATGGCGGGATATCGGTGCGGGTTTAGGGCCGTTGCTGGCGGGCCTGCTGTTGCCCGTCGCGTCGGCGCACTGGGTGTTTGGCCTGGCAGGTGCGGCGATTGCGGTGAGCGCGCTGTTTTGCTGGCGGGCGAGGGGCCTGTGAGGCGCTAGGCGCCTTTAATATTTTGCAACCATGCCGGATCGAGGCGGGTTTGTTCGGTATCGATCCCCAGCGCCTGCATCCTGGCCTTGTGTGCCTGGACCTCATCCACCAGTTGCGCCTGGGCGCTGGAGTTGGCATCCAGGGCATGCATCTGTGTCAGCGCCAAGTGGTAGAAGCGCAACACGTTGATGGCGTCCGGGTCATTGGCCTGTACCCGTTCGCTGACCTTGTGCATCACATTGGTCACGCTCATCAGGCTGCGCTTGAGCCGCCAGCCGTAGACCGCCGGTGCCAGCCAGGCCTGGCGCCAGAAGGGGCCGCGCACCAGAGCGACGGTGATCAACACTCCGGCAAACACTCCGCCGACATTGAAGCGCACGTTATCACCCCCAGGTTCACCGAACAGCATCACCGCCAGGCTCGACAACAACATGGCCACGGCCAGGAATACCACGGCGACGATCAGCGTGCTGCGGCGGGTTTGTCGGCGATAGAGGGCAGGGTCACAGGGTTTGAGTTCGAACATTCGGGTCAGGTCTCCAGCACGGGAGGGCATCTTCTCACGCTTCACGCAATCAAGTTGAACGATGGCCAACGGTGTTTCCTCTAAATCCTGAAGTCACCATGAGGTAAGCCATCATGTCCGAACACAAGCAACCGCCGCCTGGCACGCCCGATCCCCACCGCACGCCCGGTGAAGAGGAGCGCGATAACGATGCGCTGCGCCCCAACGACCCGGCCGAGCGCCAGGACAACCACGACGTGGAGCAGGTCGAGCACGACCTGGAAGACCTCCACGACAAAGCCCGCCCGCTGTAAGCAAGGAGGTCTGTATGAGCAATCCCCCGAACGGCCCGCGCTCCGACGAACATGCCACCGGCAAGGATGAGCTGGGATTCGATCCCGACTCGCCGGATGTGGCTGACCCGCAGGTCGACCCCATTGGCCCGGCCATCGCGCCGCTGGACAAGCAAAAACAAGCGGAAAAAAAGCCGCCCTACGATCCGTTGGGCGACTTGAAGAAGTAAACCAGGCCCCGCAATGTGCGGGGCTTTGTTTATTTTGGAGGGTTCCAGCTCACATCGGTGATGCCGTATTTTTCCGCCCAGGGCCGAGTGGTCTTTTTCACCTGCTCATGCCCCACGCGGCCGATGCGGCTGACGTGCGCGATGTCGGCGTCGACGGCCGCCCAGTGCCAGGCTTCGGTGCTGTTCATCACCTCGGCGCGCACTACAAAAGACTTGGGTTTACCGTGCAGCTGGTAGTTGATGGTGTAGATTTTTGCGGTACTCATGTTGCCTCCCTGTCTTGTTATAGATGGATAGGCCGCCGCGCGTAAAGGTTCATTCAAAATGACAATTCGCACGGGCGCGCGGCGTAGTGACGCATCCAGTCCGCATCAATGGCCAAGAGTCTTGAGCTAGAGCCTTCGCTGAACCGTTTTTTCTCCATGTTGGTGCACATTCGTTCGAACTTTTTGCAAATGCGAAGGTTCGAACTGATTCCTGAATACTTTGCCCACTCAAAAAATGGAGATGTAAACGATGTCCAAACTATTCGGAAACTTCCTCAAGAACACCTCGTGGCTGGCCCTGGTGGCGGCGCCAGGCGTGGTGTTTGCGGCACCGTCGACCGACCCGATTTCCACCTTCGGGATCCTCGGCAGCTATAACGACTTCAAACTCGAAGGCGGTAGCGACAGCGACAAGGACCACATGCCCGAGGCGGGCCTGTTCTACAACTTCGGCAATAAGCTCACTGCCGAATCCGGCTTCATCTACCAGGCCGGTATCGAAGCCAAGTACGGCGAAAAGAGCGACAACAAACTCAAGGAAGGCCAGGCCGACCTCGACCTCGGCTGGCGCGCCGCGCTGGATGCACGCAACTTCGTCGACGTGATCGTCGGCGGTGGCTACACCTGGACCCGCTACGAGCCGGACACCAACGGCTACGACCTGAAGCTCACCAACAAGTCGCCGTTCGCCAAGGCTGCCCTGGGCTACAACCATCAGTTCGATGACATGACCCTGCGCGTTGAAGCCGGCGCCCGTCATACCATTGATGGCCGCGCCAAACTCAAGGTGGACGGCGTCGGCAGCGACAGCGTGGACCTCAAGGACCGCACCAACCCTTACGCCGAAGTCAGCCTGCTGATGAACCAGAAGGGCAACCTGCCGGTGATGGCGGGCCTGTACTACACCCGCACCGAGTACAAGCTCGATGACGATTCCTATGTAGCCGACAATACCAAGCTCAAGCGTGATGAGTATGGCTTGAAGGTCGGTATCGCGTTCTGACGTTATTGCACTATAAAAAACGCCCCGAACATTCGGGGCGTTTTTTTTGCAGCTGTTTCAGGTCAGCCCAGTGCCGCAAGTTGCGCCACGGTCTCGGGAAAACGCGCCACCAGTCGTATCAACGTGACAGCCTGTGCATTGGGCTTGGCCCGGCCTTGTTCCCAGTTCTCCAGGGTGCGGGTGTTGGTACGCAGGTACATGGCGAATACCGACCGGGAGAGGTTGAGTTGCTGGCGTACTGCAACCACTTCTTCAGCTGTGAGGGGGTCGAGTTTGTTGAGCTGCGCCTTATGGGTGCGCAGGGTGATCTTGCCATGGCGTTCTTCGGCCAGCGCATCGAAGCCTTCGACCAGTTCGGAAAAAATTTCACGTTTCATTGTGTGTTCTCGCTTTGATTTCCCTGTCCAGCATGTATTTAAGGGCTTTCTTGTGTTGTGGTGTCAGGTCGCTCTGTTCGTGCTTGCCGTACAAGGTGAATAACCAGAATTGCGTGCCGCCTGACCACCAGTAGTAAATGACCCGCAGGCCACCGCGTTTACCTTTGTTTCGTCGCTCATCGACGAAGCGAACCTTGCGTAACCCTCCCGTTCCCTCGATCACATCTCCTGCTTCCGGGTTTTTCATCAACTCCTGTTGAAAACCGTGGAAAAGCTCGTCACTCAGATAGTCCTTGCGATGCCGCTCGAAGGCCGGCAGTTCGATAAATAGAGCATCCATGCTCTGTACGTAGCCTGCGTATAGTTTGGTGGCCCACTCGCCTTGGGTCAAGTGCCCTTGCTGTGGGAACTTTCTTAAAACGCAAACACCATAGAACCCTTTCCAGCAGGGGAGATGCCAGAGGAAGAGGTATAGCAAGAAGGAAAAGTCAGCGAGCAGGGAAGGGAAAAAACAGGCCTTGGAAACGCAAAACGGCGCCCAAAGGCGCCGTTCTGTTGACTGCATCAACCTAAACGATCAAACCCCCAGCACCGCATGCTGCACCAGGGTGAGCAACGGTTGCGGGTACACGCCCAGGAAGAACGCGAGCAGGGCGATGGCCAGCAGCATCACGCCACCTGCCTTCTGTTCCCAGTGCAGCTCGGCATCCACACGGCGCAGGTTCGGCTCGATCAGGTAGAGGGTGACCATCACGCGCAGGTAGTAGAACACGCCGATGGCGCTGCCCAGTACCAGGGACGCAACCAGCCACCACTCGTGGGCCTCGACGCCGGTGGCGACGATGTAGAACTTGCCGATAAAGCCGGCCGTCAGCGGGATACCCGCCAGGGACAGCATCATCACGGTCAGCACGGCGGTCAGGTACGGACGGCGCCAGAACAGGCCGCGGTATTCGTACAGGGCGTCGGCGTCACGGCCTTTGTACGGCGACGACATCAAGGTGATGACGCCGAACGCACCCAGGCTGGTGATCACGTAGGTGACCAGGTACACGCCGATGGCTTCCACGGCCAGGCCTTTGCTCGCCACCAGGGCGATCAGCAGGTAGCCGAAGTGGGCGATGGACGAATAACCCAGCAGACGCTTGAGGTTGTTCTGAGTCAGCGCCAGCAGGTTGCCGAACAGGATCGACGCAATGGCGATCACGGTCAGCACGTTGCTCAGCACGCCGGTGTTGGCCGCAGGCGAGATCTGGAACAGACGCACCATCACTGCAAACACGGCAACCTTGGACGCCGTGGCCAGGAACGCGGCCACCGGCGCCGGGGCGCCTTCGTACACGTCCGGGGTCCACAGGTGGAAGGGCACCAGCGACAGCTTGAACGCCAGGCCGATCAGCATCATTGCCAGGCCCAACTGGGCGATTGGCGCCGGGCTGTTGGTGGCGGCCAGGGCGTGGCCGATACCGGTGAAGCTCAGGCTGCCGGCTTCGGCGTAGAGCAGGGCCATACCGAACAACAGGAACGCGGAACCGGCGGCCGACAGCACCATGTATTTGATGCCGGCTTCCAGGGAGCGCTTGCTGAAGAAGGCATACGCCACCAAACCGTAAGTCGGGATCGACAGCAGTTCCAGGCCGATGAACAGGCCGGCCAGGTGCTGTGCGCTGACCAGCACGATGCCACCGGCCGCGGCCAGCAGGATCAGCAGGTACAGCTCTTCCTTGTTGCCCGGGTAGCCGGCGGCGCCTTCGCCGAGGTAGGCATGGGCGAGCGTGACACAGGCCAGCGTCGCCACCAGGATCAGGGCGATGTACAGCAGGGCGAAGTCATCGACCATCATCAATGGCGTGACCGCCAGTGGCGCGACCTTGAGGGCCGGGATGATCGACAGCAGGGCCAGGTTCAAACCGGCACAGGACAGCAGGAACGTTTGCGAATGATTGCGGCGCCAGGCGATCGCCAGCATCACCACCACAATGGTGAGGCTGGTGATCAGCAGCGGCGCAAGCGCGATAAAGTGTTGGATCGTGAATTCCATAGCGCTCTTACCGGGCCGAAGCGAGTTGAGAGAAGGCGGTGCCGAACCACTGCTGCACGCCATGCATCGTGGCGGCGGACGTGTCCAGGAACGGCTGCGGGTATACGCCGATGTAGATCAGCAGCACCGCAAGGCCGAGCACCATGATCAGTTCGCGCGCATCCATCCCTTGCAGGACGGTGTCGGACTTGGCCGGGCCGAAGTAGGCGCGGTGGATCATGATCAGCGAGTAGACCGAACCGAACACCAGGCCGGAGGTGGCAATGGCACTGATCCACGGCGTCTGTACGAAGGCCCCCATCAGGATCAGGAATTCGCCGATGAAGTTACCGGTACCCGGCAAGCCCAGGGACGCAGCGGCGAAGAACAGGCTGATTGCCGGCAGGTAAGCGATGCGGGACCACACGCCACCCATCTCACGCATGTCACGGGTGTGCAGGCGCTCGTACAGCTGACCACTCAGGATAAAGAGTGCAGCGGCCGAAACACCGTGGGCCAACATCTGGATCACCGCGCCTTGCAGCGCCAGCTGGCTGCCGGAGTAGATGCCGATCAGTACGAAACCCATGTGGGAAACGGACGAGAACGCAATCAGACGCTTGATGTCGGTTTGCGCGAAGGCCAGGAACGCGCCGTAGAAGATCCCGATCAGACCCAGGGTCATGGCAATCGGCGCAAATTCGGCCGAGGCATTCGGGAACAGCGGCAGGGCGAAACGCAGCAGGCCGTAGGCAGCGGTCTTCAACAGGATACCGGCGAGGTCGACGGAACCGGCGGTCGGCGCCTGGGCGTGGGCGTCAGGCAACCAGGAGTGGAACGGCACCACCGGCAGCTTCACCGCGAACGCGATGAAGAAGCCCAGCATCAGCACGTACTCGGTGGTCAGCGACATCTTGGTCTTCAACAGGTCGGCGTAGTTGAAGGTGATCACGCCGGTGCTGTTGAAGTTGACCAGGACCAGACCCAGGATCGCCACCAACATGATCAGGCCGGAAGCCTGGGTGAAGATGAAGAACTTGGTCGCCGCGTAGATCCGGGTTTTCTTGCCGTCCGAAGAACTGTGACCCCAGAGCGCGATGAGGAAGTACATCGGCACCAGCATCATTTCCCAGAAGAAGAAGAACATGAACAGGTCCAGCGCCAGGAACACGCCGACAACGCCGCCCAGGATCCACATCAGGTTCAGGTGGAAGAAGCCCACGTGACGCTGGATCTCTTTCCACGAGCAAAGTACCGAGAGGATACCCAGCAGGCCGGTCAGCAGGATCATCAACAGCGACAGGCCGTCGAGGGCCAGGTGCACGTTGATGCCGAAGCGCTGGATCCACACGTGCTTGAATTCAAGCGCGAAGGTGGGATCGACACCCGGTGCCGGAGCGAATGAATAGTCGCCGTGGGCCCACAGCCAGAGGCCGAGCGCGAGTTCCAGGGACATGGTCAGCAACGCGATCCAGCGGGGGAGGGTGGCGCCGAAGCGTTCACCCATCCAGCAGAGCAGGCCGCCGATAAAGGGGATCAGGATTAGCCAGGGCAGAATCATGACAGGCTCGTTTCCTTTCGCAAGTTTGCAAAGTTCGCAAAGTTCATAGTCATACCGCCACCACCACGATGGCGCCGATCACCAGCACGGCACCGGCCGCCATGGACGCTGCGTACCAACGCAACTGGCCGGTCTCGCTGCGGCTCAGGGCGGTGTGACCGGCCTTGGCGGCGCGCGGGATCAGACCGATGGTCTGGTCGAGCGGGTCTTTGCGCAGCACGTGGCTGATCGCAAGGTAAGGTTTGACGAACAGTTTGTCGTAGATCCAGTCGAAGCCCCAGGCGGCGAACCACCAGGCCGAGAGGAAACGGCCAATGCCACTGTTGGCCACGGCGGTTACCAGGCGACGCTTGCCGAGGAACAGCAGGGCCGCGAGCAGGATACCGGCGATGGCGATGGCGCCCGAGGCGATTTCCAGGCTGTGCTTGTCGGCGCCGCCGGCATGGCCGACGCTTTGCGGCAGTACACCGGCCAATGGCGGGGTGATCAGCGCGCCGATGAACGTCGACAGGATGATCAGCACCGACAACGGCAGCCAGTGCGAGATGCCGTGGCCTGCGTGGGCTTCGGTCTTGGCTTCACCGTGGAAGGTGATGAAGATCAGGCGGAAGGTGTACAGCGAGGTCATGAACGCACCCACCAGGCCTGCATACAGCAGGTTATGGTTACCGCTGGCAAACGCTTCCCAGAGGATTTCGTCCTTGGAGTAGAAGCCTGCGGTCACCAGCGGCAGGGCGGCCAGGGCGGCACCACCGACGATGAAGCTGGCGTAGGCCAGTGGCAGCTTCTTCCACAGGCCACCCATCTTGAAGATGTTCTGCTCGTGGTGGCAGGCAACGATCACCGCACCGGAAGCAAGGAACAGCAGGGCCTTGAAGAAGGCGTGGGTCATCAGGTGGAAGATCGCCGCGTCCCAGGCGCCGACGCCCAGGGCCAGGAACATGTAGCCGATCTGGCTCATGGTCGAGTAGGCGAGGATACGCTTGATGTCGGTTTGGACCAGCGCGGCGAAGCCGGCCAGTACCAGGGTCACGCCGCCGACGATGCCGACCAGGTGCAGGATGTCCGGCGCCAGGGTGAACAGGCCGTGTGTACGGGCAATCAGGTAGACACCGGCGGTGACCATGGTCGCGGCGTGGATCAGTGCCGACACCGGGGTAGGACCGGCCATCGCATCCGCCAGCCAGGTCTGCAGTGGCAGTTGCGCGGATTTACCCACGGCGCCGCCCAGCAGCATCAGGGTCGCCAGGGTGATCCAGAAATCGCCGACCTGGAATTTCTGCGGTGCCAGCACCAGCAGTTCCTGGATGTTCAGCGTGCCCACCTGTTGGAACAGAATGAACAGGCCGATGGCCATGAACACGTCGCCGATCCGCGTGACGATAAACGCCTTGAGTGCCGCGTTACCGTTGTTGCGGTTGCTGTAGTAGAAACCGATCAACAGGTACGAGCACAGGCCCACGCCTTCCCAGCCGAAGTACAGGAACAACAGGTTATCGCCGAGCACCAGGAACAGCATGCTGGCGATAAACAGGTTGGTGTACGAGAAGAAGCGCGAGTAGCCCGCTTCACCGCGCATGTACCAGGACGCGAACAGGTGGATCAGGAAGCCCACACCCACCACCACGCCGAGCATGGTGATCGACAGGCCGTCGACATAGAGGGCGAAGTTGGGCTTGAAGCCCTCCACCGACATCCACTGCCACAGCACCAGGGTGTAGTGACCGCCTTCCGGCGGCGCCACGTTGAATTGCCAGATGACGTAGGCGGCAACGATGGCCGACAAGCCAATCGAGCCTACGCCGATCAGGGCCGAGAGGTTCTCCGACCAGCGTCCGCGAGAGAACGACAGCAGCAGGAAACCGATCAGGGGAAATACGAAAGTCAGAAAGATCATGTTCATCCGCGCATCTCACTGGCAGCGTCGATATCAAGCGTGTGGAAGCGACGATACAGTTGCAGCAGGATCGCCAGGCCAATGCTGGCCTCGGCGGCTGCCAGGCTGATCACCAGGATGAACATGACTTGCCCATCCGGCTGGCCCCAACGTGCGCCTGCCACGATGAACGCCAGTGCCGCAGCGTTCATCATGATTTCCAGGCTCATCAACACGAACAGAATGTTACGGCGAACCATCAGGCCGACCAGGCCAAGGCAGAACAGGATGCCGGCGACCGCCAGACCATGCTCCAAGGGGATAGCAGGCATCGTCATTGCTCCTTGGCTTCGTTGCGGCCCAAGTGGAAGGCCGTGATGGCTGCGGCAAGCAGCAGCATCGAAGCCAGTTCGACCACCAGCAGGTACGGGCCGAACAGGCTGACGCCCACGGCTTTCGCGTCCACGGTGGTGTGGCCGATGGCCTGGCCGCTCTGGTGAGCGAACAGCACATACAGCAGTTCACCCAGCAGCAGGGCTGCGAGGACAACCGGGCCAAGCCAGATGCCGGGCTTGAGCCAGACGCGTTCCTGGGCGACCGAAGCCGGCCCCAGGTTGAGCATCATCACCACAAACACGAACAGCACCATGATGGCGCCGGCATAGGCGATCACTTCCAGTACACCGGCGAACGGTGCGCCGAGGGCAAAGAAGGTCATGGCCACGGCGATCAGCGAAATGATCAGGTAGAGCAGGGCGTGCACGGGGTTGGTGTTGGTGATCACGCGAAGCGTGGACACCACTGCAATACCCGATGCGAAATAGAAAGCGAATTCCATCTTTCTTCCTTAAGGCAGCAAGCTCTTCACGTTGATCGGCTCGGCTTCGTTTTGTGCGGCGCCTTTTGGCTTACCGGCAACGGCCATACCTGCAACACGATAGAAGTTGTAATCAGGGTTTTTACCGGGACCAGAGATCAGCAGATCTTCTTTCTCGTACACCAGGTCCTGACGTTTGAACTCGGCCATCTCGAAATCCGGTGTGAGCTGGATCGCGGTGGTCGGGCAAGCTTCCTCGCAGAGGCCGCAGAAAATGCAGCGCGAGAAGTTGATGCGGAAGAAGTCCGGGTACCAGCGACCGTCTTCGGTTTCAGCTTTCTGCAGGGAGATGCAACCTACCGGGCACGCCACGGCGCACAGGTTGCAGGCTACGCAACGCTCTTCGCCATCGGGGTCGCGGGTCAGTACGATGCGGCCGCGATAGCGCGGCGGCAGGTACACCGCCTCTTCCGGGTATTGCAGGGTGTCGCGTTTGCGAAAGCCGTGACCGAACACCATCACCAGGCTTCGCAACTGGGTACCGGTACCCTTAACGATGTCGCCAATATATTTGAACATGGGTCAAATCCTCACTGAACCGCGGCAGCCGGCGTGTTCAACAACACGACGGCAGCCGTCACCAGCAAATTGATCAGGGTCAGCGGCAGGCAGAATCTCCAGCTGAAATCCATCACCTGGTCATAGCGCGGGCGCGGAATCGAGGCGCGCAGCAGGATGAACAGCATGATGAAGAACGCGGTCTTCAGGAAGAACCAGAAGAAGGCCAACTGCGGCAGGATGCCGAACGGGCCGTGCCAGCCGCCGAAGAACAGCGTGACCAGCAGGGCCGAGATCAAGATGATGCCGATGTACTCACCGACGAAGAACATGCCCCACTTCATGCCGGCATATTCAATGTGGTAACCGTCGGCCAGTTCCTGTTCCGCTTCCGGCTGGTCGAAGGGGTGACGGTGAGTCACGGCCACGCCCGCGATGAAGAAGGTACAGAAGCCAAAGAACTGCGGAATGATGAACCACAGGTTCTGCGCCTGGTACTCGACGATGTCGCGCATGTTGAACGAGCCAACCTGCACCACGATGCCCATCAGTGCCAGGCCCATGAACACTTCATAGGAGACGGTTTGCGCCGAGGCACGCAGGCTGCCCAGCAGGGCGAACTTGTTGTTACTTGCCCAGCCGGCGAACAGCACCGCATACACCGACAAACCGGCCATGGCGAAGAAGAACAGCAGGCCGATGTTCAGGTCCGCGACGCCCCAGGTCGGGGTGATCGGGATGATCGCGAAGGCGATCAGCAAGGCGCTCATGGCCACGACCGGCGCCAGGGTGAAGATCACCTTGTCGGCGAACGGCGGGGTCCAGTCTTCCTTGAAGAACATCTTCAGCATGTCGGCGGCGATCTGGAACATGCCGAACGGGCCGACGCGGTTCGGACCGTAACGGTCCTGCCACCAGCCCAGCAGGCGACGTTCGACGAAGCTGAGCAGGGCGCCCGCGACGACCACGGCCAACAGGATCACGATGGCCTTGACCACCGAGATGATCACGTCGATCACTTCAGGAGTGAACCAAGTCATTGCGCTGCCTCCTGCAGACCGTCAACGGTGTGGCCAAAGATCGCTGGAGGAATCCCGGCGAGGCCTTTTGGCAGTGCAACCAGGCCGGCGCCCAGCTCGTCGTTGATGCGCAGCGGCAGACGCAGGGTCTGGCCGGCCACGCTCAGGCTGAGCAGGGCACCGTCGTTGACGCCCAGGCGGTCGGCTTCGGACTTGGCCAGCGACACGTAGGCTGCGGGGATGCGTTCTTGAACCGGCGCGGCCTTGGAAGAGGTTTCTTCGCTGCCGAACAGGTGGAAGAACGGCACGACCTGCCAGGTGCCCGGCGCCGGGTTGAACGGACGCGGTACCGCCGCGAACCAGTTCAGCGAATCGCCGCTGCTTTCGATCAGGCGGGTGCCCGGGTCGCCCGCGCGGATGTGACCACCAACTTCGTCCTGGAACTTGTTCCAGGCCTGCGGCGAGTTCCAGCCCGGCGACCAGGCAAACGGCACCTGCTGTCGCGGCTCGGCCGACCCCGAATAACCTTCCATGGAGAAGGCGAACGCGGTGTCGATGTCTTGCGGGGTACGCGGTTCGTGCACGCTGATATCAGCACGCATGGCGGTACGCCCGGAGTAGCGCAGCGGTTCACGGGCCAGTTTCAAGCCCTTGATACGGAACGCGGCGGACGGTGCAGCGTCGACGATGCGGGCCAACTGCGGCGCGCTCGCAGCGGTGGCTGCGGTGACGTGGTCGAGCTGGGTCCAGTCAATCGGCTGGTTCAGCAGGGTGGCGCGCAGGGCATGCAGCCAACGCCAGCCTTCGTGCACCAGGATGCTGGCATCCATGTACTTCGGATCGAACACCTGGAAGAAGCGCTGGGCGCGGCCTTCCTGGCTGACCAGGGTACCGTCGCCTTCGGCGAAGGTGGCGGCTGGCAGCACCAGGTCGGCACGCTCGCTGGTAGCGGTCTTCTGGTGGTCGGCGACGATCAGCACCTTGGCGGCGTTGAGTGCAGCGTCAACCTTGGCCGCAGCGGTGCGGGTGTACAGGTCGTTTTCCAGCACGACGATGGCGTCGGCATTGCCGTCGATCACCGCTTGCAGCGCGGCATCCACGGACTCGCCGCCAAGCATGGCCAGGCCGAGGCTGTTGGCTTCCGGAACGACCAGGCTGATGGAGCCGTTCTTGTCGCGCAGTTTCAGGGCCTTGGCGATGTTGGCGGCGGCTTCGATCAGCGCCTTGGAACCCAACGAGGTGCCGGCAATGATCAAGGGGCGCTTGGCTGCCAGCAGGGCGTCGGCAATACGCTGAGCCAACTCGACAGCTTCAGCGTCCAGGCCTTCAACGGCCGGCGCGCTGGCGTCGAGGGCGTGGGCCACGGCGAAACCGAGGCGGGCCAGGTCGTCCGGCGCGGCGTGGACGCATTCTTCGGCGATATCGTCGAGCTTGGTTTCAGCCAGGGAGGCGATAAACAGCGGGTTCAGCGCGTGCTGGCCGATGTTTTTCACCGCCGCGTCAAGCCACGGCTGTACGCGCATGGCGTCGGCCATTTCCTCGGCCTTGCCTTTGACCGATTGGCGCAGCGACAACGCGATACGCGCAGCGGTCTGGGTCAGGTCTTCACCGAGCACGAAGATCGCATCGTGGTCTTCGATGTCGCGCATGTTCGGTACCGGCAGCGGGCTGTCGTTCAGCACTTGCAGGACCAGGCGGATACGCTCCAGCTCACCGGCTTCAATGCCGCTGTAGAAATGCTCGGCGCCGACCAGTTCGCGCAACGCGAAGTTGCTTTCGAGGCTGGCGCGGGGCGAACCGATACCGACGATATTACGCCCGCGCAACAGGTCGGCGGCTTTATCCAGCGCCGCGTCCAGGCTCAGCTTGGCGCCATCGGCCAGCAGTGGCTGGCGTGGGCGGTCTTCACGGTTGACGTAGCCATAGCCGAAACGGCCACGGTCGCACAGGAAGTACTGGTTGACCGAACCGTTGAAGCGGTTTTCGATACGACGCAGTTCACCGTAGCGCTCGCCCGGGGAGATGTTGCAACCGCTGGAGCAGCCGTGGCAGATGCTCGGGGCGAACTGCATGTCCCACTTGCGGTTGTAGCGCTCGGAGTGAGTCTTGTCGGTGAACACACCGGTCGGGCAGACCTCGGTGAGGTTGCCGGAGAATTCGCTTTCGAGCACGCCGTCTTCAACGCGACCGAAGTACACGTTGTCGTGGGCGCCGAACACGCCCAGGTCGGTGCCGCCGGCGTAGTCTTTATAGAAGCGCACGCAGCGGTAGCAGGCGATGCAGCGGTTCATTTCGTGGGAAATGAACGGGCCGAGGTCCTGGTTCTGGTGGGTGCGCTTGGTGAAGCGATAACGGCGCTCGTTGTGGCCGGTCATCACCGTCATGTCTTGCAGGTGGCAATGACCGCCTTCCTCACAGACCGGGCAGTCGTGGGGGTGGTTGGTCATCAGCCATTCGACCACGCTGGCGCGGAACGCCTTGGATTCTTCATCGTCGATGGAGATCCAGGTGTTGTCGGTGGCTGGGGTCATGCAGGACATGACGATACGACCACGGGTGTCGTTCTCGTCGGTGTATTGCTTGACCGCACACTGGCGACAGGCACCGACGCTACCAAGCGCGGGGTGCCAGCAGAAATACGGGATGTCGAGGCCGAGTGACAGACATGCCTGTAACAGGTTGTCCGCCCCATCGACTTCGAGCGCTTTGCCGTCTACGTGGATAGTGGCCATGGTTCAAAGTTCTTCGTTGGCCCGTTGTCAGCGGGCGTGGCTAATGGAATCTTGTTATTCATGTGCATCAACACAGCCATCAAGGCGTCCGCACATGAGAAAAGCGAAGGGCACGGACCCTTCGCCTTTTTAAGCGTTACGCACCGACCATGGTCGGTGATACCACCTGAGTGAGTTCGCCCGCGCGGGTTGGCGCGATGCCGGCCTCGAATTCAGAGCGGAAGTATTTGATTGCGCTGCCCAATGGCTCCACGGCGCCCGGTGCGTGAGCACAGAAGGTCTTGCCTGGGCCAAGGAAACCCACCAGCCCGAGCAGGGTTTCGATATCACCCTCGCGGCCTTCGCCGTTTTCCAGGGCCATCAGCAGCTTCACGCTCCACGGCAGGCCGTCGCGGCATGGGGTGCAGAAACCGCAGGATTCACGGGCAAAGAACTGCTCCATGTTGCGCAGCAACGAGACCATGTTCACCGTGTTGTCCACCGCCATCGCCAGGCCGGTGCCCATCCGGGTGCCCACCTTGCCGATGCCGCCGGCATACATCTGTGCGTCGAGGTGCTCGGGCAGCAGGAAGCCGGTGCCGGCGCCGCCTGGCTGCCAGGCTTTCAAGGTGTAGCCGTCGCGCATGCCGCCGGCGTAGTCCTCGAACAGCTCGCGCGCGGTCACGCCGAACGGCAGTTCCCACAGGCCCGGGTTCTTGACCTTGCCGGAGAAGCCCATGAGCTTGGTGCCCATGTCTTCACTGCCTTCACGGGCCAACGATTTGTACCAGTCCACGCCGTCGGCGATGATCGCCGGCACGTTGCACAGGGTCTCGACGTTGTTCACGCAGGTCGGCTTGCCCCACACACCCACGGCGGCAGGGAAGGGCGGCTTGGAGCGCGGGTTGGCGCGGCGGCCTTCGAGGGAGTTGATCAGTGCGGTTTCTTCACCGCAGATATAGCGCCCGGCGCCGGTGTGCACGAACAGCTCGAAGTCGAAGCCCGAGCCCAGGATGTTCTTGCCCAGCAGGCCCGCCGCCTTGGCTTCGGCCACGGCACGGTTGAGGTGCTTGGCGGCGGTGGTGTATTCGCCGCGCAGGAAGATATAACCCCGGTAGGTTTTCAGCGCGCGGGCGCTGATCAGCATGCCTTCGATCAGCAGATGGGGCAGTTGCTCCATCAGCATGCGGTCTTTCCAGGTGTTGGGCTCCATTTCATCCGCGTTGCACAGCAGGTAGCGGATGTTGATGGATTCGTCTTTGGGCATCAGGCCCCACTTCACGCCCGTGGGGAAGCCTGCACCGCCACGGCCCTTGAGACCGGCGTCCTTGACGGTCTGGACGATATCGTCCTGGGCCATGTCGGCGAAGGCCTTGCGCGCGGCGGCGTAGCCGTTCTTGGCCTGGTATTCGTCAAGCCATACCGGCTCGCCGTCATCACGCAGGCGCCAGGTCAGCGGGTGGGTCTCGGCCGAACGCTTGATCAGGTTGGCCGGGCCGAAGGAAGTCAGGGTCATGGGTAGCCCTCGAGCAATTGGGTCACGCCAGCAGGCTGTACGTCACCGAATGTGTCGTCGTCGATCATCAACGCCGGCGCCTTGTCGCAGTTGCCCAGGCAGCACACCGGCAGCAGCGTGAAGCGGCCGTCGGCGGTGGTCTGGCCGAGGCCGATGCCCAGCTTGGCCTGGATCTCGCTGACCACGGACTCGTGGCCACCGATGTAGCAAACCATGCTGTCGCACACGCGAATGATGTGGCGGCCCACGGGCTGGCGGAAGATCTGGCTGTAGAACGTCGCCACGCCTTCAACGTCGCTGGCGGGGATGCCGAGGATTTCGCCGATGGCGTAGAGGGCGCCGTCCGGCACCCAGCCACGTTCCTTCTGGACGATCTTCAAGGCTTCGATCGACGCCGCGCGCGGGTCTTCGTAGTGATGCAACTCGTGCTCGATGGCCGAGCGCTCGGTTTCACTCAGGGTGAAACGGTCTGTCTGGATAAGCGTGCTGTTCATGCTTAGCGGTCCACGTCGGCCATAACGAAATCGATACTACCCAGGTACGCAATCAAGTCCGCGACCATCTCGCCTTTGATCACCGAAGGGATCTGCTGCAAGTGCGGGAAGCTTGGGGTACGAATCCGGGTGCGGTAGCTCATGGTGCCGCCATCGCTCGTCAGGTAATAACTGTTGATGCCCTTGGTCGCTTCAATCATCTGGAAGGACTCGTTGGCCGGCATCACCGGGCCCCACGAGACTTGCAGGAAGTGCGTGATCAGGGTCTCGATGTGCTGCAGCGTGCGCTCTTTGGGCGGCGGCGTGGTCAGCGGGTGATCCGCCTTGTACGGGCCGGCCGGCATGTTGCGCATGCACTGCTCGATGATCTTCAGGCTCTGGCGCATTTCTTCGACGCGCACGATGCAACGGTCGTAGGCGTCGCCATTGGCCGCCAGCGGCACTTCGAATTCGAAGTTCTGGTAGCCGGAGTACGGGCGTGCCTTGCGCAGGTCGAAGTCGCAACCGGTGGAACGCAGGCCGGCACCGGTGACGCCCCATTCCAGGGCCTCTTTGGTGTTGTATTGCGCGACGCCGATGGTACGGCCCTTGAGGATGCTGTTATCCAGGGCGGCCTTCTGGTACTCGTCCAGACGCTTGGGCATCCAGTCGATGAATTCCTTGACCAGGCGCTCCCAGCCGTTCGGCAGGTCGTGGGCCACGCCGCCGATGCGGTACCAGGCCGGGTGCAGGCGGAAACCGGTGACGGCTTCGATGACCTTGTAGGCGCGCTGGCGGTCGGTGAAGGTAAAGAACACCGGGGTCATGGCACCGACGTCCTGGATGTAGGTACCCAGGAACAGCAGGTGGCTGGTGATGCGGAAGAACTCGGCCATCATGATGCGGATGGTGTCGACGCGGTCCGGCACCTTGATACCGGCCAGCTTCTCGACGGAGAGCACGTACGGCAGGTTGTTCATCACGCCGCCGAGGTAGTCGATACGGTCGGTGTAGGGGATGAAGCTGTGCCAGGACTGTCGCTCGGCCATCTTTTCGGCGCCACGGTGGTGGTAGCCGATGTCCGGGACGCAGTCGACGATTTCCTCGCCGTCCAGTTGCAGGATGATACGAAAGGCACCGTGGGCCGAAGGGTGGTTCGGGCCCAGGTTGAGGAACATGTAGTCCTCGTTGGTGCCGGAACGCTTCATGCCCCAGTCTTCCGGACGGAAGCGCGCGGCCTCTTCTTCAAGCTGCTGCTTGGCGAGGGTCAGGCTGAACGGGTCGAATTCGGTGGCGCGGGCAGGGTAGTCCTTGCGCAGCGGGTGACCTTCCCAGGTCGGCGGCATCATGATGCGCGTCAGGTGCGGGTGGCCCGGGAAATCGATACCGAACATGTCCCACACTTCACGCTCGTACCAGCTGGCGTTCGGCCAGATACCGGTCACGGTCGGGACGCTCAGGTCGCTCTCGGAGAGGGCGACCTTGATCATCACGTCGCTGTTACGTTCCAGCGACATCAAGTGGTAGAACACGGTGAAATCGGCGCCGCTCGGCAGGCCCTGGCGCTTGGTGCGCAGACGCTCGTCCACGCCATGCAGGTCATAGAGCATGACGTACGGCTTGGGCAGGTTGCGCAGGAAGCTCAGGACTTCTACAAGCCTGGCACGCGCCACCCACAGCACCGGCATACCGGTGCGTGTGGCCTGGGCGGTGAAGGCATCAGGGCCAAAACGGTTATTGAGTTCGACAACCACATCCTGGTCGTCTGCCTTGTAAGGCGGGATATACAGAGCACTGCCTGTAGTCATGGTTTTTTATCGCTTTCGGTCAACGTAAAGAATGAAGCCAGGTTTTCGTTCTATAAAAAGAAGCGGGCTGGATCAGACTTCGTCGGGGCTGCGCAGGTTGGTGACTGCGATTCGCTGTTCGCGGCGCTGTTCCTTTTGGGACGGCATCTCGGCGCGGTACACACCTTGATCGCCGACGACCCAGGACAGTGGGCGACGCTCCTTGCCAATCGATTCCTGCAACAGCATCAAGCCTTGCAGGAATGCTTCGGGACGGGGCGGGCAGCCAGGCACGTAGACGTCCACGGGCAGGAACTTGTCCACCCCTTGAACGACGGAGTAGATGTCGTACATGCCACCGGAGTTGGCACACGAACCCATGGAGATCACCCATTTCGGTTCGAGCATTTGCTCATAGAGACGCTGGATGATCGGCGCCATCTTGATAAAGCAGGTACCGGCGATAACCATGAAATCCGCCTGGCGCGGCGATGCCCGGATAACCTCGGCGCCAAAGCGCGCGATGTCGTGGGGCGCCGTGAAAGCGGTGGTCATTTCCACGTAGCAGCACGAAAGGCCGAAGTTGTACGGCCACAGGGAGTTCTTACGCCCCCAGTTGACCGCGCCACTCAGCACGTCTTCCAGCTTGCCCATGTAGATGTTTTTGTGGACTTGGTCTTCTAACGGGTCGGAAACGGTTTCCCGTTCGCCGATGGGGTACTGCTCGTTAGGAGCATCCGGGTCGATCCTGGTGAGATTGTATTGCATCGCCAAAGCCTCATTGTTTCAGCTTCGCTTGCCGCTTGCGACGAGCTTCCGGAGCCCAGTCAAGGGCGCCCACTCGGAACAGGTAGACAAGACCTGCCAACAGAATTGCTATGAAAACGAGAGCTTCGACGAATCCGGTCCAGCCGCTTTCGCGGACGGACACAGACCAGGCAAAGAGAAAGAGGGCTTCGATATCGAAGATCACGAAGAGCATCGCGACCAGATAGAATTTGGCTGAGAGCCGCAAGCGGGCGCCACCTGTAGGTAGCATGCCGGACTCGAACGGTTCGTTTTTGCTGCGACCCCAGGCTTTTGACCCGAGGAGGCTGGAGACGCCGAGCATGAAGGCGCAAAGCCCCACAACACCGAGGAGGAAAATGGCAAAGCCCCAGTTGTGGGCCATGAGTCCTGTCGCGTCGGTCATGCTGGAAATCCTTAACAGAGAGCAAAGGTCTCTGAGCTCGAAAAAGTCACGATGCAGTGACGATATGTCGCACTGCAATCAATCGCGGTGATTTTATGGCTAAACACCGGGCAAGTAAAATTCCTGTGGCGAAATTATTCGGCGGAATAAGCACATAGTGCACCTTTATAGGGCTGTAGCCCTTGCAGGGCGGGCATTAGCGGGCTTTTTATCAAATGTGTTTTGTTTAAGTGGTATCGAAGTTTTCTCATTCCAAATGATAATGAATATTGTTTGCGTGGGGTTTAAGCGAATGTTTCTCGTGTAGCGGGGTAAGTTGCCGTTACTTGGTTGAGTGTCGCTTAGTTATGGGTGCGCATCTTTTAACTGATTTGATCCGGGCGGACACCGCTCTGGATCAATGTTTTGCGCAAAATCCATTGTGGGAGGGGGCTTGCCCCCGATTGCCGAGTGTCAGTCAGCACATCGGTTGCTGGCCCACAGCTATCGGGGGCAAGCCCCCTCCCACATGGGATTCGTGGTGCATCAGTAGATTATGTGCAGGCAAAAAAACGCCCCGAACCAGTCGGGGCGTGATGGCTGTGCGGCACTGCGGTTAGGTCTTCCCTGGGGCCGCAGTGGCCGTGTACTCAGTCACTCAGTGGAACTGCTCTTCCTCGGTCGAACCGGTCAGCGCGGTCACGGACGAGGTGCCGCCCTGGATCACGGTGGTCATGTCGTCGAAGTAGCCGGTGCCCACTTCCTGCTGGTGCGCCACGAAGGTGTAGCCTTTGGCGGCGTCAGCGAATTCCTGCTCCTGCAGCTTCACGTAGGCGGTCATGTCGTTGCGGGCGTAGTCGTGCGCCAGGTTGAACATGCTGTGCCACATGTTGTGAATGCCGGCCAGGGTGATGAACTGGTGTTTGTAGCCCATGGCGGACAGCTCGCGCTGGAACTTGGCGATGGTCGCGTCGTCCAGGTTCTTCTTCCAGTTGAAGGAAGGCGAGCAGTTGTAGGACAGCAGTTGGTCCGGGTATTCCTTCTTGATCGCTTCGGCGAAGCGACGCGCTTCGTCCAGGTCCGGCTTGGCGGTTTCGCACCAGATCAGGTCGGCGTACGGCGCGTAGGCCAGGCCACGGGCGATCGCCTGGTCGAGACCGGCGCGCACTTTATAGAAACCTTCCTGGGTGCGTTCGCCGGTGACGAATGGCTGGTCGTACGGATCGCAGTCCGAAGTCAGCAGGTCAGCGGCGTTGGCATCGGTGCGCGCCAGGATGATGGTTGGCGTGCCGGCAACGTCAGCGGCCAAGCGTGCGGCGGTCAGCTTCTGTACGGCTTCCTGGGTCGGAACCAGCACCTTGCCGCCCATGTGGCCGCATTTTTTCACCGACGCCAGCTGGTCTTCAAAGTGCACGCCGGCGGCGCCCGCCTCGATCATGCTCTTCATCAGTTCGTAGGCGTTGAGTACGCCGCCGAAACCGGCTTCGGCGTCGGCCACGATAGGCGCGAAGTAGTCGATGTAGCCTTCGTCGCCCGGACCTTTACCGGCTTTCCACTGGATCTGGTCGGCACGCCGGAACGAGTTGTTGATGCGCTTGACCACGGTCGGCACGGAGTCCACCGGGTACAGCGATTGGTCGGGGTACATGGATTCAGCGGAGTTGTTGTCCGCGGCCACTTGCCAGCCGGACAGGTAAATCGCCTGGATACCGGCTTTTACCTGCTGCACTGCCTGGCCGCCAGTGAGGGCGCCCATGCAGTTGACGAAATCTTTGTCGGGACGGAAGGACGGCTTGGCACCCTGGGTGACCAGGTTCCACAGCTTCTCGGCGCCGAGTTTTGCGAAGGTGTGCTCAGGTTGGACCGAGCCACGCAGGCGGACGACGTCAGCAGCGGAATAAGCGCGGGTCACGCCTTTCCAGCGTGGGTTTTCAGCCCAGTCTTTTTCAAGGGCTGCAATTTGCTGTTCGCGTGTCAGTGCCATGTAGTTAAACCTCGTCGTCGCGTCTTGTAGGGTTCGAAGGCCCTTGCCAGGGCCCTTGATTAGCGGGAGCGAGGCCATCATGCACAGCCTTTTTGGGGTCGTCAAATGTTTTGTAGTGCTTTTTTTCAGGCACTACATATTTAGTCTAATACGACTCGCCAGTCAGTTTTTGGTGCTTCAGTTCAGCGTGTCGACCTTGACCCGCACCGTCAGGTCATCGCGGCCCTGAGTAGCGTAGCTGCGGGTTGTAGAGGATTTATCGGCCTGGGTCTCACGGTTGATGCCGGCCAGGGAAATCCATTCGCCCAGGCGGCCGCTGACAGTTGTGTCGGTACTTTGTACGTTCACTACATCGGGACGTTCCTGGCTCATGCGGTCACGATTGGTACTGATGGCCAGGTGAACGGTCTCGCCGGTGACGCTGGCGGTCACGTAGAAACCCTGGGTGACGTTGCGATACTGGGTCTGGTTCTGCAGGCGACCGTAGCTGTCCTGCTGGGTGGTGGTCAGCGGTACGCTCTGGCCGACCTGGATCAGTGCCGGCACGCCTTCGCTGGCCTGGATCTGCTGGACGCCGCCGTCGCGGCTGGTGGTGCCGTAGCTGATGATACGGGTCTGGCTGTCGCCGCTGGCCTGCTGGTTGTTTTCATTGGTGTCGACGGTGATCAGCAGGCGCTTGGCCGGGGTGTCGAGTTGAGCGAGCAGGGTGCGCAGGCCTTCGATCTTTGCCGGCGCCGCGTTGACGATGAGCTGGTTGCCATAGGCACTCACGGTGCCGTCCTTGCCGATAAAGTTCTGCGCCACGGGCAGCAGGTCGGCGCTGGTGCGGTTACTCAGGTTGACCACTTCGGTGTCGGCCATGGCCGATGCGCTGGCGGCCAGGAGGAGGGCGGTGAGCAGGGTGCGTAGGGACATGTCCGTTATCTCTGCAATTCATTTAGTGCCAGTTTGTCGGCCCGGCGGGTCGCAAGTTGAATATCAGACAGCAAAATGCCCTGGCAAGGCAGGGCATTTTGTGGTGTTGCTGAAATAGCTATCGGGGGCAAGCCCCCTCCCACACTTGATGATGTACTCGGTCAAAATGTGGGAGGGGGCTTGCCCCCGATAGCCGCGACGCGGTCCCGGATCAGTCCCCGCGCACCATATCCACATGCGGAATCCCGACTTCAAGAAACTCATCACTGACAATCTTGAAACCCAGCCGCTCGTAGAACGGCGCCGCATAGACCTGCGCACTGAGGAATTGCCGGCTCTGGCCGCGCTTCTCGGCCACGCCGATCACCGCTTCCATCAGCTTGTCGCCGACCTTCAGCCCGCGCCAGTCCTTGAGTACCGACACGCGGCCGATCTCGCCGCTGGGCAGCAGCCGCGCGGTGCCAATCGGGAAATCACCTTCGAACGCCAGAAAGTGCATCGCACCGGCGTCGTCCGCGTCCCATTCCAGCTCGGGGGGAACCGATTGTTCAGCGATGAATACCGCTTCACGAATGCGCCGAATCTCGTCGATATCCTTTCGCCAGTCCGCGACACTTACGTGAATCCTATTCATCCGCAAACCCCAGGCTGCCTTGCTTGACCAGTTCGCACAGCAGGTCGCGGCCGTCTTCGTCGGCCAGCCAGGCGCCGAGGTTCTCGCTGTGCAGGGCGTCTGCCGAGCACACCAGTTTCAACAGTTCGCGCAGTTTGCCCGGCAGGTAACGGCTCTGGCCGCTGGCGAACAGCAACACGTCGTCGTCCACTTCCGACCAGGCCAGGCGCGCACTCGGGTTGCGCACCAGGATCGCGCCGTCTTGCAGGCTGCTGATGAAGTCGTCCTCGCCCAGCTCTTCGCCTGCCACCAACTCCGGGTAGCGCGGTTCGGTCATGAACTGGCCGAACCAGGTCAGCAGCATGCGCTCGTCGCTCATGTGCTCGGCCAGCAGGCTCTTGAGGCGATCCAGCGCATCGCTCTGAATCTGATGCGGGTCGCTGACCGGCTGGGCGTCGGCATCGGTGTAGCGCTCTTCGTCGGTCAGGTACTGGCTGAGGAAGTCGGTGAAGTGGGTCAGCACCTCGGCAGCGCTCGGCGCACGGAAGCCTACCGAGTAGGTCATGCAGTCGTCTTCGGCAATGCCGAAATGCGCCAGGCGCGGCGGCAGGTAAAGCATGTCGCCCGGTTCGAGGACCCATTCGGCGCTTTCTTCGAATTCGGCGAGGATGCGCAGGTCGGCGTGCTGCAGCAGCGGGCTTTCAGAGTTGCACATCTGGCCGATTTTCCAGTTGCGCTTGCCCTGGGCTTGCAGCAGGAACACATCGTAGTTGTCGAAGTGCGGGCCGACGCTGCCACCCTGTGCGGCGAAGCTGATCATCACATCATCGATGCGCCAGCTTGGCAGGAAGCGAAAGTGCTCGAGCAGCTCGGCGACTTCCGGCACGAACTGATCCACTGCCTGTACCAGCAGGGTCCATTCACGCTCGGGCAGGGTGCTGAAGGCGTCTTCGGCGAACGGGCCGCGACGCAGTTCCCACGGACGTTCGCCGTGTTCGATCACCAGGCGCGACTCGACTTCTTCTTCCAGGGCCAGGCCGGCCAGTTCGTCGGCGTCGATCGGGCTTTCGAAGTCGGGGATGGCCTGGCGGATCAGCAGCGGTTTCTTCTGCCAGTAGTCGCGCAGGAATTCCCGTGCCGTGATGCCGCCCAGAAGTTGAAGAGGGATATCAGGATTCATGTGTAACCTATTGAAAAAAAGCACTTTTAAGACAGGAATAAAAACGCCCGGCGCGGCCGGGCGTCTCAAAGGGTCGTTCGATGATCAGATGCGCTTGGCTTGCTCTACAGCGTTACCGATGTAGTTGGCCGGGGTGAGCAGTTTCAGCTCGGCCTTGGCGGCAGCTGGCATGTCCAGGCCGTCGATGAAAGTTTGCAGCGCATCGGAGGTGATGCCCTTGCCGCGCGTCAACTCTTTGAGCTTCTCGTAAGGGTTTTCGATGTTGTAGCGGCGCATCACGGTCTGGATCGGCTCCGCCAGGACTTCCCAGCAGGCATCCAGGTCAGCGGCGATTTTCTGCTCGTTGAGCTCCAGCTTGCTGATGCCCTTGAGGCTGGCTTCGTACGCGATCACGCTGTGGGCAAAGCCCACGCCGAGGTTGCGCAGTACGGTGGAGTCGGTCAAATCGCGCTGCCAGCGCGAGATCGGCAACTTGCTGGCCAGGTGCTGGAACAGGGCGTTGGCGATGCCGAGGTTGCCTTCGGAGTTTTCGAAGTCGATCGGGTTGACCTTGTGCGGCATGGTCGACGAACCGATTTCACCGGCAATGGTGCGCTGCTTGAAATAGCCCAGGGAGATGTAGCCCCAGATATCGCGATCGAAGTCGATCAGGATAGTGTTGAAGCGTGCGATCGCGTCGAACAGCTCGGCGATGTAGTCGTGGGGTTCGATCTGCGTAGTGTAGGGGTTGAAGCCCAGGCCCAACTCGTCTTCGATGAAGGCGCGGGCGTTGGCTTCCCAGTCGATCTCGGGGTAGGCCGACAGGTGTGCGTTGTAGTTGCCCACGGCGCCGTTGATCTTGCCCAGCAGCGGCACGGCGGCGACTTGTGCGATCTGGCGCTCCAGGCGGTACACCACGTTGGCCAGTTCCTTGCCCAGGGTGGTCGGCGATGCCGGCTGGCCGTGGGTGCGCGACAACATCGGCACGGCGGCGAAGCGGATCGCCAGTTCGCGGATCGCTTCGGCGGTCTGGCGCATCAGCGGCAGCATTACGTCATCACGGCCTTCGCGCAGCATCAGGGCGTGGGACAGGTTGTTGATGTCCTCGCTGGTGCAGGCAAAGTGGATGAACTCGCTGACCTGGGCCAGTTCCGGCAGCTTGGCCGCTTGCTCTTTGAGCAGGTACTCGATGGCCTTGACGTCGTGATTGGTGGTGCGCTCGATCTCTTTCACACGCTCGGCGTGCTCCAGGGAGAAGTTTTCCGCCAGGGTATTCAAGACAGCGTTGGCCTCGGCGGAAAACGCCGGCACTTCGCTGATGGCGGGGTGAGCGGCCAGGCGCTGGAGCCAGCGCACTTCAACCAGGACGCGAGCACGGATCAAACCGTATTCGCTGAAAATAGGGCGCAGGGCCTGGGTTTTGCCGGCGTAGCGGCCGTCAACAGGGGAAACCGCAGTGAGCGAAGAAAGCTGCATGGGGTGTTCTCGGACAGTCGGGCAACGAAATGGGGCGCGTATCATACATGAAAAAATCCGCCGGTCCGTTGCCAACTGACCGGCGTATTACGCGTAACAGCGTGAAAAAGTTTTGCTGGTGCGACTTATTCGTTGCGCATCAACGGGTAAAGCTCTTTGAGCAATTTGCGTCGGCTGATCACCAACTGCCAACGATGACCGCCCAACTGGCGCCACAACCGTGCCGAACGAATCCCCGCCAGGAGCAGGGCGCGGATTTTCGAGGCGTTGTTCGGTTGCTGCAGGTTGCGCATATCGCCGTGCACCTGGATGCGCTGGCGCAAGGTGCTCAAGGTGTCCTGGTACAGCGCGCCACAGGCTGCGATCACGTTTTCGTGGGCCGGGCCAAAATGTTCAACCTGGGATTGGATCTGCGGCAGGCGTTTGCCGATGGTTTCGAGCAGGTCGTCGCGCTTGGCCAACTGGCGCTCGAGGCCGAGCATCGACAGGGCGTAGCGCAAGGGTTCGCGCTGCAAGGTGCTGGGGTCGCGTTCCAGGGCGCCGATCAAGGCCCGGTAACCTTCACGCAAGGCCAGGTCGTCGCCGCCGTAGACTTCCAGGGTGTCCTTGGGGTCGCGGATCAACAGGCTGCCGAGCATGCAGGTCAGGCCTGCCTCGGTGACCTGGCCGGTCTTGGCGATCTTGTCCACCAGTACCGCAGCGAGAAATACACCGCCAAGGGCCGTCAATTGCTCCTGGGTCGGGCTCATGCCGGGTTGCTCCAGGCTTGCGCGACTTCGATGACGCCGCCGCCCAGGCAGATTTCGCCGTCATAGAACACCACGGATTGGCCTGGGGTGACCGCACGTTGCGGGTCATCGAAGGTGGCGCGGTAACCCGTGGCGGTTTTTTCCAGGGTGCACGGCTGGTCGCTCTGGCGATAGCGCACCTTGGCGGTCAGGCGGCGTGGGGCGCTCAGGTCGATCGGGTTGACCCAATAGATGTCCGAAGCAAGCAGGGCGCCTGAGAACAGCAGCGGGTGTTCGTTGCCCTGGCCGACGATCAGCACGTTGTTTTCCAGGTCCTTGACCAGCACGTACCACGGCTCTTCACCGGCGTCCTTCAAGCCGCCGATGCCCAGGCCCTGGCGCTGGCCAATGGTGTGGTACATCAGGCCATGGTGACGGCCGATCACTTCACCGTCGGTGGTTTTGATTTCGCCCGGTTGTGCCGGCAGGTATTGCTTGAGGAAATCACTGAAGCGGCGCTCGCCGATAAAGCAGATGCCGGTAGAGTCTTTCTTCTTGGCGGTGGCCAGGCCGTGTTTCTCGGCGATCCTGCGCACTTCGGGCTTTTCCAGCTCACCAACCGGGAACAGGGTCTTGGCGATCTGTTCACCGCCGACGGCGTGCAGGAAGTAGCTCTGGTCCTTGTTCGGGTCCAGGCCCTTGAGCAGTTCGGTACGGCCATCGATGTCGCGGCGGCGTACGTAGTGGCCAGTGGCGATCAGGTCGGCGCCCAGCATCATGGCGTAGTCGAGGAACGCCTTGAACTTGATCTCGCGGTTGCACAGGATGTCCGGGTTCGGCGTACGGCCGGCCTTGTATTCGGCCAGGAAGTGCTCGAACACGTTGTCCCAGTACTCGGCGGCGAAGTTGGCGGTGTGCAGCTTGATACCGATCTTGTCGCACACGGCCTGGGCGTCCGCCAGGTCGTCCATGGCGGTGCAGTATTCCGTTCCATCGTCTTCTTCCCAGTTCTTCATGAACAGGCCTTCCACCTCATAACCCTGCTCCATGAGCAGAACGGCGGAAACGGAAGAATCCACGCCGCCGGACATGCCGACGATGACGCGCTTCTTTTGTGTGTCAGAAGGGGCTGGATCACGCATAGGGTTTCAACGGGTGTCTTGAAAAAGGACGCGATTCTAGCAGGCCTGGGCCCGCAAGGCTAAAGAGAAGGACGGATCAATTCCAGGCTGTGACGCTGGCCGGCCAGATAATCATCGATACAGCGGATGATCAGCTCGCTGCGCCAGTCGTCGCGCAGGCCCAGCAGCTCGTCCCGGGTCAGCCAGCGGGCGCGCAGGATGCCTTCGTCGAGTTGATAGTCCGGGTGGTGTTTCAGGGCCTTGGCGATGAAACAGACGCGTTGATAGGTCACGCCGTTGCTCGGGGCGGTGTAGAGGTAGATGCCGACGATGCCGGTGGCTTCGACGTCCCAACCGGTTTCTTCGAGGGTTTCACGCACGGCGGCTTCGGTCAGTGTTTCGTTCGGGTCCAGGTGGCCGGCGGGCTGATTGAGCACGGCACGGCCGCCCTTGAGTTCTTCGACCATCAGGAAGCGGCCGTTTTCTTCGACGAGGGTGGCGACGGTGATGTGGGGGAGCCAGGTCATGGGGTGCCTCTAGATTCAGGGAGGGGCGGTGCGTTCTTGGGGCAGGATTGTGCAGGCAATGTGGGAGCTTGCTCCTGATGATGGCCTCTGGGCTGGTCGGGATGTTTGATTGGACCGGGTACATATCCGTTTCTGCGGTAAAGGCTGCTAATGGTTCCGCTTTTACAGCGGCTCACTTTTGAAAAGCGCAAAAGTAAGCAAAACGCTCTTGCCCCACCACTCGGCACCTCGCCTGCGTTCGGCCAGCGTGGTTTAACGGGGCGCCTGAGATCAAAAGCAAGATCAAGAGCGGCTCGCTTCGCATCGTGGTTACGTTTGGGCGCGGCTGCGTTGTTAAGTGTACGCCGCCGTCTGTAGGAGCGAGCTTGCTCGCGAAAAACCCACAGGCACCGCGCTCATTCAGAAAGCACGCGTTATCGTTGACGTTTTTCGCGAGCAAGCTCGCTCCTACAAAAAAAGCCCTGAGTGATTGGCGTTAGGGCAGGCCCATTTGAACCGATTTCTTCAGTTGAACAGTGGAAACAGAAACCCCGGCACTCGGCCGGGGCTTCTTTGCATCGTTACAACCTTACTTCAACTTGGCAATCGCCGCATTGAGGGTGCTGCTCGGACGCATGGCCTTGCTGGTCAGCACGGGGTTCGGCGCGTAGTAGCCGCCGATGTCCACTGGCTTGCCCTGTACGGCGTTGAGCTCGGCAACGATGGTTGCTTCGTTCGCGGCCAGGGTCTGGGCCAGTTCGCCGAACTGCGCTTGCAGGGCGGTGTCTTCGGTCTGGGCGGCCAGGGCCTGGGCCCAGTACAGCGCCAGGTAGAAGTGGCTGCCGCGGTTGTCGATGTTGCCGACTTTGCGCGATGGCGACTTGTTGTTGTCGAGGAACTGGCCGGTGGCCTGGTCCAGGGTCTTGGACAGCACCAGGGCTTTCGGGTTGTTGTAGGTCACGCCCAAATGCTCGAGGGACGCGGCCAGGGCCAGGAACTCGCCCAGGGAATCCCAGCGCAGGAAGTTTTCTTCCACCAGCTGCTGCACGTGTTTCGGCGCCGAGCCGCCGGCGCCGGTTTCGAACAGGCCACCGCCGTTCATCAGCGGCACGATGGACAGCATCTTGGCGCTGGTGCCCAGTTCCATGATCGGGAACAGGTCGGTCAGGTAGTCGCGCAGTACGTTACCGGTCACCGAGATGGTGTCCAGGCCCTTGCGGGTGCGCTCCAGGGTGAACTTCATCGCGTCGACCGGCGACATGATGCGGATGTCCAAACCTTCAGTGTTGTGGTCTTTCAGGTAAGCCTGAACTTTCTCGACCACGACGCCATCGTGTGCGCGCTGTGGGTCCAGCCAGAAGATGGCCGGGGTGTTGCTGGCGCGAGCGCGGTTGACGGCCAGTTTGACCCAGTCCTGGATCGGCGCATCTTTGGTCTGGCACATGCGGAAGATGTCGCCGGCTTCGACCGACTGTTCCATCAGCAGCTTGCCCTGGCTGTCGGTGACGCGGACGACGCCGTCAGCCTTGATCTGGAAGGTCTTGTCGTGGGAGCCGTACTCTTCGGCTTTCTTGGCCATCAGGCCAACGTTCGGCACGCTGCCCATGGTGGTTGGGTCGAAGGCGCCATTGGCCTTGCAGTCTTCGATGACGGCCTGGTAGATGGTGGCGTAGCAGCGATCCGGGATCACGGCCTTGGTGTCGTGCAACTGGCCGTCGGTGCCCCACATTTTGCCGGAGTCACGGATCATGGCCGGCATTGAGGCGTCGACGATCACGTCGCTCGGTACGTGCAGGTTGGTGATGCCTTTGTCGGAGTTGACCATCGCCAGCGATGGGCGAGCGGCGTAGACCGCCTGGATGTCCGCTTCGATCTGCGCCTGCTGGTCAGCCGGCAGCGCCTTGATACGGGCGTACAGGTCGCCGATGCCGTTGTTCAGGTTGAAGCCGATCTGCTCCAGCACGGTGGCGTGCTTGGCCAGGGCGTCCTTATAGAACTCGGCGACGATCTGGCCGAACATGATCGGGTCGGAGACCTTCATCATGGTGGCTTTCAAGTGAACCGACAGCAGCACGCCTTGCTTCTTGGCGTCTTCGATCTCGGCGGCGATGAATGCGCGCAGGGCTTTTTTGCTCAGCACGGCGGTGTCGATGATCTCGCCGGCCTGTACCGAGGTCTTTTCCTTCAGGACAGTGGCGGTGCCGTCTTGAGCGATCAGCTCGATTTTGACAGCGTCAGCGGCTTCGATCTGTACGGCTTTTTCGCTGCCGTAGAAGTCGCCATTGCTCATGTGGGCGATGTGCGACTTGGAGTCGGCAGCCCAGGCGCCCATTTTGTGCGGGTGCTTGCGTGCGTAGTTCTTGACCGACAGCGGTGCGCGGCGGTCGGAGTTGCCTTCGCGCAGTACCGGGTTCACGGCGCTGCCCTTGACCTTGTCGTAACGTGCACGGGTTTCTTTTTCCGCGTCGGTGGTTACGGTTTCCGGGTAGTCCGGCAGGGCGTAGCCCTGGGCCTGCAGTTCCTTGATCGCGGCTTGCAGCTGCGGGGTCGAGGCGCTGATGTTAGGCAGCTTGATGATGTTGGCTTCAGGCGTAACGGCCAGGTCGCCCAGTTCGGCGAGGTGGTCCGGGATGGCCTTGGCGCCCAGTTGCTCGGGGAAGCTTGCGAGGATGCGCGCGGCGAGGGAAATGTCGCGGGTTTCCACGGCAATATCAGCGGAAGCGGTGAAGGCCTCTACGATAGGCAGCAGTGAATAGGTGGCGAGGGCTGGGGCTTCGTCGGTGAAGGTGTAGATGATCTTCGAGCGGGTGGGCATATTCGGATTAACTCTCTTCTTTGCTGAAAGCGTGCGCAGAAACTCGAGATGCGCCGGGTGGAGCGCGTTCGTTCAAAGTCATCCATGAGCGAAATGTCGAGTGTTCTTCGCGGTGATGTTGGGTTGCATCAGTCGAGCGTCAAGCGTTTGGACTATTGTAATAGTCCTGCTTTCTGGCTGAAGGCTACTGTCTAGAGCGGTCAACCGTCGTGACTCTTTGGTCAGCGGCGGCATTATACATAGGTCGCTATGCTTACGCTGAGCCTTCATACAAAAGGTGGGTCGTCCATTGGTCTAAAGGTCGCAGGCGGGCCGGGTGCGGGCAATGTCGCACGTTGTGCTCAAGATTGGCGGTTTTCCCTTTGATTTCAGGCTTGTAGGCGACAAGTTATGCTGTTTTCGACGCAAATGAGCATGGCGCGAGGTTTCAGTCGCCATTTATCTGGAGTAGGCTCGAACGCAGCCAGATGTTCAATCCATAGATGGAGTTCAGCATGGGATACAAGAAGATTCAGGTTCCGGCAGTCGGCGACAAAATCACCGTCAATGCAGACCATTCTCTCAATGTTCCTGACCAACCGATCATCCCGTATATCGAAGGAGACGGTATCGGCGTCGACATCAGCCCGGTGATGATCAAGGTGGTCGACGCTGCTGTTGAAAAGGCCTACGGCGGCAAGCGCAAGATCTCGTGGATGGAGGTGTATGCCGGTGAGAAGGCCACTCAAGTCTACGACCAGGACACCTGGCTGCCCCAGGAAACCCTGGACGCGGTCAAGGATTACGTGGTGTCCATCAAGGGCCCGCTGACCACCCCGGTCGGCGGCGGCATCCGTTCCCTGAACGTGGCCCTGCGCCAGCAACTCGACCTGTATGTGTGCCTGCGCCCGGTGCGCTGGTTCGAAGGCGTGCCCAGCCCGGTCAAGAAGCCCGGGGACGTGGACATGACCATCTTCCGTGAGAACTCCGAGGACATTTACGCCGGCATCGAGTGGAAAGCCGGTTCGCCCGAGGCGATCAAGGTGATCAAGTTCCTCAAGGAGGAAATGGGTGTCACCAAGATCCGTTTCGACCAGGATTGCGGGATTGGCGTCAAGCCGGTGTCGAAAGAGGGCACCAAGCGCCTGGCACGCAAGGCCCTGCAATATGTGGTGGATAACGACCGCGACTCGCTGACCATCGTGCACAAAGGCAACATCATGAAGTTCACCGAAGGTGCCTTCAAGGAATGGGCCTACGAAGTGGCGGCCGAGGAGTTCGGCGCGACGCTGCTCGATGGCGGGCCGTGGATGCAGTTCAAGAACCCCAGGACCGGCAAGAATGTAGTGGTCAAGGACGCGATCGCCGATGCGATGCTCCAGCAGATCCTGCTGCGTCCGGCTGAATATGATGTGATTGCGACGCTCAACCTCAACGGCGACTACTTGTCCGACGCCCTCGCGGCGGAAGTGGGCGGCATCGGTATCGCGCCGGGCGCCAACCTGTCGGACACCGTGGCCATGTTCGAGGCTACCCACGGCACGGCACCGAAGTACGCGGGCAAGGATCAGGTCAACCCGGGCTCATTGATTCTGTCGGCGGAAATGATGCTGCGGCATATGGGCTGGGTCGAGGCGGCGGATCTGATTATAAAAGGCACCAACGGCGCTATTTCGGCCAAGACCGTGACGTATGACTTCGAGCGGCTGATGGAGGGGGCGACATTGGTGTCGTCGTCGGGCTTTGGTGATGCGTTGATTTCGCATATGTAAAGCCGCTGTATGAAAAGCCGGCCATCCGATGATTGGAGTGGCCGGTCTTTTCGCCCGACGCAGGATGCAGGATCAGGCTGTTTCTTCTTTCTGGGCGGTCATTGCCAAAGGCTCGTCGGTCGCTGGGGTCGTGGCAGGAGAAACTCTTTCGGCTTGTTTTCCTTTTCGGCCTTCAACAATTTTTTCGAACTGCACAAGCTGGCCCGCTTTCAGCGTTTTATACCCTTCCATTTCTATTTGTGAGTAATGCACGAAAATGTCTTCTTCGTAGCCTTCCACTCGAAGAAACCCAAACCCTTTGGCGTTGTTGAACCAATTGACCTTACCACTAGCCATTCCCTTATCCCTCTGCACCAGACTCCATCACTGGAGTATCATCCCGTCTATCCGTCCTAACCCGAATAAATAAGGTTGACTGCGCGGACCTTTTTTACCCACTGTGGGCTCTATTGGTTGTAACACTGATTTGCCGATAGTCAAGGCGACCAAAGGGTTGGAGTTGAAAATCTGACAGGTCGCCCCCACCACTGTATTTGAACCACTGACGAACCTTTCTTTCCATGCATGCAAATAGCCAGATTCGACTAACATTCAATCAGGATCGCCCGGATCAGGAACATGACGACGACGGTTCTGCAGGCATTGCTGTTCAGGAGGCCAAGCCTGCTTTACAGGCGCCGCCGATGTACAAGGTGGTTTTGTTCAATGATGACTACACACCGATGGATTTCGTGGTCGAAGTGCTCGAGGTGTTTTTTAACCTGAACCGCGAGTTGGCGACCAAGGTAATGCTGGCCGTTCACACAGAAGGACGGGCAGTATGTGGAGTGTTTACCCGCGACATCGCCGAGACAAAGGCCATGCAGGTCAACCAGTACGCCAGGGAAAGCCAGCATCCGCTACTCTGTGAAATCGAGAAGGACGGTTAACGCCGACCACTTGGGTATGAGGTGAAGCTATGTTAAACCGCGAGCTCGAAGTCACCCTCAATCTTGCCTTCAAGGAGGCTCGTTCGAAGCGTCATGAATTCATGACCGTCGAACACCTGCTGCTGGCACTTTTGGATAACGAAGCTGCCGCCACCGTTCTACGTGCGTGCGGCGCCAACCTCGACAAACTCAAGCATGACCTGCAGGAGTTTATCGACTCCACGACGCCACTGATCCCCGTGCATGACGAGGACCGTGAGACCCAGCCAACCCTGGGCTTCCAGCGGGTATTGCAGCGTGCTGTCTTCCACGTACAGAGCTCCGGTAAGCGTGAAGTCACGGGCGCCAATGTGCTGGTGGCGATTTTCAGCGAGCAGGAAAGCCAGGCCGTGTTTCTGCTCAAGCAGCAGAGCGTGGCCCGTATCGATGTCGTCAACTACATCGCCCACGGCATCTCCAAGGTGCCCGGGCACGGCGATCATTCCGAGGGTGAGCAGGATATGCAGGACGACGAGGGCGGTGAGTCTTCTTCTTCAAGCAACCCGCTGGATGCCTATGCCAGCAACCTCAATGAGCTGGCGCGCCAGGGGCGGATCGATCCGCTGGTGGGGCGTGAGCTGGAGGTTGAGCGCGTAGCGCAGATCCTCGCGCGGCGTCGCAAGAACAACCCGTTGCTGGTCGGTGAGGCGGGCGTGGGTAAAACCGCGATTGCCGAAGGCCTGGCCAAGCGTATCGTCGACAACCAGGTGCCGGATCTGCTGGCCAACAGTGTCGTCTACTCCCTGGACCTGGGCGCATTGCTCGCCGGGACCAAGTACCGTGGCGATTTCGAGAAGCGCTTCAAGGCGCTGCTCGGCGAACTGAAAAAACGCCCGCAGGCGATCCTGTTCATCGACGAGATCCACACCATTATTGGCGCGGGTGCCGCGTCGGGCGGGGTGATGGATGCGTCCAACCTGCTCAAGCCGTTGCTGTCGTCCGGTGATATCCGCTGCATCGGCTCGACCACGTTCCAGGAGTTTCGCGGCATCTTCGAGAAAGACCGTGCCCTGGCGCGGCGCTTCCAGAAAGTCGATGTGTCCGAGCCTTCGGTTGAAGACACCATCGGCATCCTGCGCGGTCTCAAGGGGCGTTTCGAAGCGCACCATGGCATCGAGTACACCGATGAAGCCTTGCGTGCGGCGGCTGAGCTGGCGTCACGCTACATCAATGACCGGCATATGCCGGACAAAGCCATCGATGTGATCGACGAGGCGGGTGCCTACCAGCGCCTGCAGCCGGTCGAGAAGCGTGTAAAGCGCATCGACGTGCCGCAGGTCGAGGACATCGTGGCGAAGATCGCGCGGATTCCGCCTAAACACGTCAACAGTTCCGACAAGGAGCTGCTGCGTAATCTTGAGCGTGATCTCAAGCTGACCGTATTCGGCCAGGATGCGGCCATCGACGCGTTGTCCACCGCGATCAAGCTATCGCGTGCGGGCCTCAAGTCGCCGGACAAACCCGTGGGTTCGTTCCTGTTCGCAGGCCCGACCGGCGTCGGCAAGACCGAGGCGGCGCGGCAGTTGGCCAAGGCCATGGGCATCGAGCTGGTGCGCTTTGACATGTCCGAATACATGGAGCGTCACACCGTGTCGCGCCTGATCGGTGCGCCTCCGGGCTATGTCGGTTTCGACCAGGGCGGTCTGTTGACCGAGGCAATTACCAAGCAGCCGCATTGTGTATTGCTGCTCGATGAAATCGAGAAGGCCCACCCGGAAGTCTTCAACCTGCTGCTGCAGGTGATGGACCACGGCACCCTGACCGACAACAACGGGCGCAAGGCGGACTTCCGCAACGTGATCGTGATCATGACCACCAACGCCGGTGCCGAAACCGCCGCGCGGGCTTCGATCGGCTTCAGCCATCAGGATCACTCTTCCGATGCAATGGAAGTGATCAAGAAGAGCTTTACGCCGGAGTTCCGCAACCGTCTGGACACCATTATCCAGTTTGGTCGCCTCAGTCATGAGGTTATCAAAAGCGTGGTGGACAAGTTCCTCACCGAACTTCAGGCGCAGTTGGAAGACAAGCGCGTGCAGTTGGAAGTCACCGAAGCGGCGCGCAGTTGGATTGCCGAAGGTGGCTACGACGCGGCAATGGGCGCACGCCCGATGGCGCGTCTGATCCAGGACAAGATCAAGCGGCCGTTGGCCGAAGAGATCCTGTTCGGCGAGCTTTCCGACCATGGTGGCGTGGTGCATATCGATCTGAAGGATGGCGAACTGACCTTCGACTTCGAAACCACGGCGGAAATGGCCTGATCGCTGTAAACCTGTAGGAGCGAGCTTGCTCGCGAAAATCTTCAACGATAACGCATGCTTTTTGATTCACTGCGTTGTTCTTGAGTTCTTCGCGAGCAAGCTCGCTCCTACAGTCGTTTTGCAGCCTCTATAAAACCCATGCACACAAAAACGCCCGGCATAACCGGGCGTTTTGTATTGACTTGCTTAGCGAGCGCGGTAAGTGATGCGCCCTTTGCTCAAGTCATAGGGCGTCAGCTCGACGCGCACTTTGTCACCGGTAAGAATACGAATGTAGTTCTTGCGCATCTTGCCGGAGATATGCGCGGTTACGACGTGCCCATTTTCCAACTCCACACGAAACATGGTGTTGGGCAGGGTGTCGACGACAGTGCCTTCCATTTCGAAGCTGTCTTCTTTCGACATGCAGTAAAGCCCTCGGTATCCAGTGAATGGCCCGGTGCAACTGCGCCAGGCAAAAGCGGCGTGCATTGTGCCCGAAAAAGGGTGTTCAAGCCAAGGGGTTCTAGTTAAGCGTTACCCATCTTTGATTAATCAGCAGCTCAATGGGCCGATATTGGGTCTTGTAGTTCATCTTTTTGCAGTTTTTGATCCAGTATCCGAGGTACACCGCCTCCAGTTCCAGGCGCAGCGCTTCACCTATTTGCCAGAGAATCGCAAAGCGCCCCAGGCTGCGGCGTTCTTCGGCGGGCTCATAGAAGGTGTACACCGCCGACAGCCCGTTGGGCAGCAGGTCGGTCACTGCCACCGCCAGCAACCGTCCGTCGAGGCGAAACTCGTAGAAGCGCGAAAAAGGCAGGTCACGCACCAGGAACGTGGAAAATTGATCGCGGCTGGGCGGGAACATATCGCCGTCGGCATGGCGTTGTTCGATGTAGCGTTGATAGAGGTCGAAATATTCTTCGCTGTACTGCGGCTTGACCGCGTTTACCGTCAGGTCGGCGTTGCGCTTGAGAATGCGCTTCTGGTTGCGATCCGGTAAAAACTGCGCGACCGGGATGCGCGCCGGCACGCAGGCGTTGCAGTTCTGGCAATGCGGTCGGTACAGGTGATCGCCGCTGCGCCGAAAGCCCATCTCCGACAGGTCGGCGTACACATGCACGTCCATCGGCTGGCTGGGATCGAGGAACAGTGTGGTGGCCTGCTCGTCGGGCAGATAGCTGCAAGAGTGGGCTTGAGTGGCATAAAACTTCAAGCGCGCCAACTCGGTCATGATCAACCCTCGGAATAAGCTTTGAAATAAGTGTAAGCCAGGTACGCGGATGGCGCCTAAGAAACCCACGGCCCCGAGCTGGGCTGGTCCAAATGATCGCGCAGATACCCGGCGAATTCGCTGCGTGGTATGCCGCGTGCGCCCAGGCTGTGCAGATGATCATTGGGCATCTGGCAGTCAATCAGCACAAAACCCCAGGCCTGCAATTGCCGGGTCAGCGTGACGAAGCCGAATTTCGAGGCGTTATCGGCGCGGCTGAACATGGATTCGCCAAAAAACAACTGGCCCATCGCCAGGCCGTACAGGCCGCCGACCAGCTCGCCCTGGTCCCAGACCTCCACGGAGTGCGCGTAACCACGCTGATGCAGCTCCAGGTAGGCGCTCTGGATGCTTTCGGTGATCCACGTGCCGTCTGCATACGCACGAGGCGCCGCGCAGGCCTGGATGACCGCTGCGAAATCCTGATCGAACGTCACGCTATAGCGCTGTTGACGCAATAATTTGCCCAGGCTGCGCGAGACGTGCAGCTCGTCGGGGAAGATCACCGTGCGTGGGTCGGGTGACCACCAGAGAATCGGCTGGCCTTCGGAGAACCAGGGAAAGCAGCCGTGGCGATAGGCCTGGATCAATCGTTCGGCCGACAGGTCGCCGCCGGCGGCAAGCAGGCCGTTGGGTTCGCGCATGGCCTTGGCCAGTGGCGGGAATGTCAGGGTGTCGCGTTGTAACCAGGTCAGCATGGCATCCAGGCTTACGGAAGGGGAGGGGAGTGGCAGGTCGGGCGCCTGCCCCAGGACCTGATTATTGTCGACGCAGCGCCTCGGGGCCAGCGCAAATGGCTGCTCGAGCTGGTTTAGCGTGTAAGGGTGTTTCTGCAACTCTGCGTATAAGGTGCGGTCGTAATCGGGTCTGGCCAATGCAGGCCATTTGCCAAGCTTGCCTTGATTGGTAAATACAGCGCATAAGCCTTTGTCAGCAAAGACAATGCATGCTCAAATTGAACAGGCTGCAACACGTGAACGGCTCAGGCCGCCGGGTGATGGGCAAGTGCGTGGCATCGCGCACGCAAACCCGTACAATGCGGCGATCATGGCGTTATCGCCATTTCATCCATGGGTTATGCAGTGTTAAAAAGTAGATTCAGCAACATTTGTCATTTTTCAGCTGCTCGGATAGAGCAGTCGTGTGCAGTCATTCAACAGATGGACGCGCTAAAAGGCGCAGGAAAAGACCCGTTTTGAAGAAATCCGCCGCAACACCCAAAGCAGCAGTCGTGCCGGCCTGGCGTCAGCACCTGCATTACCGACTCAAGGAAGGTGCGCTGATCGCAATCGGCGCGCTGTGCCTGTTCCTGATGATGGCCTTGCTCACCTATGGCAAGGACGATCCTGGCTGGAGCCATAACAGCAAAATCGATGACGTGCAGAATTTCGGTGGCCCGGTGGGTTCCTACAGCGCCGATATCCTGTTCATGATTCTCGGTTATTTCGCGTACATCTTTCCGCTGTTGCTGGCGATCAAGACCTGGCAGATTTTCCGCCAGCGTCACGAGCCGTGGCAGTGGAGCGGCTGGCTGTTCTCCTGGCGCCTGATCGGGCTGGTGTTCCTGGTGTTGTCCGGCGCGGCCCTGGCCCATATCCATTTCCATGCACCGACCGGTCTGCCGGCGGGCGCGGGCGGGGCGCTGGGCGAAAGCCTGGGCGATCTGGCGCGGCGCACCCTGAATATCCAGGGCAGCACGCTGATGTTCATCGCGCTGTTCCTGTTCGGTCTCACGGTGTTCACCGACCTGTCGTGGTTCAAAGTGATGGACGTGACCGGCAAGATCACCCTTGACCTGTTCGAGTTGTTCCAGGGCGCCGCCAACCGCTGGTGGGCGGCGCGCGTGGAGCGCAAGCAGATGGTTGCGCAACTGCGTGAAGTGGACACCCGCGTCAACGAAGTGGTGGCCCCAAGCACGCCGGACCGCCGCGAGCAGGCCAAGGTCAAGGAGCGCCTGATCGAGCGCGAACAGGCCCTGAGCAAGCACATGTCGGATCGCGAGAAGCAGGTGCCGCCGGTGATCGCCCCCGCGCCGCCCAAGGCGCCCGAGCCCAGCCACCGCGTGCAGAAAGAGAAACAGGCGCCGCTGTTCATCGACAGTGCCGTCGAAGGCACCTTGCCGCCGATCTCGATTCTCGACCCTGCGGAAAAGAAACAACTCAACTACTCGCCCGAATCCCTGGCGGCCGTCGGCCACCTGCTGGAAATCAAGCTCAAGGAGTTCGGCGTCGAAGTGTCGGTGGACTCGATTCACCCAGGCCCTGTCATTACCCGTTACGAGATTCAGCCGGCCGCAGGCGTCAAGGTCAGCCGCATTTCCAACCTGGCCAAGGACCTGGCGCGCTCCCTGGCCGTGACCAGCGTGCGCGTGGTGGAAGTGATTCCCGGCAAGACCACCGTGGGTATCGAGATTCCCAACGAAGACCGCCAGATCGTGCGTTTCTCCGAAGTGCTGTCGACCCCGGAATACGACAACTTCAAATCGCCGGTCACCCTGGCCCTCGGCCACGACATCGGCGGCAAGCCGGTAATCACCGACCTGGCAAAAATGCCGCACCTGCTGGTGGCCGGTACCACCGGTTCCGGTAAGTCGGTGGGTGTGAACGCGATGATACTGTCGATCCTGTTCAAGTCGGGCCCGGACGACGCCAAGCTGATCATGATCGACCCGAAAATGCTTGAGCTGTCGATCTACGAAGGCATTCCGCACCTGCTCTGCCCGGTAGTGACCGACATGAAGGACGCCGCCAACGCCCTGCGCTGGAGCGTCGCCGAGATGGAGCGTCGCTACAAGCTGATGGCGAAGATGGGCGTGCGTAACCTGTCCGGCTTCAACGCCAAGGTCAAGGAAGCCCAGGACGCCGGTACGCCGCTGACCGACCCGCTGTACAAGCGCGAGAACATTCACGACGAAGCGCCGCTTTTGACCAAGCTGCCGACCATCGTGGTGGTGGTCGACGAATTCGCCGACATGATGATGATCGTCGGCAAGAAGGTCGAAGAACTGATCGCGCGTATCGCCCAGAAGGCCCGTGCGGCCGGGATCCACCTGATCCTCGCCACCCAGCGGCCGTCGGTGGATGTGATCACCGGCCTGATCAAGGCCAACATTCCTACGCGTATGGCGTTCCAGGTGTCGAGCAAGATCGACTCGCGGACCATCATCGACCAGGGCGGCGCCGAGCAACTGCTGGGCCACGGTGACATGCTCTACATGCCGCCCGGCACCAGCCTGCCGATCCGTGTCCACGGGGCGTTCGTTTCCGACGATGAAGTGCATCGCGTGGTGGAAGCCTGGAAACTGCGTGGCGCACCGGAATACAACGACGACATTCTCGCGGGCGTGGAAGAGGCCGGCAGCGGCTTCGACGGCGGCAGCGGGGGTGGCGACGATGACGCCGAAACCGACGCGCTCTACGACGAAGCCGTGGCGTTCGTGCTGGAAAGCCGCCGTGCCTCGATCTCCGCCGTGCAACGCAAGCTGAAGATCGGCTACAACCGCGCCGCCCGCATGATCGAAGCCATGGAACACGCCGGCGTCGTCACCGCAATGAACACCAACGGCTCGCGCGAAATCATCGCCCCCGGGCAGATGCGCGACTGATCCCGCGCCGCGTGGCAGCACGCGGCGCGCCCTGACTATTCAATGAGGACTCCCATGCGCATTATCCGCATGCTGTTGTTGCCGGCACTGGCCCTGACCGCCGTTTCGGCCCACGCTGACCCGGCTTCCGTGGCCAGTCTGAAGAACCTGCTGGACAAATCCCAGACCCTGACCGCGCGCTTTTCCCAACTGACCCTGGACGCCGGTGGCACCCAGTTGCAGGAGACCGCAGGCGAAATGGCCGTGCAGCGCCCCGGCCTGTTCTACTGGCACACCGAAGGCAAGGCCGAGCAGACCATCGTGTCCGACGGCCAGAAAGTCACGCTGTGGGACCCGGACCTGGAACAGGCGACCATCAAGAAGCTCGACCCGCGCCTGAACCAGACGCCGGCGCTGCTGCTGTCGGGGGATGTGTCGAAGATCAACGACAGTTTCGACATCACCTCCAAGCAAACCAGCAACGTCATCGAGTTCACGCTCAAGCCCAAATCCAGGGACACCTTGTTCGACACCCTGTCGCTGTCGTTCGGCAACGGCGTGATCAACAACATGCGCCTGGTTGACAGCGTTGGCCAGCGCACCGATATCCTGTTCTCCGGGGTCAAGGCCAACCAGCCTGTGCCCGCGTCCAAGTTCAAGTTCGACATCCCCAAGGGTGCCGACGTGATCCAGGAATAAACTCCCCAGAGGTTTCAAACGCTGCCCATGGATCTGTTTCGAAGTGACCCGATTGCCCAGCCACTGGCCGCGCGCCTGCGCTCGACCAACCTGGATGAGTACGTCGGTCAGGAACATCTGCTCGCTCGCGGCAAGCCCTTGCGTGAAGCCCTGGAGCAGGGTGCGCTGCACTCGATGATTTTCTGGGGGCCGCCGGGGGTGGGTAAAACCACCCTGGCACGGCTGCTGGCCAAGGTCTCGGATGCGCACTTCGAAACGGTCTCCGCCGTGCTGGCCGGGGTCAAGGAGATCCGCCAGGCGGTGGAAGTCGCCAAGCAGCAGGCCGGGCAGTACGGCAAGCGCACCATCCTGTTTGTCGACGAAGTGCATCGCTTCAACAAGTCGCAGCAGGATGCATTCCTGCCGTACGTCGAAGACGGCACGTTGATCTTCATCGGCGCCACCACTGAAAACCCTTCTTTCGAACTCAATAACGCACTGCTTTCGCGAGCCCGCGTCTATGTGCTCAAGAGCCTTGACGAAGCGGCGATGCAGAAGTTGTTGCAGCGCGCCTTGAGCGAAGACAAGGGCCTGGGCAAGCGCCAACTGAGCGTCAGCGAAGAGGGCTTCAAGATCCTGCTCACGGCCGCCGATGGCGATGGCCGGCGTTTTCTCAACCTGTTGGAGAACGCTTCGGACCTTGCCGAAGACGGCGGCGAGATTGGCGTGGACCTGCTGCAAAGCCTGCTGGGCGACACGCGTCGGCGCTTTGATAAGGGCGGTGAAGCGTTCTACGACCAGATATCGGCGCTGCACAAATCCGTACGCGGTTCCAACCCGGACGGCGCGCTGTACTGGTTCGCGCGCATGATCGACGGCGGTTGCGATCCGTTGTACCTGGCGCGCCGCGTGGTGCGCATGGCCAGCGAAGACATCGGCAATGCCGACCCCCGCGCCTTGAGCCTGTGCCTGGCCGCCTGGGACGTGCAAGAGCGCCTCGGCAGCCCGGAAGGCGAACTGGCGGTGGCCCAGGCCATCACTTACCTGGCCTGCGCGCCGAAAAGCAACGCGGTGTACATGGGCTTCAAGTCGGCGCTGCGAGCGGCGGCCGAACATGGCTCCCTCGAAGTGCCGATGCATTTGCGCAACGCGCCGACCAAGCTGATGAAACAGCTGGGTTACGGCGATGAATACCGCTATGCCCATGACGAGCCGGACGCCTACGCGGCCGGCGAAGATTACTTTCCCGATGAGCTCGAGCCGCTGGCGCTCTATCAACCGGTGCCCCGTGGCCTGGAGCTGAAGATCGGCGAAAAGCTCAACCATCTGGCCCAACTCGACCGTCTCAGCCCCCGTCAGCGGAGAAAGTAGTGCTCAAGACGATTCTTGCCGTGTCCGCAGCCGGCATCGCTGGTACATTATTGCGTTTCGCCACCGGCACCTGGGTCAGCGCCCATTGGCCGAAGCATTTCTATGCGGCGACCCTGGCGGTCAACCTGGTGGGCTGCCTGATCATCGGGCTGTTGTACGGCTGGTTCCTGTTGCGCCCGGAAGTGCCGATTGAAATTCGCGCCGGCTTGATTGTCGGCTTTGTAGGCGGTCTGACGACCTTTTCATCCTTTTCACTGGATACGCTGCGCCTGCTGGAAAGCGGGCAGGCCCTGGTCGCCTTCGGGTACCTGGGCATCAGCGTGTTCGGCGGGCTGCTCGCCACCTGGGCCGGCCTGTCCCTGACCAAACTTTGATAAACGAGAGAACGACATGCTCGATTCCAAACTGTTACGTAGCAACCTTCAGGACGTAGCGGACCGCCTGGCATCCCGTGGCTTTGCCCTGGATGTTGCGCGCATCGAAGCGCTGGAAGAACAGCGCAAGACCGTCCAGACCCGCACCGAAGCACTGCAGGCTGAGCGGAATGCGCGTTCCAAATCCATCGGTCAGGCCAAGCAGCGCGGCGAAGACATCGCGCCGCTGATGGCGGACGTCGAGCGCATGGGCACCGAGCTGTCCGACGGCAAACTCGAGCTGGAGAAAATCCAGTCCGAACTGGACTCGATCCTGTTGGGCATCCCCAATATTCCCCATGAGTCGGTGCCGATTGGCGAAGACGAAGACGGCAACGTCGAAGTGCGCCGCTGGGGCACGCCGAAAGCCTTCGATTTCGAGATCAAGGACCACGTGGCCCTGGGCGAATTGACCGGCGGCCTGGATTTTGAGACCGCCGCGAAAATGTCCGGTGCACGCTTTGCTTTGCTGCGAGGCCCGATCGCCCGCATGCACCGTGCCCTGGCGCAGTTCATGATCAACCTGCACACCGCCGAGCACGGTTACGAAGAAGCCTACACGCCTTACCTGGTGCAGGCGCCGGCGCTGATGGGCACCAGCCAGTTGCCGAAATTCGAGGAAGAGCTGTTCAAGATCAGCCGCGATGGTGACGCTGATCTGTACCTGATCCCGACCGCCGAAGTGTCGCTGACCAACATCGTTGCCGGGGAAATCCTCGATGCCAGGCAACTGCCGTTGAAGTTTGTGGCCCACAGCCCGTGCTTTCGCAGTGAAGCCGGTGCATCCGGTCGCGATACGCGCGGCATGATTCGCCAGCACCAGTTCGACAAGGTCGAGATGGTCCAGGTGGTCGAGCCTTCGACGTCGATGGAGGCGCTGGAAGGCCTGACTGCCAACGCCGAGCGCGTCCTGCAACTGCTGGAGCTGCCGTACCGCGTACTGGCGCTGTGCACCGGCGACATGGGGTTCAGCGCCGTGAAGACCTACGACCTCGAAGTGTGGGTGCCGAGCCAGGACAAATACCGCGAGATTTCGTCGTGCTCCAACTGCGGTGATTTCCAGGCCCGGCGCATGCAGGCGCGGTTCCGTAACCCGGAAACCGGCAAGCCGGAGCTGGTGCACACCCTCAACGGTTCGGGCCTGGCCGTAGGCCGTACGCTGGTGGCCGTGCTGGAAAACTACCAGCAGGCCGACGGTTCGATCCGCGTGCCTGAGGTGCTCAAGCCGTACATGGGCGGCGTCGAGGTCATCGGCTAGATGGAATTTCTGCCGCTGTTTCATAACCTGCGCGGCAGTCGTGTGTTGGTCGTCGGCGGGGGGGAGATTGCCTTGCGCAAATCCCGCCTGCTGGCTGACGCCGGCGCAGTGCTGCGGGTGGTTGCTCCCCAGATCGAAGACCAGTTGCGTGAACTGGTACTGGGCAGTGGCGGGGACCTGATGTTGCGCGGTTATCAGGAGGCCGACCTCGACGGTTGCGTGCTGATCATCGCCGCCACCGACGACGAGCCACTGAACGCGCAGGTGTCCAGTGATGCCAAGCGTCGCTGTGTACCGGTCAACGTGGTGGATGCGCCAGCCTTGTGCAGCGTGATCTTCCCGGCGATCGTCGACCGTTCGCCGTTGGTGATTGCGGTGTCCAGTGGCGGTGATGCGCCGGTGCTGGCGCGCCTGATCCGCGCCAAGCTGGAGACCTGGATTCCGTCCACCTATGGCCAATTGGCCGGGTTGGCGGCGCGTTTTCGTGCCCAGGTCAAAGGCTTGTACCCGGATGTGCAGCAGCGTCGCGCGTTCTGGGAAGAAGTCTTCCAGGGCCCGATTGCCGACCGTCAATTGGCCGGGCAGGGCGCTGAGGCCGAGCGCCTGCTGATCGAAAAAGTCAATGGCGCACCGCCTTACGCACCGGGTGAGGTGTACCTGGTGGGCGCGGGCCCGGGCGATCCGGACCTGCTGACCTTCCGCGCCTTGCGCCTGATGCAGCAAGCCGACGTGGTGTTGTATGACCGTCTGGTGGCCCCGGCGATTCTGGAGCTGTGCCGCCGTGATGCCGAGCGCGTGTATGTCGGCAAGCGTCGCGCCGAGCATGCCGTGCCCCAGGACCAGATCAACCAGCAACTGGTGGACCTGGCCAAGCAAGGCAAGCGCGTGCTGCGTCTCAAGGGCGGCGACCCGTTCATTTTCGGGCGTGGCGGCGAAGAGATCGAGGAACTGGCGGCCCACGGCATTCCGTTCCAGGTGGTGCCCGGCATCACCGCGGCCAGTGGTTGCGCGGCGTATGCGGGGATTCCGCTGACGCACCGTGACTATGCGCAGTCGGTACGCTTTATCACCGGGCACCTGAAGAACGGTACGTCGGACCTGCCCTGGCGGGACCTGGTGGGGCCATCGCAGACCCTGGTGTTCTACATGGGCTTGATCGGTTTGCCGATTATCTGCGAACAGTTGATCCTGCATGGCCGCGCCGCCGATACGCCGGCAGCGTTGATCCAGCAGGGCACCACCTCCAACCAGCGCGTGTTCACCGGCACACTCGCCGACTTGCCGCGCATGGTGGCGGAGCATGAAGTACATGCGCCGACGTTGGTGATCGTGGGAGAGGTGGTGGTGTTGCGCGAGAAGCTCAAGTGGTTTGAAGGCGCTCAGTCTCAGGTCTAAAGCTCAAAAGCATCGGGGGCAAGCCCCCTCCCACATGGGTATGCATTCCAAGTGTGGGAGGGGGCTTGCCCCCGATGAGGCCATCAACTCCAGCCCGCCATCCGGATCAGCTCCACACACCTTTGCCACTCAACCGCGCCCGATCATGCCCAGCATCAAACCGCTGCAACGGCCCCTTCGGCACAATACCCGTCGGATTGATGGTCCGATGGCTGGCATAGTAATGCCCCTTGATATGCTCGAAATCCACCGTCTCGGCCACTCCCGGCCACTGATACATCTCCCTCAGCCAGTTCGACAGGTTCGGATAATCGGCAATCCGCCGCAGGTTGCACTTGAAGTGGCTGTAATACACCGCATCAAAACGGATCAGCGTGGTAAACAGCCTGACATCCGCCTCCGTCAGGTATTCGCCGGCCAGGTAGCGATGCTCGCCCAAGTGATGTTCCAGGCGATCAAGCTCGGCAAACACATCATCAAACGCGCTTGCATAAGCCTGCTGCGACGTGGCGAACCCGGCGCGGTACACGCCGTTGTTCACGGCGGGGTAGATGCGTTCGTTCAGGGTGTCGATGGTCGAGCGCAATGCCTGCGGGTAGAAATCCAGGGTATTGCCGGTCAGTTCATTGAAGGCGCTGTTGAACATGCGGATGATCTCCGCCGATTCGTTGCTGACGATGCGCTTGAGCTTTTTGTCCCACAACACCGGCACCGTGACGCGCCCGGTGTAGTCTGCGGTGTCGGCGGTGTAGCGCTGGTGCATGAAGTCGAAACCGTCCAGCGCGTCGCCGCTTGAGCCGTGGGCCTTGTCGAAGGTCCAGCCGTTTTCCAGCATCAGCCAACTGACTACCGAGACGTCGATCAGGCTTTCCAGGCCCTTGAGCTTGCGCAGGATCAGGGTGCGGTGGGCCCAGGGACAGGCCAGGGAAACGTAGAGGTGATAGCGTCCGGCCTCGGCCTTGAATCCGCCTTCGCCGCTCGGGCCGGGCTGGCCGTCGGCGGTCACCCAGTGACGGCGTTGCGCCTGTTCGCGTTGGAAAGCGCCATCTGCGCTACTTTCGTACCACTGGTCTTTCCAGTGTCCTTCGATCAGCAAACCCATGACTGGCTCCTTGGCTAATAAGCGTTGGAGCCCAGTCTAAAGGGATGAGTTCGAACTAAAAGCGCAAAGACCGGAGGTGAATGATCGATTAAATCGATTTGTCTCGCGCGTCCCAGTATTGCTGTGCCAGTTCGAATGCTTGCTCGCGGGCGTGTCCAAGGCCGCGCAAGGCCAGGGCCATGGTCGCGATCAGCGCCAGTTGCGGGTAGCTGTCCTCGACGTCGCCACGCCACAGGGCGTTCAGATGCGCGGGCTCCAGGGTTGCCGGTTTGACGTGGCGCTGGGCGGAGAGGGCGGGCCATTCCTCGTCCCAGCTCTGGCCGCCGGTGGTGCCGTACAAGTGGCTGAGGGTGTCGGGGTTGACCTCGATCTCGCCGCCGTCGCCCTTGACCACAATCACGTTGTCGCCCAGCAGGCCACTGGCATCGCGGTGCACGCCCTGGTAACCCGGGTGGAAAATGCTTTGCAGGCCGCAACGGGCATTCAGCGGGTTGAGCAGGCGGGCCAGGGAGTGGATCGGCGAGCGCAGGCCCAGGGTGTTGCGCAGGTCGATCATGCGCTGCAACTGGGGCGCCCAGTCGCCCAGCGGGATAAACGCCAGGTTGCCGTGTGCATACGCCGCCTCGACCTGTTGCCAATTGCGGCACAGCGGTATGTGCAAGCGCTCCAGCAGTTGCTCGGTGTACAAGCGCCCCGCCGTATGCGCGCCGCCGCCGTGCATGAGGATGCGCACACCCTGTTGCGCCAGGCATTTGGCCGCCAGCAGGAACCAGGGCAAGTGGCGCTTTTTGCCGGCGTAGGTCGGCCAGTCGATATCCACATTCAGTGCGGGCGGGTTCAACCGCTCGCGTACCGCTTCGGTGAAGCCGGCGAGCTCCTCCGGGCTTTCTTCCTTGTGGCGCAGCAGCATGAGGAAGGCGCCCAGCTGGGTGTCTTCGACTTTTTCATCGAGCAGCATGCCCATGGCTTGCCGCGCTTCCTCACGGGTGAGGTTGCGTGCGCCGCGCTTGCCTTTGCCCAGGATGCGCACGAACGGCGCAAACGGATGTTCTTCAGGCGTCGAGAGGGTCAGGGGGGCAAAATCGGTCATAAGCAATTCGTCGGCCTGGGCAGGCCCGCCAGCTTGGCGGCGAGTTTGGCGGGAGTGCCGTTGAACAGTTTATTGAGGTGCAGGCTGTTGCCCTTTTGCGGGCCGAGCTTCAAGGCGGTGTACTTGATCAGCGGGCGCGTGGCGGGGGACAGCTGGAATTCGCTGTAGAACTGGCGCAGCAACAGGAGAATTTCCCAGTGGTCCGCGGTCAGTTCCACCGCTTCGGCGTTGGCCAGGGCGTGCGCCACCTCATCGGACCAGTCATTCAGGTCGACGAGGTAGCCGTCCTTGTCCAGTGCCAGGCTACGCGTGCCGACGGTCAGTGTGTTCATAACCAGCTGTTGACCTTGTCATAGTCGATCGACAACTGCACGAACCCCGGATAGTCGACGCTGTCGGCCCAGTCCGGGAGCGGCAGGTTGCGTGCCTGCAGGTCTTCAGCCAGCACAAACACTTTTACCCCCCTGGTTTGCAGCGCTGCGTTGTGCAGGCCGTAGGCGCCGTCGCCGCACAGCAGGATTGCATCCGCGTTGCCGCACACACGCAGGCAACTGTCCAGACGGCTGTCGGTAAAGGGGGAGTGGCTCACCACATGTAGAGTCGACATCAGAGGGTAATCACCTGATCGTAACGGTCAATCAGCCTGGAAATAGCCTGGCTGTCCAGGGCCTGCGCATTGTCGGGTGGCGCCAGCCCGCGTGCGGACAGGCTGTGGCCGCAGGCGAACACGTCATCGATGCCGAACAGGCCCAGCGCCTGCAGGTTGGCGCTCAAATCCTTTTGTTGCACGGCCCTGGCGTCCTGATGCCGCGCCAGCTGGAACACACCGTCGTCCAGAAACAGCAGGCCGATAGGCAGATCGAACGCGCCTCCGGCCAGCACGATATCCAGCGCTTCGCGCGCGCTGGGGCCGGACCACGGCGCCTGACGGCTGATGATCAGCAATGATTTGGCCATGTCACGCACCTCCAAAACAGATCAGGCGGTCGGCGTCCTGGATCGCATCATGCAACTGCCCCAGGCCCGACAAGGCCCAGGGCGCGTCCAGGTTCACCGCGCTGCGTTGATAGCGCGTGGCTTCCTCGGCATTGAGCACGCCACGGCGCAAGGCGGCGGCGATGCACACGACGCCGTCGAGTTGGTGGGTGCTGACAAGTTCGCGCCACTGGCGCGCGATGTCCTGCTCGTCCTGGGGCGCGACGATATTATTGGCGGCGCTGTACACGCCATCCTGATAAAAAAACAGCCGCACAATCTCATGCCCGCCGGCCAGGGCCGCCTGGGCGAACAACAGGGCGCGGCGCGAGGCGGGCGCGTGGGCGGCGCAAAACACTGCAATCGCGAACTTCATGGAACACTCTGCGAACAAACGTGGGCCAATCATAAAGCCGCCGCGACGAAAAAGCCCGCCGTGATCAAAACGGTCACTGCGCTTGATCGTTCTGACGATTGCCGCCGGCGCCGAAGGCTGACTACGCTGTGGCCAGTCCAATCGCAAACGGAGTTTGTATGTCAGGTCCCTTGGCGTCCCTCAAAGTGCTGGATTTTTCCACCCTGCTGCCCGGCCCGTTCGCCTCGCTGATGCTGGCGGACATGGGCGCCGACGTATTGCGCATCGAATCACCGACGCGGCCGGACCTGTTGCGCGTGTGGCCGCCCCATGATCACGACACGTCGGCGAGCCATGCCTATCTCAATCGCAACAAGCGCAGCCTGGCGCTGGATCTCAAGCGGGACGAGGCGCTGCAGATCGTCTTCGAGCTGGTCAAGGGCACCGATATCCTCATCGAACAGTTCCGCCCCGGGGTCATGGACCGTCTGGGCCTGGGGTACGCCGCCCTGAAGGCGATCAACCCCAGGCTGATCTATGTGTCGATCACCGGCTACGGCCAGACCGGCCCCTACAGGGACCGCGCCGGTCACGACATCAACTATCTCGCTGTCGCAGGCGTGGCCAGCCACACCGGGCGGCGGGACAGTGGGCCGTTGCCGCTGGGCGTGCAACTGGCGGATGTGGGCGGCGGGTCCCTGCATGCGGTGGTGGGCGTGCTCGCGGCGGTGGTTGCGCGGCAGCACAGCGGCGTCGGTCAATACCTGGACGTGAGCATGACCGACTGCTCGTTCAGCCTGAACGCCATGGCCGGCGCGGGCTACCTGGCCTGCGGGGTGGAGCCGGAGCGGGAAAGCCATGTGCTCAATGGCGGCAGTTTTTACGATTACTACCGCACCCGTGACGGGCGCTGGATGTCGGTGGGCAGCCTGGAACCGGCGTTCATGCAGCAGTTGTGTGAAACCCTGGGGCGACCGGAGCTGGCGGCGCACGGTGTGAAGCCTGAGCAGCAGCCGGCACTCAAGCGGGCGTTGCAGGTGGAGTTTGAAAAACGCAGCTTTGCCGAGCTGTGCGCGTTATTTGCGGGCGTGGATGCGTGTGTCGAACCGGTGTTGAGCATGAGTGAAGCGTTGGCGCATCCGCAGTTGCAGGCGCGCGATTTGATCAGCCAGGTGCCGAGGGGCGATGGTTCGACCCAGGCGCAGATGGCCTGTCCGCTGAAGTTCTCCGAGGGTTTGCCGGCGCCACGGCATATTGGGGCGCCGGTCGGTGCGCACAGTGATGAAGTGTTGGTGGAGTTGGGGTTGAGTGCTCAGCGGATTGCGGATTTGCGGCAGGCCAAGGTGATTGGGTGACTGTTCTGGCGCAATCGGGGGCAAGCCCCCTCCCACCTTTGGTTTGTGAATACATTCAAAATGTGGGAGGGGGCTTGCCCCCGATGAGGCCCTCACTCCACCCGAGTCTCCCCAGTGAACACAAGAGTATGCCGGCACCGCCGACACAGGTACCGCCGCCCCTGGTCGACCATCCCATGGCGCTGGGCTGAAAACGCAAAGTCACTGTCGGCACACGGGCACCGGTAGATATAGCGAGTCACCTGGCGACGCTTGATCGCATAGGTGTGACAACGGTCCGGCGGCAGTTCGTAGACCCCACGCATGATCAACTGCCATTCCTCTCCATGGGGCTGGATGCGCTCGCCAAATAGTTGGTGGGCAATCAGGTGCGCCACTTCGTGGGCCACGGTCTGTTTGAGGAAGTGTTGGCTGTTTTCTTGGTAGAGCTGAGGGTTGAAGCGCAGCAGGTTTTCGTGCAAATGCGCGACACCGGCTTTCTGGCCCCGCAGCTTGAGGCTGACGGTGGGGCGTTTGAAGCTTCGTTTGAAAAAGGATTCGGCTTGCAGGAAACACTCTTCGACGCGGGTATTGAGTTGCTCGGGCATGCTGTACATATCTCCAGAGACGCCCAGTATGCCGCAAAGCAGGGGGGTTCCGAATCTCTCAGGCGCCGAATGGTCATGGCTAACGCACAAAGCCACCTTTTCGGTGGCTTTGCCTGCATGCCTGGGGCTCAACTGGTGTAGATGGGCCCGACGCCCAGGCCCCAGACGATCACGGTAAACGCCATGATCGCCACCAGCACCACCAGGCCGACGGCCAATACCGAGCTTGAGAACAGAAAACCTTCATCCGGGTCGATACTCATGAACGTCGGCAAGCCCACATACAGCAGATACACCGTGTAGCAGATCGCTGCGGTCCCCACCACCATACCCAGCCACATGTGCGGATAGAGCGCCGCCAGCCCGCCGATAAACAGGGGCGTCGCAGTGTAGGTGGCAAAGGCCACGCAACGCGCCATGCTGGGGTTGGCGTCATAGGTGCGGGCCATCCAGTGAATGAACGCGCCCATCACCGCCACACCGCCCAGCATGGCGGCGTACGACATCAGGGTCATCCACAGCGCGCTTTCCTGGGTAAGCATCACCGGGGCGCGGTTGCCGATGACCCAGCCGACCCGGGTGGTGCCGATAAACGCGGAAATGGCGGGGATCGCTGCGAGAACCAGCGTGTGAGTGAGGTACATGTGGCTGATGCTTTCTTCTTTATCGCCACGAATTTCCCGCCATTCCTGATCGGGATGGGTAAACAGCCCCACGACGTGATGGATCATGCCAGTCACTCCTGTCGTTATTCCTATCGCCCCCATCGGAGCGCCCACCGGCCAACTGGCCTGCAAGGTCTGGATAGTTGTGCGACCTCACGTCGCAGTATAGGAAGTGATACCCGGGAAGACTGTAGGGCCTTTAGAGTAAATCGCGCTGTAAATGCAGCGCTTAATCGCCACGTGGTCTGTCGATGACAATGCGATCCAATGTGGGAGGGGGCAAGCCCCCTCCCACATTGGAACTTGGTCGTTCATACCGGTAAAATGCTCGGCTTTTCGTCACACACCTTTAGCGGATCCAAGCGCCATGGGCACTCTTACGGTCAACCAGAACAAACTGCAAAAACGCCTGCGTCGCCTGGCCGGTGAAGCGGTCGCTGATTTCAACATGATCGAGGAGGGCGACAAGGTCATGGTCTGCCTCTCCGGCGGCAAAGACAGCTACACCCTGCTCGACGTGCTGCTGCACCTGCAAAAGGTCGCACCGATCAAGTTCGAGATCGTTGCCGTCAACATGGACCAGAAGCAGCCCGGCTTTCCCGAACATGTGCTGCCGGCCTACCTGAAAGCGCTGGGCGTCGAGTACCACATTGTCGAGAAAGACACGTACTCGGTGGTCAAGGAACTGATTCCGGAAGGCAAGACCACCTGCTCGCTGTGCTCGCGCCTGCGACGTGGCACGCTCTATACCTTTGCCGATGAGATCGGCGCGACCAAGATGGCCCTGGGGCATCATCGCGACGACATCGTCGAAACCTTCTTCCTGAATATGTTCTTCAACGGTTCGCTCAAGGCCATGCCGCCCAAACTGCGCGCCGATGACGGACGCAACGTGGTGATCCGCCCGCTGGCGTATTGCAACGAGAAGGACATCCAGGCTTATTCCGACTTCAAGCAATTTCCGATCATTCCGTGCAACCTGTGCGGCTCCCAGGAAAACCTGCAGCGCCAGGTGGTCAAGGACATGCTGCACGAGTGGGAGCGCAAGACCCCGGGGCGCACCGAAAGTATTTTTCGCAGCCTGCAGAATGTGATCCCGTCGCAACTGGCCGATCGCAACCTGTTCGACTTCGCCAGCTTGAAAATCGATGAGACGGCCGCCTCGCGTTTCGTCAATGTAGTGAACCTCTGAGCCGCATCGAGGCTCTAGTACACGGCGCTTGCGGGCGCCGTTTTCCATTCAACTGCCAGGAGAGGGCATGCGCGATTACAAGTGGCTGCACGAATATTGTCTGAACCGCTTCGGTTCGGCGGCCAAGCTGGAAGCCCATCTGCCTGTGCCCAAGACGCCGGCGCAATTGCGCAAGATCAGCGATGATCGCTACCTGTCGACCCTGGCGCTGCGGGTGTTCCGGGCGGGCTTGAAACACAGTGTGGTCGACGCGAAATGGCCGGCGTTCGAACAGGTATTTTTCGGCTTCGATCCGGAAAAAGTCGTACTGATGGGCGCCGAGCATCTGGAACGGCTGATGCAGGACACGCGCATCATCCGTCACCTGGGCAAGCTCAAGAGCGTGCCGCGCAATGCGCAGATGATTCTGGATATCGAGCAGGAAAAGGGCAGCTTCGGTGCGTTTGTCGCCGACTGGCCGGTGACCGATATCGTTGGGCTGTGGAAGTACCTGAGCAAGCACGGCCACCAGTTGGGCGGGCTGTCGGCCCCGCGTTTCCTGCGCATGGTGGGCAAGGATACGTTTGTACCGAGCGATGACGTGGTGGCGGCGTTGAACGCGCAGAAGATCGTCGACAAGGCGCCGACCAGCCTGCGGGATTTGGCGACGGTGCAGGGCGCGTTCAACCAATGGCATGCCGAGAGTGGGCGGCCAATGTGCCAGTTGTCGATGATGCTGGCCTACACCGTCAACCACTGATCGTCAGGCTTGCGCCAAGCGTCGATTCAACTGATGCCGCCAGCGCACATACAACAGCGCCGTACAAAACACCGCCAGGCTCGCCAGCATTTCCAGCACTCCGAAGCCCTGGCGGTTCGGGTCATACGCGGCCAGTGCGCCCTTGATGAAATACAGGTTCACCACAAAGCACATCCACGAATGCCCGCGCGCGCTGCCCGTGATCATCCCTGGCGCCAACACCAGCAGCGGCACCAGTTCGATCAGCAGGATCACCCACGGGCGCGCCCCGTGCAGGTCGGCGACGAACAGGTAATAGGCGCACAACAAGCCCACCAGGCCGAAAAACGCCAGCAGACTCAGTGCGCGCGCCAGCTTGACCCGTGGTTCCAGCCACGCCTGGGACGGCAGGACCTTAGGCTTTCTGGCCAACGCCGTTCTCCAGCAGTGTGGCGGTCTTGGCCAGGCGCAGGCCCAGGGCGCGACACAGACTGATTTCATGCGGGTCGAGCAGACGCTTGCCGTCAGGCCCGGCGTGGTGGCTGGCGCCATAGGGCGTGCCGCCGCCCTGGGTGTCGAGCAGCGCCTGTTCGCTGTAGGGCAGGCCGGTGATCAGCATGCCGTGGTGCAGCAGCGGCAGCAGCATCGACATCAGCGTGGTCTCCTGGCCGCCGTGCAGGCTGGCGGTGGAGGTGAACACGCCGGCGGGCTTGCCGACCAGGGCGCCGGTGAGCCACAGGTTGCTGGTGCCGTCGAGGAAGTACTTGAGCGGTGCGGCCATGTTGCCGAAACGTGTCGGGCTGCCCAGGGCCAGGGCCGAGCAGTGTTTCAGGTCATCCAGGCTGGCATACAGCGCACCCTCGTCCGGGATACTCGGCGCCACGGCCTCGCACTCGGTGGAGATCGCCGGCACGGTGCGCAGCCGGGCTTCCATGCCGCCCTGCTCGATGCCCCTGGCAATCTGCCGGGCCATTTCGCTGACCGAGCCATTGCGGCTGTAATACAACACCAGCACGTAGGGCGCAGTCACGGCAGGATCTCCAGCACGTTTTCCGGCGGGCGGCCAATGATGGCTTTATCGGCGGTTTCCAGGATCGGGCGCTCCATCAACTTGGGGTGTGCGGCGATAGCGGCGACCAGTTGCGCTTCGCTGAGGCTGTCGTCGGCCAGGTTGAGGCTTTTGTATTCATCTTCGCCGGTGCGCAACAATTGGCGGGCACTGAGGCCAAGTTTGGCCAGCAGGGCCTGCAATTGCGCCGCGTTCAGCGGCGTTTCCAGATAGCGCACCACGGTTGGCGTGAGGCCGCGAGCTTCGAGCAGTTCAAGCGCACCGCGGGATTTCGAGCAGCGCGGGTTGTGATAAAGCGTCAGATCGGTCATGTGCGGGTCGCATCTTGCGTAAGGTGGCGGGTATTCTACCCGTGCTGGCGCCTGTCCTTAAACCGTCAGAGGCGATAGGCCGCAGCCAACGTTCATTTTTGCGAAGGATTACCCCATGACAAGGCGACTGATCGGTGCATTGGCGATCATCACAACCCTGCTGCTCAGCGGCTGCGGTAACGATTACGGCGTTGACCAGTACGGCCGGACAGTGCCGGCCGAACGCCTGGACAAGCAGTGGCTGGTGGTCAATTACTGGGCCGAATGGTGTGGCCCGTGCCGTACGGAAATTCCCGAGCTCAATGCCCTGGCCGAACAATTGAAAGCGCAGAACGTGGGCGTGTTCGGGGTCAACTTCGACAATGTGCAGGGTGAGGAACTCAAGGCTGCCAGTGACAAGCTGGGTATCAAGTTCACCGTGCTGGCGCAGAACCCGGAGGGCATCTTCGATATTCCGCGCAGCGAGGCGCTGCCGGTGACCTACATCATCGATGACCAGGGCAAGGTGCGCGAGCAACTGATGGGTGAGCAGACGGCAGAGGGCGTGTTGGCCAAACTCAAGGCCTTGCGCGGTTAAAGTGTGGGAGGGGGCTTGCCCCCTCCCACATTTGGAACCCCATCAAACTAAAGATTGGAGATATCAGCCTTCTTCAAGCCACAAGCGAATCGGCTTGCCTTCGGCGGGCCAGAACCGCGTCTGCTCGATCGGCGAGATATCCCAGCGCTGTACGCCTTGCAGGGCCTGGAAGAAGCGGTGCTCCTGCTCCATCAGCGCCTCGGCGCACAGTTTGCGGGTGCTGCCGACCGGGCCGAAGCTGAGCTTGTCGCCTTCAAGGGTGTACTGCGCAAACCAGTGGTTGCAGCCGCCATTGCCATAGGCGCGACCATCGGCACCGAGGGTCACGGTCAGGTGCGCGTAGTCCATCAACGGCCGCTCGCCGATCCACTCCACTACATAGCTGTGATCCTGCTTGAGCTTGACCGCATCGCCGGCGCAGCCGCTCAGGGCCGTACCCATGGCGGCGAGCAGCAGCAGGCCCTTCATTGCGCGGCCTGCTGGCATTTCGGGCAGCGGTGACTGTCGCCTTCGCTGGCCCAGCCGAGTGCTTTGATGCGGGCATTGGCGGCCGGTTGCAGCGGTTCCTGGGTGAGCTTGGTTTCCACCGCGAATTCGAACTCCAGCACGCTGTCGCAGCTGTCGCAATTGACCTTCCAGGTGTGAATCTCCAACTCGCCGAATTTCGGCCCCTGGGCCATGGCGACCCACTGGCCCGCCGGGCGGATGGAATAGCGCGCGTCACCTTCCACGGTCAGGCGCATCGACAGGGTTTTGCTGCCGCGCAGGGTGACGATCAGCACGTCGCCATGCTTGATCGAACCACCGTTGCCGGTGACTTGATAACGGCCCGGCACCAGGGCGCGGCATTCGATCAGGGTGTGTTGCGGGCTCAGCAAGCTGAAGCGGAAATCGTGTTCGGCCATGGATCCTCCAAATAGGCGCGGCATCCTATCACGGGTGCCGGACTATCATGAGCCCGGTATGTGACCGCTGATCATCCCTCGACGAGGTTCTGCGCACGGCCGTCGGCCCACGCCGCAATATTGGCCAGTGTAGTGCCAGCAATCGCCGCCAGTGCCTCGCGCGTCAGGAAGGCCTGGTGGGCGGTGATGATCACATTGGGGAAGGTCAGCAGGCGGGCGAGCACGTCGTCCTGCAGGGGCAGATCCGAGCGGTCCTCGAAAAACAGCTGGGCCTCTTCTTCATAGACATCCAGCCCCAGGTAACCGAGTTGGCCGCTCTTGAGCGCTTCCACCAGCGCCGGCGTGTCGACCAGGCCACCGCGGCCGGTATTGATCAGCATGGCGCCCGGTTGCATGTGGCCCAGGGTGTCGGCGTTGATCAGGTGCCTGCTGTCGGCCGTCAGCGGGCAATGCAGGCTGATGATCTGCGCCTCGGCGAGCAGTTCGGGCAGGCTCACGTAGCGCGCGCCCATGGCTTGGACCTCAGGATTGGGGAAGGGGTCGTGGGCCAGCAACCGGCAGCCGAAACCGCTCATGATCCTGGCGAAGGTGGCGCCGATCTGCCCGGTACCGACCACGCCGACGGTTTTGCCGACCAGGTCGAACCCGGTGAGCCCGTGCAGGCTGAAATCGCCATCGCGGGTGCGGTTGTAGGCGCGGTGCAGGCGCCGGTTCAGGGCCAGCACCAGCGCGACGGCATGCTCGGCAACGGCGTGGGGCGAGTAGGCCGGTACGCGCACCACGCTCAGGCCCAGGCGCTTGGCGGCGCGCAGGTCGACATGGTTATAGCCGGCCGAGCGTAACGCAATCAGGCGCGTGCCACCTTTGGCCAGTTGCTCGAGTACCGGGGCGCTGAGGTCATCGTTGATAAAGGCGCAGACTACCTGGTGGTGTTCGGCCAGGGCCACGGTGTCGAGGTTGAGGCGGGCGGGTTGCAATTGCAGCTCGATGCCCTGGGGGAGTGGCTCAGCGCTGAAACTGTCGCGGTCGTAGGCTTGGCTGCTGAAAAGAATGACGCGCATTAAAAGAGGCTCCCTGCGATTTACACGTGAAAAATGCCTGTAGGAGCGAGCTTGCTCGCGAAAAACGTCAACGATAACGCGTGCCGTCTGAATGAACGCGGTGCCTGGGAGTTTTTCGCGAGCAAGCTCGCTCCTACAGGCATCAAGGCAAAGCCCCACATGAAAAAAGCCTCAGGCACTGACCCGCGCTTCACTGGCCAACCGTGCAATTGCCATGTCCAGTTCATCCAGTGCAGCCATGGCCTTGGCGTCATCCTGCTTGAGCAGGGTTTCGGCGCGCTGGCAGGCCGCGCGCAATTGCGGCACGCCGCAGTAGCGTGTGGCGCCATGCAGACGATGGACGCGTTCGATCAGGGCATGATTGTCATTGGCTTCACGGGCGACCGTGATCGCCAGGCGATCGGCTTCCAGCGAGGCCAGCAGCATGGCGAGCATATCGGCCGCCAGGTCCGCCTTGTTGGCGGCCAGGCGCAAGCCTTCCTCATGGTCCAGCACCAGCAGTTGCACGCCTGGGCCGGGGCCTTCGGGAACGCGTTCCGGCCCTTGGTTGCGCAGGGCCAGGCCGGTCCATTTCAGCACCACCTGGGCCAGTTGCCGCTCGCTGATGGGTTTGGTCAGGTAATCGTCCATGCCGCTTTGCAGCAGGGCGCGTTTTTCGTTGGCCATGGCATGGGCGGTGAGGGCGACCACCGGCAGTGGCGTGCCATGGCGTTCGCTTTCCCATTGCCGAATCGCTTCGGTACTCTGGCGCCCGTCCATGCCCGGCATCTGCACGTCCATCAATACTAGATCGAAGGTTTCCTGCTTGACCGCGTCAATGGCCGCATAGCCGCTTTCCACGGCCATGACCTTGGCGCCCATGTCTTCAAGCAGGGTTTGCACCAGCAATAGGTTCGCCGGGTTATCGTCCACGCACAGCACGCGCGGCGCACGGCTGGACAATGGCTCGCCCGGTTCGCTGCGCAAAGGGCGCGGGCTGATCAGGTCGGCCAGGGACCGGCGCAGCTTGCGCGTACACGCGGGCTTGGCCTGCAACTGGCTGTTGGGGTTGGGCACCGATTGGTTGAACAGCATCTGCTCGGTCGTCGGGCACAGCACCAGCACCTTGCAGCCCAGGTGTTCGAGGTCCCACAAGTGCTGGTTGAGGCGCTCGGGCGGGATGTCGTTGGCGGTGACGCCGAGCACTGCCAGGTCAATCGCCTGTTCGGTCTGGTGCGCGCTGGTAATGCCGTTGGTCAGGCTTTCCAGGGTATTGAACGGGGTCACCTCCAGGCCGCAGTCTTCCAACTGGTGTTGCAGGGCCTGGCGCGCCAGCTCGTGGTTCTCCAGCACGGCCACGCGGCGTCCGAGCAGCGGCGCGCTGGGCAAGTCTTCAACGTCGTCGCGGGTCTTGGGCAGGTTCAGGCTGATCCAGAACTCCGAGCCTTCGCCCGGTGTGCTGTCGACGCCGATTTCGCCGCCCATCTGTTCGATCAGGCGCTTGGAAATCACCAGGCCCAGGCCGGTGCCACCCGGCTGGCGCGACAGCGAATTGTCCGCCTGGCTGAAGGCCTGGAACAGCGCACGCACGTCCTGGTTGGACAGGCCGATGCCGGTGTCCTGCACGCTGATGCGCAGCTGCACGCTGTCTTCCTGTTCATCCTCGATCATCGCGCGGGCAACAATGGTGCCTTCGCGGGTGAACTTGATCGCGTTGCTGATCAGGTTGGTCAGGATCTGCTTGAGGCGCAGCGGGTCGCCCACCAGTGACAGCGGCGTGTCACGGTAGACCAGGCTGACCAGTTCGAGCTGTTTGGCGTGGGCGGCGGGAGCGAGGATGGTCAGGGTGTCTTGCAGCAGGTCGCGCAGGTTGAAGGGCACGCTGTCGAGCACCAGTTTGCCGGCTTCGATCTTCGAGAAGTCGAGGATTTCGTTGATGATACCCAGCAGGTTGTCGGCGGATTTTTCGATGGTGCCCAGGTAATCCAGCTGACGCGGCGACAATTCGCTTTTTTGCAGCAAGTGGGTGAAGCCCAGGATGCCGTTGAGCGGGGTGCGGATCTCATGGCTCATATTGGCCAGGAACTCCGATTTGATCCGGCTGGCTTCCAGGGCTTCCTTGCGGGCCAGGTCCAGCTCGATGTTCTGGATCTCGATGGTTTCCAGGTTCTGGCGCACATCCTCGGTGGCCTGGTCGATGCTGTGTTGCAATTCCTCCTGGGCGTTTTGCAGGGTTTCGGCCATGCGGTTGATGCCCGACGCCAACTGATCCAGCTCCTGGCTGCCCAACGGCGGCAGACGGGTTTCCAGGTTGCCGTCCTTGAGCTGGGCCACGGCTTGCTTGATCTGGCCGATCGGCGAATTGATGGTGCGGCTGATGCGCAGGGCCAGCGCCGCGGTGCAGATCAAGCCGATGGCGATCAGCAGCAGGCTGGCGAACAGGCTGCGATAGCCGCGCAGCAACATGCCGTTGTGGGACAGTTCCACTTCGACCCAGCCCAACAGGCGGTCGGACTCATCCGGGATCAGCTCGCCCGCCAGGTTGCGATGGCGGCCAAACACTGGCATCAGATAGCGGGTGGCATCATTGCCGCTGCGCTGCAGCAGATGCGAACTGTTGCCGGTGGGCGGTTGATTGAGCATGGTCGGGCCGGCATGGGCCAGGGACGAGCGGTCCGGCGCCAGGATCGACACCGTGCGCACATCCGGTTGTTCCAGGGATTGGGTCGCGATGCGCTCCAGCAGGTCCGTGTTCCTGCTGCTCAGGGCCGGTGCGACCAGCGGCGCCAACTGCTCGGCGATCATTTCGCCGCGTTGCAGCAATTGCGTCTGCAGTTCGGAGAGCTGCATCCAGGTGAAGTAGCCTCCCAACAGCAGGGCCATCAGGCTGGTCGGCAATAAAGTCAGCAACAGTACGCGGCCTTTTATTCCCATTCTTCTAAGCACGCCACTCTCCTGCTACCACATTGATATCAATCATCCACGCAGGCATCCGGCCCACGCCACGTGCGCAGTGTAGCCATTTGCGCCCTCGGGAATCTCGTAAATTAGTGACATGTAGCAATCTTCGGGCGATTCGGCGCCGGCCGGCGTCTGGCGGGAGGATCAGGGGGAGGTACCGATGAGGCTGACTTGGAATGTATCTTCGCGCCCGTTATCGGGCTGGACGGTTCACGGCCCGGGCTTGCGCATTGCGCGCAGTGCCGGCGCGTACATCTGCACCTGCCTGCCCGTTAGCCCTCAGCGGCGGCGCAATTTGCGCTTCTTCCACTGGTGCGTGACCCACCAGCGCCAATATCCCATGGTCAGGCAGTAGGCCAGGGCACCCAATACCAACCCGCAGACCACCGAGCCCAGCAGGAATGGTTGCCACATTGTGCTCAACTCGCCGCTGATCCATTCCCAGGTGAGGTTATCGGGCAGGCTGCGTGGCGGCACGTTCATCAACCAGGCGCCGGTCATGTAGGTGCAGAAAAACACCACCGGCATCGTCACCGGGTTGGTCAGCCACACCAGGCTGACGGCAATCGGCATGTTGCCGCGCACCACGATCGCCAGGATCGCGGCCAGCAACATCTGCAACGGGATAGGGATAAATGCGGCAAACAACCCCACGGCCATGGCGCGAGCCACCGAGTGCCGGTTCAGGTGCCAGAGGTTCGGATCATGCAGCAGGGTGCCAAGAAACTGTAATGACTTGTGTTCCCTGATACTGCTGGGGTCGGGCATGTACCGTTTGAATAAGCGCCGGGGCATAGGGGGTCCAGGTCAGTTCGAGGGGCAAGTATGCGCGTATTCTATAAACAGAAAATTCAGACTTTGTGACAAAACATCAAAGGCGCCCCTGGGAACTCCGGCTAAGACTGGATGAGTCATTGAAAGGAATGATTCATGAGGACAGGGATGTTCGCGCTCGCGCTGGGGTTACTGACCCTGCGCTTTCTTCCGGCGTTGCCGCCCACCGGATGGCTGTTGGCCATGCCGGTGTTGGCCTTGATGCTGCTGCCGTTTCGCACCTATCCGCTGGCGTTTTTCCTGCTGGGCTTGAGCTGGGCTTGCATCAGCGCGCAGTGGGCACTGGATGACCGATTGCGCCCGGCGCTGGACGGCGAGACCCGTTGGGTGGAGGGGCGTGTGGTCGGGTTGCCGCAACAGACGGACACCGGTGTGCGTTTTGAATTGGCCGACAGCCGGTCGCGCAAGGCCCGGCTGCCCAAGCGCATCCGTGTCTCCTGGCACGGCGGGCCGCCGGTGCGCAGTGGGGAACGCTGGCGCTTGGCTGTCACCCTCAAGCGGCCGTCCGGTCTGCTCAATTTTCATGGCGTCGACCACGAGGCCTGGCTGCTGGCGCAACGCATCGGGGCCACGGGCTCGGTGAAAGACGGCCAGCGCCTGGCGCCGGCCCGCAACGCCTTGCGCGACAGCCTGCGTCAACGCCTGATGGCCGCCGATGCGCAAACCCATGAGGCCGCCCTGGCGGCCTTGGTGCTGGGTGACGGTTCCGGGCTGCGGGCGGAGCAATGGCAGGTGTTGCAAGACACCGGCACCGTGCATTTGTTAGTCATTTCCGGTCAGCACATCGGCTTGCTGGCCGGGCTGATCTACGCACTGGTGGCCGGGATGGCCCGTTACGGTTGCTGGCCGCGCCACCTGCCATGGCTGCCGTGGGCCTGCGGCCTGGCCTTTGCCGCAGCGCTGGGTTACGGCCTGCTGGCGGGGTTTGGCGTGCCGGTGCAGCGGGCCTGCGTGATGGTCGGGCTGGTGTTGCTGTGGCGGCTGCGCTTTCGACAGCTGGGCGCGTGGTGGCCGTTATTGCTGGCGTTCAATGGCGTACTGCTGCTTGAGCCGCTGGCCAGTCTGACGCCGGGCTTCTGGTTGTCATTTGCGGCGGTTGCGATCCTGATCCTGACGTTCGGCGGGCGGCTGGGCCCCTGGAGTCTCTGGCAGGCGTGGACGCGTCCCCAGTGGCTGATTGCTATCGGCCTGTTTCCAATCCTGCTGGTGCTGGGTTTACCCATCAGCCTCATTGCGCCGGTGGCCAATGTGTTCGCCGTACCCTGGATCAGTCTGGTGGTGTTGCCTTTGGCGCTGCTCGGCACGGTGCTGTTGTGGGTGCCGGTGATCGGCGACGGCCTGCTTTGGTTGGCCGGCGGTGCGCTGGAAGGGTGGTTCAACGTGCTGGCCCTGCTCGCCGGGCAGTTGCCGGCCTGGACGCCGGCCCAGGTGCCGCTGGTGTATTGGCTGGCCAGCCTGCTGGGCGCGCTGCTGCTGCTACTGCCCAAGGGGGTGCCGTTTCGGTTGCTGGGCTGGCCCATGCTGTTGCTGGCGGTGTTTCCTCCCAGGGAGTCGGTACCCCACGGGCAGGTGAGGGTGGTGCAGTTGGATGTCGGCCAGGGGCAGGCGCTGATCCTGCGCACCCGCAATCATGCGCTGCTTTATGATGCAGGGCCGCGTTCCGGGGCGGTCGATCTGGGCGCGCGCGTGGTTTTGCCGTCATTGAAAAAGCTCGGGGTACAGCGGCTGGACATGCTGCTGCTGAGCCATGCCGATGCCGATCACGCCGGTGGCGCGGCAGCGATAGCCCGTGGTTTGCCCATCGCACGCGTGGTAGGCGGCGAAACCGAGGGGTTGCCGGCATTTCTGGGGACCGGGCCCTGTATCAGTGGCGAACGGTGGGAGTGGGATGGTGTGTCCTTCGTGTTGTGGCAGTGGTCCGGCGCCATAAGTGGCAATCCAAAGTCCTGTGTGTTGCAGGTGCAGGCCAAGGGTGAACGGCTGTTGCTCACCGGCGATATCGACAGCGCAGCGGAGCGCGCCTTGCTTGATACGCCGCTGGCGGTGCCAACCGATTGGCTGCAAGCGCCCCATCATGGTAGCCGCAGCTCGTCATCCAAGCCCTTTGTGCAAAGGCTTGCGCCAAAGTCGGTGCTGATTTCCCGAGGGCGGGGCAACGCCTTCGGTCATCCTCATGTGCAAGTGGTCGCGCGCTATCAGGCCCAGGGCAGCCGACTATACGACAGCGCGGAACACGGGGCCGTGCGCTTTCAGTTGGGCGCCTTCCAGCCCGCCATTGTTGCGCGCAGTCAACGCCGGTTCTGGCGCGAACCGTTGCCGTAATCCGGCGTTACCAAACACCGCAGGCTGCGACAGCCTGGTCTGCGGCCAACGAACCCTGCCGCCGAACCTATATGATAAAGTGGCGCACTTTTTCGAGGGGGCATTCACTGTGTGGGAATTGGTCAAATCCGGCGGCTGGATGATGTTGCCGATCATCATGAGTTCCATCGCCGCACTCGGCATCGTCGCCGAACGCCTGTGGACCCTGCGCGCCAGTCGCGTCACCCCCGAGCATCTGCTGGGGCAAGTCTGGGGCTGGATCAAGAACAAGCAGCTCGACAAAGAGAAGCTCAAGGAGCTGCGCGCCAATTCGCCGCTGGGTGAAATCCTTGCAGCCGGCCTTGCCAACTCCAAGCATGGTCGCGAGATCATGAAAGAGTGCATCGAGGAAGCCGCCGCACGGGTGATCCATGAACTGGAGCGCTACATCAACGCCCTAGGCACCATCGCCGCCATGGCGCCGCTGCTCGGTTTGCTGGGCACGGTGCTGGGTATGATCGATATTTTCAGCTCGTTCATGGGCTCGGGCATGACCACCAACGCCGCCGTGCTGGCCGGTGGTATTTCCAAGGCACTGATCACCACGGCCGCGGGCCTGATGGTGGGTATCCCTTCGGTGTTCTTCCACCGCTTCCTGCAACGGCGCATCGATGAACTGGTGGTCGGCATGGAACAGGAAGCCATCAAGCTGGTGGAAGTGGTGCAGGGCGACCGTGATGTGGACCTGGTCGAGGGCAAAGCGTGAAATTTCGCCGCAAGCGACGGGAAAATGTCGATATCAACCTCGCGTCGCTGATTGACGTGGTGTTTATCCTGCTGCTGTTCTTTGTCGTCACCACCACGTTCACCCGGGAAACCCAGCTGCGCGTCGACTTGCCCGAAGCCGTCAGCGGCTCGCCGGCCGAAGACCAGCAGGTCAAGCAACTGGACATTGCCATCAGCGCCGATGGGGTGTTTTCGGTGAACAACCAGTTGCTGGAGAAAAACGACCTGGCCAGCCTGATGCAAGCCCTGCAGAAGGAATCCGGCGGCGATACCAGCCTGCCACTGTCGATCAGTGCCGACGGCAAGACCCAGCACCAGGCTGTGATTACCGCGATGGACGCCGCCGGCAAGCTCGGTTTCAGTCATCTGCGCATGACCACCGTCGAGGCGGCGAGCCCACCCTGATGGCCATGTCCGATCGTTTGCTCAAGGCCTGGTATGAGGGCCATCCGGCGCTCGTGCTGTTACGGCCGCTGGAATCGTTGTATCGCCGGGTGGTGCTGCGCAAGCGCGCGCGCTTCCTGGCGGGCGAGGGCGCTATCTATCAGGCACCGGTGCCCGTTGTGGTGGTGGGGAATATCACCGTCGGGGGCACGGGCAAGACGCCGCTGATCCTGTGGATGATCGAGCACTGCCGCCGCAGTGGCCTGCGCGTGGGCGTGGTCAGTCGAGGGTATGGCGCCAAGCCGCCACAGTTGCCCTGGCGAGTCGAAGCCGATCAGAGTGCCGACGTGGCCGGCGACGAACCTTTGCTGATCGTGCAGCGCTGCGGTGTCCCGTTGATGATCGATCCGGACCGCAGCCGCGCGGTGAACGCGATGTTGGCCAGCGAACCCCTGGACCTGATCCTTTCCGACGACGGCCTGCAACACTACCGCCTGGCCCGCGACCTCGAACTGGTACTGATCGATGCCGCCCGTGGCCTGGGCAATCGTCGTTGCCTGCCGGCCGGGCCGTTGCGCGAGCCGGTCGAGCGCCTGCACAGCGTGGATGCGCTGCTCTATAACGGTGCCGCCGAGGACCGCGAAGACGGCTTTGCCTTTGGCCTTGCGCCTGCGGCGCTGATCAACCTGCACAGTGGCGAGCGGCAGCCGGTTACCTACTTTCCGCCAGGCCAGCAGGTACACGCGGTTGCCGGTATCGGCAATCCGCAACGTTTCTTCACTACCCTTGAAACGCTACACTGGCAGCCGATCCCCCATGCGTTTGCCGACCACGCGCCCTACAGTGCCCAGGTGTTGGATTTCACACCGCATTGGCCGCTGGTCATGACTGAAAAGGACGCGGTGAAGTGCCGCGCCTTCGCCCGGCCCGACTGGTGGTACCTTGCGGTGGATGCGCTGCCGTCGCCGGCGTTTGTCGCCTGGTTCGACACACAACTGATGCGCCTGCTGCCCAACCGTTTTTTGCCTTAAACCGCTTATTTCCAGGACATACCCATGGACACCAAATTGCTCGACATCCTTGCTTGCCCGATCTGCAAAGGCCCGCTCAAGCTCAGCGCCGATAAAACCGAGCTGATCAGCAAAGGTGCCGGCCTGGCTTATCCGATCCGTGACGGCATTCCGGTGATGCTCGAGAGCGAAGCGCGCACCCTGACCACCGATGAGCGCCTGGATAAATGACTACCGCCTTTACCGTGGTGATTCCTTCGCGCTACGCGTCGACCCGCCTGCCGGGCAAGCCGCTGCAAATGATCGGCGCCAAGCCGATGATCCAGTTGGTGTGGGAACAGGCCTGCAAAAGCAGCGCTGAGCGGGTAGTGGTGGCGACTGACGATCCGCGCATCATCGAAGCCTGCAAGGGGTTCGGTGCCGAGGCGGTGCTGACCCGCGAAGACCATAATTCCGGCACCGATCGCCTGGCCGAAGTGGCTACGCAACTGGGCCTGGCGCCCGACGCCATCGTGGTGAACGTGCAAGGTGACGAGCCGTTGATCCCGCCCAGCGTCATCGACCAGGTCGCCGCCAATCTGGCGGCCCATGGCGAAGCGCGCATGGCGACCCTGGCCGAACCGATCGAAGACAGTGAAACCTTGTTCAACCCGAACGTGGTGAAAGTGGTCAGCGATATCAACGGCCTGGCCCTGACGTTCAGCCGTTCGACCCTGCCCTGGGCGCGGGACGCCTTTGCCAGCAACCCCGGCGTACTGCCGCCAGGCGTGCCGTACCGCCGCCACATCGGCATCTACGCCTATCGCGCCGGTTTCCTGCATGACTTCGTCAGCTGGGGCCCGTGCTGGTTGGAAAACACCGAATCCCTGGAGCAACTGCGGGCCTTGTGGCACGGCGTGCGTATCCACGTGGGCGATGCGCTGGAAGCACCGCCTGCAGGCGTCGATACCCAGGAAGATCTTGAGCGCGTCCGTCGCCTGCTGGGGGCTTGATGGAAGTCCTGTTTGTCTGCCTGGGCAATATCTGCCGTTCGCCCACCGCCGAAGGCGTCTTGCGCCACAAGTTGCGCGAAGCCGGCCTGGCCGATCAGGTTGAGGTGGCGTCGGCGGGGACCGGGGAGTGGCATATCGGCAACCCACCGGACCTGCGCAGCCAACGCGCAGCGCTGGCGCGGGGCTATGACTTGTCAGCCCAGCGTGCCCAACAGGTCAGCCGCGCTGATTTTGCGCGCTATGACCTGATCCTGGCCATGGACCACAGCAACCTGCGCAACCTCAAAGCCATGCAGCCTGCGCAGGGTAAGGCGCAGCTGGATTTGTTCCTGCGCCGCTTCGACGGCGAAGTGGACGAGGTGCCAGACCCTTACTACGAAGGCGAACAAGGCTTTGACCGGGTGCTGGACCTGATCGAGCGCGCCTGTGATTCATTGGTGATCGAATTGAAGGGCCGGCTATGACCTTGCACGTACAAGCGCAGGTATCGCTCAAGCCATTCAACAGTTTTGGCATCGACGTACGCGCCCAGCTGTTTGCCGAGGCCCGCAGTGATGCCGATGTGCATGACGCCCTGGCCTACGCCGACGCGCACAGTGTGCCGCTGTTGGTGATCGGCGGCGGCAGCAACCTGCTGCTGACCCGGGACGTGCCCGCCCTGGTGTTGCGCATGGCGACCCAGGGCATTCGCGTACTGCACGATGATGGCGAGCACGTGGTGATTGAAGCCGAGGCGGGCGAAGCCTGGCACCCCTTTGTGTCGTGGACCCTGGAACAGGGTTTTTGCGGCCTGGAAAACCTCAGCCTGATCCCCGGCACGGTCGGTGCCGCGCCGATGCAAAACATCGGCGCCTACGGCGTCGAGATCAAGGACGTGTTTGCCGGCCTCACGGCGCTGGATCGCCAGACGGGCGAGCTGCGCGATTTCAGCCTGGACGAATGCCAGTTTGCTTACCGCGACAGCCTGTTCAAGCACGAAGTCGGGCGTTGGTTGATCCTGCGGGTACGCTTCGCCCTGAGTCGCGCCAGTCACCTGAAACTCGATTACGGCCCGGTGCAACAGCGCCTGGCCGCGCAGGGCATCACCGAGGCCACGCCGAAGGATGTGAGCCAGGCGATCTGCAGTATTCGCCGCGAAAAATTGCCGGACCCGGCAGAGCTGGGCAATGCCGGTAGTTTTTTCAAAAACCCCTTGGTGCCCCAGGCCCTGGCTGCCGAGTTGAAAAGCCAGTATCCGGACCTGGTGGCTTACCCTCAGGCAGACGGGCAAGTCAAGCTCGCCGCCGGTTGGCTGATCGACAAGGCGGGTTGGAAGGGCTTTCGTGATGGCGATGCCGGCGTGCATAAAATGCAGGCGCTGGTGCTGGTGAACTACGGCTCAGCCACCGGGCGGGATATTGCCAACCTGGCGCTGCGTATCCAGCAGGACATTGCCGAGCGCTTCGGGGTGGAGCTTGAGATGGAACCTAACAGGTACTGAGCGTCTACCGCCCCACAAATGAAAATGCCCCGTATCTCACGATACGGGGCATTTTTTATAGCGCTGACAATCAGTCGTCACGGCTCATGATGCCGAAGATCTGCAACAGGCTGATAAACAGGTTGTAGATCGACACATACAGGCTGATGGTCGCCATGATGTAGTTACGCTCACCACCATGGATGATGGCGCTGGTCTGGAACAGGATGCACACCGAGGAGAACAGCACGAAACCTGCGCTGATCGCCAGTTGCAAACCGCTGATCTGGAAGAACATGCCGGCTACCACCGCCGCCAGCAACACGAAGAAGCCCGCAGTGATGAAGCCACCCAGGAAGCTCATGTCCTTGCGGCTGATCAGCACGTACGCCGACAGGCCACCAAACACCAGCGCAGTCATGGCAAATGCCGAACTGACCACTTCTGCACCGCCGGCCATGCCGAGGTAACGGTTAAGGATCGGGCCAAGGATAAAGCCCATGAAACCGGTCAAGGCAAACGCCGACACCAGGCCCCAGGCCGAGTCGCGCAGCTTGTTGGTCAGGAAGAACAGACCATAGAAGCCGATCAACACGACAAAGATATTCGGATAACCGACGCGCATCTGCTGGGCCACGTAAGCCATCACGCCGCTGAATGCGAGGGTAAGGGCGAGCAGGCCGTACGTATTGCGCAACACGCGGCTGACTTCAAGCTGCTCAGCCTGCGCGTTGCCATTCACTGCGTAATTCTGTTCGCGCATGGCGACACTCCTTCAGTTTTGAAACGTTCAGTCGCAAAGATCATAACAGACGCTCTGTAACAAGCTATGCAGAGAGTTTGACAGTGTGTTTCATTCGGGTATTATGGCGCCCGCTGAGACGGGATGAGCGACTATAATCCCGTGATGCGCAAGGGAAATTGGCAGAGTGGTTGAATGCACCGGTCTTGAAAACCGGCGAACGTTAATAGCGTTCCCAGGGTTCGAATCCCTGGTTTCCCGCCAAACATTGAAGAGAAATCCCGCGAGCAAACGCTCGCGGGATTTTTTTTTGCCTGCGATTTTTCTCAATAGCCTCTGGGAGGCTTTCAGGGCAGGGTGAGCCGAGCCGTATCACCTCGCAGGCGAGCAATGTCAAAAGTCGAGGTGGCGGGCATGAAGATCGGATCCAATGTTGACTTCGAAGTACCACGGGTAGACTCTTGCGCTCCAAGGGTTTCAGGGCTTCGCAGTTAAATCTAACTTAGATACCTTGCTAGATGGGCTGTTTTTATCTCCAACCCGGATACATGATTGTCCAGGTTTATTTGTCCACGGGCATCGCCGGTAGGGGCGTAGATAACTTGTTTTTTTACTGAGATTTGCCTGGAGGGCCTGTGATACGTGGGCCTGATGCCAAAACTGACTTACACGAAAGACCTTGGTCAGTTCTAATGATCAATACGTTACCTTCGAATGGATTAGGGTAATTGGCCGCCTGGGGCGGGCGATGATTTTCATGGAATTGCACTTCCTGAGGAGGTGCAATCAATCGTTAAGAAGTGAGTTAGTTCACTTCTGGAGGCAAGGATGCACCACCTGTTTACGGCTGAAGATTCCATTCACGTGTGTATTCACACGCTGTTTGAGGCACACGTTGCGCGCCATCCCGAGGCAAGGGCGTTGGTTTTTGAAGGGCAAGTGCTTAGCTATGACGAACTCAATGTCAAAGCTAATCAATTGGCGCATCGGCTGATCGGGTCAGGCGTCAGGCCTGACCAGCCTGTGGCAATCTGTGTTGAGCGCTCTCCTGCGATGGTGGTTGGCCTGATGGCAATCCTTAAGGCGGGCGGTGCTTATGTGCCTCTTGATCCCGAAAGTTCGGGAGAGCGGCTAGCGTTCATTCTCGGTGATACGGCCCCGGTTCTGGTACTCGCAGATGCGACCGGGCGCGATGCGCTAGGGAGCGCTCTGGAGGCTTATACCGTCCTTGATCCCGCTGATCGCTTTGTTGAGGCGCGCACGAACCCCGAGGTGGCTGGCCTCACCGCTGACAACCTCGCTTACATCATCTATACCTCCGGCTCAACCGGGCAGCCCAAGGGCGTCATGGTCGAGCATGCTCAAGTGGTGCGTCTTTTCGACACGACACATGGATCCTTCGGTTTCAACACCACTGACGTCTGGTGCCTTTTCCACTCATTCGCGTTTGACTTTTCGGTCTGGGAACTGTGGGGCGCGCTGCGTTATGGCGGCACGTTGGTGTTGGTTTCCCATGCCGTCACCCGCACACCGAAAGCGTTTTACCAGCTTATTTGTGAGCAGGGCGTTACCGTCCTGAACCAGACCCCAAGCGCCTTCACCGCCTTGATGGAATACACGCAACCTTTATCGGACCGATTGCGCTATGTCATTTTCGGCGGCGAAGCGTTGCAGCCGGCGACCTTGCGCGACTGGTATGGCGCAAGGGGAGCGTCCGGTCCACAACTGATAAACATGTACGGGATCACTGAAACCACTGTTCACGTCACTTTTTACGCGCTTACATCTTTGGATACGCAACTGGCCGACAGCGTGATCGGCCAGTGTTTGCCGGATCTGAACGTGTATCTTCTGGATGCGCACGGTCAGCCCGTTCCCGTCGGGGAAGTGGGGGAAATCTATGTCGCGGGCGCCGGTGTGACGCGCGGTTATCTGAACCGGCCAGAGCTGACGGCAGAACGCTTCTTGCATGATCCTTTCTCCGGCAAGCCCAACGCGCGGATGTACCGGTCCGGAGATTTGGCCCGTTATCTGCCGGACGGCAATCTGGCGTTCCTGGGGCGCAATGACGATCAAGTGAAGGTCCGCGGTTTTCGCATTGAGCTGGGTGAAATTGCAGCCAAGTTGGCAGAACACCCTGGCGTGCGTGAGGCGGTCGTCGTGGCGCAAGGCGAACAGACCGACAAACGCCTGGTGGCTTATGTATTGACGCAGTCCGAGGTTTCGGACGCAGACGTTGCGTTGGCGGGCGCACTACGGGATTACCTGAGCCACCGTCTACCCGGTTATATGGTGCCGTCTGCTTTTGTGCAGATGGACAGCTTCCCGTTGACGGCCAATGGCAAGCTTGATCGCAAGGCTTTGCCCGTCCCGCAAGAAAGTGCTTATGCCCTTGAAGCCTACGAGGCTCCGGTAGGCGCTACAGAGGTCCTTCTTGCCGGAATGTGGTCGGAGCTGTTGGGCGTTGAGCAAGTCGGTCGTCAGGACAACTTTTTCGCCCTCGGCGGCCATTCGCTCATGGCCGTACGCTTGGCCAATCGTATAGCCGTCACCGGGGCGGAATTATCCATTGCATCCTTGTTTTCCTCGCCAACGCTTCAGGCTGTGGCTTCGGCGGTCGACGCCCGACGAAATGCAGGTGCTGAGGCGTGCGAATCTATCCAGCGCCTGCCTCGTGCGCAGCCCCTGCCATTGTCTTTCGCGCAACAGCGGTTGTGGTTCCTGGCGCAATTGGACAGCGGCATCAGCGACGCTTATCACATCCCCCTGGCGCTGAGATTGCGCGGCCAACTGGACGTGAAGGTTCTGCAGCAAGCACTCGATGCACTGTGGTCGCGCCATGATGCATTGCGATCGGTTTTCGTTACCCAGGCGGGTGAGGTCGAAGTACGTCTGCTGGGCAGCAATCAGGGTTTGCCATTGCGCGAGATCGATCTGGTTGGCCCCGACCCGCAAATGCAGCTTGCAACGCTTTGTACTCAAGAGGCTCGCGAACCCTTTGATCTCGCCGCAGGCCCGTTGATCCGAGCATGCCTAGTACGTGTGCCTGACGCCGAGTGCGCTAGTGAGCACGTACTGTTACTGACGCAACACCACATCGTTTCGGATGGCTGGTCGCTCGGTGTCCTGTTGCCAGAACTGAGCGCACTTTACACCGCGTTCAGTCACCGTCTGGCCGATCCATTGCCGCCGTTGCCTGTCCAGTATCCCGACTACGCCGCCTGGCAGCGGCAATGGCTGTCCGGGGAGCGCTTGAACGAACAGGCGGCGTACTGGAAAAAGACGCTGGCTGATGCGCCAACGCTACTCGATCTGCCAACTGATCGGCGCCGGCCCGAGCAACAATCCCTTGTCGGCGCCTCGGTGCCTATCGAATTCAGTGCAGAGCTCACAACGGCCCTAAAGCGTTTCTGTAAGGAGCAAGGCATCACGCTCTTTATGGCAGTATTGGCGGCTTGGTCGGCGGTGCTGTCACGTCTGTCGGGGCAGGAAGATATTGTGGTTGGCGTGCCCAGTGCCAATCGGGGCCATAGTGAGATTGAGTCGTTGATAGGTTTTTTCGTCAACACACTGGCCTTGCGCGTTGATCTTGGCGGCAACCCGAGCGTTGCCGAGCTGACTGCGCGAGTACGCGAGCGAGCACTCCAGGCCCAGGATTATCAGGACCTGCCATTCGAACAGGTGGTAGAGATAATCCAGCCATCCAGGCGTTTGAGCCATACGCCTCTGTTTCAAGTGGTATTCGCCTGGCAAAACTTCGATGCAGGCCAATGGGACTTACCCGGCCTGGAAGTCAGCACGGTGGGTTCTTCCTATGCAGTAGCCCGGTTCGATCTGGAATTGAATCTGGCCGAAGCGGGCGACCAAATTGTGGGCGCCCTTGGTTATGCAACGGCCTTGTTCGACGCGGCCACGATCGAGCGTCACGTGGGATATCTGAAGAATGTCCTTGGCGTGATGACACAGGATGCGGGCCAGACTGTCGCAAAAATAAACCTGCTTGACCCGTCGGAGCGCACCCTGCTGCTCAAGACATGGAACTCGATGGATGAAGCCCAGCCGGCGCATCGGTGTATTCACCAGCTGTTCGAAGAGCAGGCTGCGTTGAATCCTGAGGCAACGGCACTGGTCTTTGAGGGCAACTCGGTTAGCTATGGCGATCTCAACCTCAGGGCCAATCGGTTGGCGCACCGGATGATTGCTTTGGGTGTCGAGCCTGACCAGCGCGTGGCGATCTGTGTGGAGCGCTCTGTGGCGATGGTCGTCGGCCTGCTGGCGACCCTGAAAGCGGGGGGCGCCTACGTGCCGCTCGACCCTGAGTATTCGGGCGAGCGACTGTCGTTCATCCTGGGTGATACGGCACCGGTGCTGGTGCTGGCTGACGCGGCCGGGCGCCACGCCCTTGATGACGCCTTGCAGGGGCGAACCGTACTTGATCCAAACGAGGCTCATGCACAAGCGCCAGTCGAAGCGGAGGCTGATCCACAGGTTCCCGATCTTACCCCAGAGAATCTCGCGTACATTATCTACACGTCGGGTTCAACCGGCCAGCCCAAAGGGGTGATGATCGAACATGCTCAGGTGGTGCGCCTGTTCGACACGACGCACGCCGATTTTGCTTTCGCGGCGAGTGATGTCTGGTGCCTATTCCACTCTTTTGCCTTCGACTTTTCGGTGTGGGAACTGTGGGGGGCCCTTCGTTATGGTGGCACCCTTGTATTAGTGCCCCATGCGATCAGCCGTTCAGCGCAAGCGTTCTATCAGTTGATTTGCGAGCAGGGCATCACCGTTCTGAATCAGACCCCGAGCGCCTTCACCGCCCTGATGAAATATGCGCAGCCGTCAGCGGACCGGCTGCGTTATGTCATATTTGGCGGCGAAGCGCTGCAACCCTCGACTCTGCGCGAATGGTATGACCAACGAGGGGACTGCGGCCCGACATTGGTGAACATGTACGGGATCACTGAAACGACGGTCCATGTCACTTATTACCCGCTGACATCAGTCGATGCGCAACAAGACGAAAGCGTGATTGGCCGACGTTTGCCAGACTTGAACGTCTACCTTCTCGACACCTTCGGCCAGCCTGTGCCGTTGGGGGCTACGGGGGAAATCTACATCGGCGGTGCCGGCGTTGCGCGGGGTTATCTGAACCGTCCCGAACTGACGGCCGAACGCTTCCTGCGCGATCCTTTCGTGGGTGAGTCCGGAGCGCGGATGTACAGGTCCGGGGATTTGGCTCGGTATCTTGCGAACGGGACCCTGGTGTTCCTGGGGCGTAATGACGATCAGGTCAAGATTCGCGGTTTTCGGATTGAGCTGGGCGAAATTGCCTCCCGATTGGCTGAGCATCCGGCCCTTCGCGAAGCGGTAGTGGTGGCGCAGGGTGAGGCTGCCGACAAGAGATTGGTCGCCTACGTCGTCGCGGATTCCGATGTTCAAGGTATTCCAGACACTGGCCAGGCCGGCTTGGCGCTGGCGGGCGCGCTGCGTGATTACCTGATGGACCGTTTGCCCGATTATATGGTGCCATCGGCGTTCGTGCGCATGGACAGCTTACCCCTCACAGGCAACGGCAAGCTGGATCGGCGAGCATTGCCGACTCCAGAGGACGACGCCTTTGCCCATGGGATCTACGAGGCACCGTTGGATTGGATAGAGGTCGTGCTTGCCGGAATTTGGTCAGAGCTGCTTGGCGTTGAGAAAGTCGGTCGCCATGACAACTTCTTTGCCCTCGGCGGGCATTCACTTATGGCGGTGCGATTGATCGAGCGGTTACGCCGTGAGGACTTGAGCCTGGCTGTACGGGATTTATTCCAGGCGCCGGTTTTGTCAGTGCTGGCTGGGAAGCTTGGTCAGTATCGGGAAGAACGGGTGCCGCCCAATCTTATCGGGTCTGACACGCGTATTATCACGCCCGAACTGTTGCCGCTGATTGATCTCAATCAATCGGACATCGACTCGATCGTTTCACAGGTTCCTGGGGGGGTTGCCAATATCCAGGATATCTACGCGCTCTCACCCATGCAGGACGGCATCCTTTTCCACCATCTATTGGCGAAGGAGGGCGACCCCTACTTGCTGGTTGCGCAGATGGCCTTTGCCGATCGTGAAACACTGGAAGGGTATCTTCACGCTGTTCAACAGGTTGTGAACCGTCACGACATTCTGCGCACCGCCTTTGTCTGGGAGGGGTTGTCTCGTGCAGCGCAAGTTGTCTGGCGACAGGCTTCTCTCTCGGTCACCGAGGTGATGCTCGATCCGACGAAAGGCCCTGTTACCGATCAGCTTTCGCGGCGCTTTGATTCCTGTCGGCATCGGATCGACCTGACTCAGGCACCCGTGCTGCGCTTTATCATCGCGCATGACCCTGAGGCAGACCGGTTCATCCTGGTGCAACTGCAACATCACTTGATTGACGATGCCTCGTCATTGCAGTTCTTTTATCACGAGGTACAGGCCTTCATCGCTGGGCGTGGTGAGACACTGCCGCCGCCCCAACCTTTCCGTAACCTGATAGGCCAGGTACGGTCAGGTAAGAGCATGGCGGAGCATGAAGTTTTCTTCAGGTCCATGCTGGCTGACATAGAGGAGCCGACGCTGCCCTTTGGTCTGGCGAAAGTGCATCTGGACGGGACACAGGTAAGCCAGACCTACCGCATGATCCCGACCGAGCTGAATGAGCGGTTACGGGCGCAGGCAAAGCGGTTGAACGTGAGTCTGGCCAGCCTTTGCCATGTGGCCTTTGCCCAAGTACTGGCGCGCACCAGCGGCCAGGAAAAAGTTGTGTTTGGTACGGTGCTGTTCGGGCGCATGCAAGCCGGTCATGGTTCAGATCGGGCGATGGGCATGTTCATCAATACGCTGCCGATCCGATTTGACTCAGGTGGCATGGGGACCGCCCACAGTGTCCAGCAGGGACATGAACGCCTGGCGGCATTGCTCGCCCACGAGCATGCCTCACTGGCGCTGGCGCAACGGTGCAGTGGGGTCGCCACCGGCACGCCGTTGTTCAGCGCTTTGCTCAACTACCGTCACAATGATCTGGCGGGCGCTGACAATATTGTCCAGACCCTGGGGCAAATGAAGGGTGCGCAGTTCTTGAGCGAGCAAGAGCGGACCAATTACCCGTTCACCTTGTCTGTCGAAGATTTCGGTCACTCGCTGGGGCTGACGACTCAAGTGGTGGCGCCGTTCGATTCCGCTCGTGTGGGTGCCTACATGGAACAGGCATTGGACAGCCTGGCGCAGCTCCTGGACCACTCGCCGCAGCGTCCGGTTCGACAGCTGAATATTCTGCCGGCGGCAGAAAGCACATTGCTGCTCAAGACGTGGAACCCGATGCACGCCTCACCTGCGCAGGAGCTATGTATTCATCATCTGTTTGAGGCGCAGGTGGCGCGCACCCCACAGGCAACAGCGTTGATTTGTGACGGTGACACGCTCAGTTATTCTGAACTCAATGCCAAGGCCAATCAGCTGGCAATGCGGTTGGTCGAGTTGGGCGTGGGGCCAGACCAGCGCGTGGCTATTTGTGTCGAGCGCTCCATGGCCATGATTGTGGGTCTCTTGGCTATCCTGAAGTCGGGCGGCGCCTATGTGCCGCTTGACCCGGCTTATCCGGCAGATCGTCTGGCATACATCCTGGACGACACGGCCCCCCTGTTGGTGCTGGCCGATTGGACCGGGCGACAAGCGCTTGGTGGGGCCTTACTGCCTTATCCGGTGCTTGACCCGAATGAAATACCGACTGGAGCGGATGCCAATCTGCAGATAGACGATCTCACATCCCGTCACCTCGCTTACTTGATCTATACCTCGGGATCAACCGGGCACCCCAAGGGGGTCATGATCGAGCACCGCGGATTGATCTCATCGACATTTGCAAGGAATACGTTTTATAAGTCAGGTCTCGGCGACGTATTTCTGCTGCTGTCGTCCATGGCGTTCGACAGCTCCGTGGCGGGTATTTTCGGAACCTTAACGACCGGCGGCGCCTTGTGTCTGCCCGGTAGCGAGGCGGTTGTGGACCCCTGCATCATCAGCCGCGTCCTGATTGCAAATAAAGTCACGTCCTTGCTGATGGTGCCGTCGCTTGCAAGATTGGTTCTTGCGCAGGTCGCCCAACGTGGCTATGCGCGATTGCGTCAGGTGATAGTGGCGGGTGAAGCCTGTCCTGGGCAGTTGGTGCAGGAGGTGGCCTCAGCCTTTGCGGCGGTTGAGTTGTTCAATGAATATGGGCCGACTGAAGCGACAGTCTGGGCGGCGGTCCATCGTTGTTCCTGCGATGACGTTGATCCGGTTCCGATAGGCCGTCCTATTTCAAGCGCTTGCATTTACCTTCTGGACGCCCATGGCACGCCCGTTCCGCTGGGAGCGGTCGGTGAAATTTACATTGGGGGCGCAGGGGTCGCGCGTGGCTATCTGAACCTTGCCACATTGACGGATGAGCGCTTCTTGCCCGATCCATTTTCCGCTACGCTCGATGCGCGCATGTATCGAACAGGGGACTTGGCCCGTTATCAAGCCAATGGAAATCTGGTGTTCCTGGGGCGTAATGACGACCAGGTCAAGATTCGTGGCTTGCGGATCGAGCCGGGCGAAATCGCTGCCAGGCTGGCTGAGCACCCGTCCATCCGCGAGGCGGTGGTGGACGTGCAAGGTGCAGACCCGGACAAACGCCTGATCGCGTATGTAGTGGTGCAGCCGGCCGATGATATTTCCATACCCGGCACCGACACCGATGCGAGTCGGCCTATGGCAGGACGATTAAGAGATTATCTGAGTGAGCGTCTACCCGACTACATGGTGCCAGCAGCCTTTGTGCAGATTGAACACTTGCCGCTGACGCCGAATGGCAAGCTTGACCGGCGGGCCTTGCCTGCTCCTGGGGATGAGGCCTTTGCCCACGCGGCATATGAGCCGCCGCAAGGTGCAACGGAGACGATCCTGGCAGCACTCTGGTCAGAGTTGCTCGAGCTCGAGCGCATCGGTCGGCAGGACGATTTTTTCGCACTCGGCGGTCATTCGCTGATGGCCGTTCAGATGATGCAGAAGATCAGAAATCATGGTTTGGAATGTTCGCTGAGCGACATTTTCCAACACCCCCGATTGACCAACCTTGCTGCTCAGGTCGCACAGTCTTCCCTGCTTGATCTGCGGATCGGTGCGATTACCGTACGCGCGGACGGTGCTGAGTGCCCGGTGTTTTTCGTGCCCTCGGGGTTGGCCGATTATTCGTATGCTATTTCGCTTGCCCAGCAAATCCGCGCCAGTTGCCCGATTCATGTATTGCCGTGGGCCGCTATTGGCGAGCCTTTGCCGCACTCTTTGGAAAATATGGCAGAAAGGATCATACCGCTCATGCAGGCGATCCAGCCTGAGGGGCCGTACCGCCTTGCCGGGTATTCTTCGGGTGGGATTCTTGCCTATGCCATCGCCCAGGCACTGACAGCAAAGGGAGCCAGTATCGAGTTTTTAGGTTTCATCGATGTGCCTGCACCGCATAAGTTGCCCTATAAAGACCACGACATCAGGCGCTACTTTATTGAGCATGTGAAAGCGGCTTCCTCGCAAACGGAGCGAGATAAGTTCGATGTGCTCGATGAGGTGCAGGAGATTTGCGAGCTGATCAAAAAAGCTCAGGCGTTGGGTGGCTATGATGTCAACGCTGACATCGTACTGGAGGCCGCCAAATGGCACGGCATCTATCATTTCTCGCAGATTGCGCGTGCCTACAAACCCGAACCGTTACCGGTCAATCTCCATCATTTTTTCGCGACTGAACCTGAGCACGGTGCTTTATCTCAGGTTGACAGGGTTGGCGGCTGGCGCGAGTTGCTGCCTGACTTGGCGATCAGTTCGGTAGCGATTCCAGGCGATCACGTCTCGATGATGGAAGATATCCATAACCGCACGTACTTGGCCGCAGCCTTGAATCGAGCGCTACTGTAGAGGGTTGCGCCGATCTGCATGCAAGTGGACCGTCGCTACCCGCTTGCATGCACCTGCAAATAACCAATCAGCGCTGATGCCGGCCTTATCGGTGCGTGCCTCATGCGTCGGGCTGCTTATCAGCAACACATTATAAAAAAGGAGTAATCATGGCGAATCCCTATCGCGAACTGTTCGCTACGCCGGGCGTCGTAGGATTGGTAGTTGCGAGTTCGATTGCCCGCCTGCCACAGGCAATGATCGGCATCGGCATTATTACCATGCTGGTGCAGCAGACGGGGCTTTACTGGCTGGCGGGTTCGGTGGCCGGTACGTTCACGCTGGCGAATGCGCTGATCGGTCCGCATATCTCGAAACTTGTCGACCAGCACGGCCAACGTCGGGTTCTGCCCTACGTGACGGCCTTCAGCATTGGTATGTTGCTGGCGCTGATACTCGCCGTTTACATGGGGGCCGCTGCCTTGCTGCTGTTCGTTCTGGCGGCATTGGCGGGCACGATGCCGAGCATGCCGGCGATGATAAGAGCACGTTGGACACAGCTTTTCCGCGGCAAGCCACAGTTACATACGGCCTTCTCTCTGGACACGGTTCTGACCGAACTTGCCTTTATCATCGGCCCACCCCTTGCCATTGGCTTGAGCGTAAGTTTTTTCGCTGAAGCCGGGCCGCTTGTAGCGGTGCTGTTGCTGATTGTCGGCGTTACAGCTTTTCTCATGCAGCGCCAAACTGAGCCCACGGTGGTTGCAGGCATCAGGCGCAACGCAAGCTCGACCCTGCTTATCCCCGGCGTTCGCACCATTGTGCTTGCGCTTTTGGCGATGGGTGTGATCGGCGGATCGGTTGATGTGGCGGTTGTAGCCTTCGCCAATGCGCAGGGCTGGCCCGCGTCCGCCAGCTTCATCCTGGCCGCTTATGCGCTTGGTTCCATGATCGCCGGCCTTACATTCGGCGCACTGAGAATCTCCCTGGCGATTGAAAAGCAATTCTTTATCGGCGTGTTGATAACGGCGGCTACTTCCGTACTGCCCATTCTTTCACCGAACGTTTATATCCTGTGTGCAATGCTGTTTGTGGCCGGGATGTCCTTCGCGCCAACCATGGTGGTTGTCATGAACCTGGGCACGATCATTCTTCCACCGTCCCGGATCACCGAAGGGCTTACATGGATGACCACAGGGATCAGTATCGGTGTCGCGCTTGGTGGCGTGCTGGCGGGGCTTGTGATTGACTTTCATGGCGCGCAGGCTGGGTTTGGCGTAGCCATTGGCGCGGGTCTGTTGATGGTGATGGTGGTACTTTTGGGGCTGCGTACACTTCGTGCCACGGCTGCGGTTGGCACCGAGCTGAACTTTCAATGAGGGGCACTCAGACACTAGCGCCACGACGGCCAGTGCCATTGCCCCATAAAATCCGTGGTCTTTCTGACGAGCTTTTACTCGTCACCTCGCTGTTTTTTTACTACCATCGTTAATCTGCGTACTCAAGGAAGAGCGGCTGAGCGCCTTGAGGCTGGTAGAAATTCATGCTCGATCATTGAATGAGTCATGGCTTTTACCCAGAACCTAACGACTCAGCTAACCGAAATGACCTGTTGGTGGAACCGATGAATAAAATGTGTGGCATCGTTGCAGTGCTAGGGATTGCCCTCTCGGGATGCGCTATTAAAACTCCAGAAAAACCTGAAGTGACACCACCTCCTGCCGTCGTCCAGCAAGAAGCGCCTGAGGCCGCAACTCCGGCACCCGCACAATCGCCTGCGCGATATGAGGCTGCACCTGCGAACGCCAGTGCTTACGCCGCAGTGCCTTACTCACCGCAGGCGGCAGAGCCGGAGCAAGAGCCGGAATCAGAGACAAAACTCAACCAGAATCGCGCTGAGCAGTGCCGTAAAGAGTTGGATGTCCTGAAGGTTTACAACAAGGCGTCTTACGACAAATACGAGGTCGAATACCAGGCCATTGCCAGCAAGACCGCTAAATACATGGAAGTTAAGGATTCACTGGGCGCCGATTTGAACTATATGGTCATGCCTGCCTATCAATTTCAAATTCGTGAGTTCTGCTTCCGCGTTAAGACCCGTCTGTCGGAGCTTGTGCTTCGCCAAGCCAAATAAATCCCGGGTTGCACGCCAAAACATCCAAGAGAAATCCCGCGAGCCAACTGCTCTGCGGGATTTTTTTTGCCTGTGATCGGTGTTGATCCAGCTTCAAGTCTTGAACCGCAGCACCAAGTCGTTCAAGTTGACGGCCAGGCGTGACAACTCATTGCTTGCCATCAACGTCTGGCGGGTGCCTTCGGTGCTCTGGATGGCCAGGTCGCGAATGCTGATAAGGCTGCGATCCACGTCGCGCGCTACGTGAGCCTGCTCCTCGGAAGCGGTTGCAATCTGGATATTGCGGTCGTTGATTTCCAGTACCGAATCAATGATTTGGCGCAGTGAGTGGCCAGCTTGCTCTGCGGTATCTCGGGTGGTGTACACCTCTGAGGTGCTCTTTTGCATCAACTCGACGGCGGCTGAAGAACCGGCCTGAATCGTGGAGATCATCTGTTCGATTTCCTGGGTCGACGTCTGGGTGCGGTGCGCCAGGGCCCGAACCTCATCGGCCACCACCGCAAAACCACGGCCTTGCTCGCCTGCACGTGCCGCTTCAATGGCGGCATTCAACGCCAACAGGTTCGTTTGCTCGGCAATCGCCCTGATCACGCTCAATACTTTGGAGATGTCTTGAGCCTGGCCCGCCAGTTCTTTTACCTGGCCTGACGAGACTTCTACCAGTTCCGTCAGTCCACGCATTGCCGTCAGCGTTTCAGTCACTTTCTGATTGCCCAGATCAGCCGAGACGCTGGACTGCATGGCCGCTTCGGAGGTGGAGTTGGCATTCCTGGCGACCTCTTCAACCGCCGCGCTCATTTCGGTGACGGCGGTGGCCGCTTGCTCTATCTCGCTGTTTTGCTGTTGCAGGGTGCGGTCGGCACTCTCGGTGATCGAGGTCATTTCAACGGCTGCAGTACTCAGTTGAGCAGACGCTCCCGAGATTTCTGAAATGGTGCTCCTGAGGTTGTTCTGCATCAGATTGAGTGCCTGCATCAAGCGCGAGGCTTCATCCGAACCTGTCACCTCAAGGTCGTGGGTGAGGTCGCCAGACGCTATATTTTCCGCCAACTCAAGCGAGGAGTTGATGGGGCTGACAATGCTTCTGGTAAACAAGCTCGCCAAGACGATTGTCAGGATGAATGCGACGACCAGTACCGAGATCAGCACGCTCACGCTATGGGTGTATACCGCTGTCGCCTCTTCGCCGGACTCCACCGCCTGACGCCCATTCTGCTCACGCAAGATGGTGAGCTGATCCTGATAGGCGATTGCTCGCTGCGCCTGCTCGGTGTTCGCAAAAACAACAGCCTGGTCATGATCGGAATTATCGAGGGCAAGCACTTGCTTGAGGCCGTCGATGTATACATTCATCGCCTGGCTGGTCTTCGCAAACTGGATTTCATCCTGCTCGCCGGAGATGAGGTGTTCACGGTAAAACGCGGTCTTCGACTGAAGTGCCTGTATGGCGTCTTCGACCAATGACTGCGATTTGTCATGCACCTCCCTGGTCGTACTCGAAAGCATGCGGATGCTTTCAAGGCGCGCGTGGAGCAGGGCGATTTGAATATCGTCAATGACCTGGACGCTGGGCAGTGAGTTTTGCTCGATGTCCTGCTCTGCGCTACGCAGGTGATCGATCTGTACATAGGAGAAACCTGCCAGGCTGATCAGCAGCAGTGTGATCAGGCCAAAGCAGACGAAAGCCCTGCGCGCGATATTCAAGGATCTTAATTTCATAAAGGCCTCCGGGGGCCGGGATTCAGTGGCGTGGCTTCTCCACGTCCGTTTGTGGAGCGCGGACAAGACATCCACGCGGCGCAGTGACGCTCACTCGCAGCTTGGGGGGCAGGTGCACATTCAGGAATACAAAAGAATGAATCGAGATAATAGGCGCGCTAAATAATTGCGCGATTACTAATCGCGTAGGCCTTGTTGGAAGGGGTACAGAGGCAGTTCATCCAGGCGCAGGCGCGCAGGGGGGGGCCGTGTCTTAGATGACAGCCGTGCGCTTCAGCCGCGGTGCAACAGCGTGTTCGGCGCCACACCGAATGCCTTGCGAAACGCGTGGCTGAAATGGGAGAAGTCGGAAAACCCGAAGTCCAGTGCCGCCTGGGACACACTGCGCACCTGACCGCGCTCGATCGCTTCACGGCTGGCGTTCAGGCGTTCTTTCCAGATCTCTGCAACGGGGGTCTTCTGGTAGCGTGCGAAGGCGCGCGTCACGGTGCGGGTCGATACATGGTGAGCCCGTGCGATGCCCTCAATCGACAGGTCCGGCTCGGTCAAATGCCGTTGAATGTACTGCATGATGCGGCCGTACAGGTCGAGTTCCTGGTGGGTGGTTGTCAGGTCCTGCAGCTCAAGGCTGATCACCAGCAGGTCAAGCAATGTCGCGGCATAACGCTTTGCGATGTGTTCATCCTGCATCGACGTCGGCGTGCTCGCGGCCTGGCGCAGCATTTCGCGCAAGGGGATGACCCCCGGACGACGGTCGTCGAGGACCATCGCGGTGTATTGCGCAATGCGCGGCAGACGCTCGGTGAGCAAGGCCCGCGGAATACGCACCAAGTGATTTTCGGTACCACCGAAGCTGAAGCGAAACGCCTGGGTTGCGTCGTAAAGAAACAAATTCCCCGCTGCGAGGTTGGCTTTGCGTGCACCTTGTTCAATCTGACCATGGCCATTTCGGGCGAAACCCAGCCATAAGTCTTCCGCCGGACCGCTGCGCAGATGCCGCTCGGATCGCTCCCAATAATGCAACGGCGAGGACAGCGAGCAGAGGTCCAGATCGCCGACGGAGTTGACCGTCAGGGCGCCATCAAAACTGCTCTGGGACAAGGGTTTGCTGTCGGCCGCCAGACAGTGGCGGCAGACCACTTCTTTCCAGTAATCAAAGCGACGGGGCGCAGGAACGGCAAGGGTCGAATAGTGAGTGCTCGGGTTCATGGCACGGACCTCGGTACAGCGGGCTCGAGAAGGGGTAACGGGCGTTTTTTGGCAAGCAATTAGCAGGCCAGGCGTTTGCACGGGACCTTGTGTGCCTGCCGCCTCGCTTATCTGTAACCGCAGGGGGATGAGTTCGCCCTGGGCATGCCCACCGAAAGTACGCATGCACCATCGCCGATCACGGTCGGCCCGGCGGCCGCCGCCTGTCTCGCCCAACCAAACGGTTGTCTCGACGAGCCAAGCGACCCCTGGTCGTCCCGGTCTAATTTGCACCTCGCAGCCGCTCATACCGCCCATCCGCAGGCCTGAACGAAAATAACGAGGAGCTCACTATGGAATCTGCAATCGACGCCCATCTCAAATGCCCACGCAGCCTGTCGCGCCGGGTGCCCGAGGAGTATCAGCCACCGTTCCCGATGTGGGTCGCCCGCGCAGACGAGCAGCTTGAACAGGTGGTGATGGCGTATCTCGGTGTGCAGTATCGAGGCGAGGCCCAGCGCGAAGCCGCGCTGCAAGCCATGCGTCATATTGTCGGCAGTTTCAGCCTGGCCGACGGCCCGCAGACCCATGACTTGACCCACCACACCGACAACAGCGGCTTTGACAACCTGATGGTCGTTGGCTACTGGAAAGACCCCGGCGCGTATTGCCGCTGGTTGCGTTCGGCGCCGGTCAACGACTGGTGGGCTTCACCGGACCGGCTCAATGACGGCCTTGGCTATTTCCGTGAAATCAGCGCACCGCGCACCGAACAGTTCGAGACGTTGTATGCCTTCCAGGACAACCTGCCCGGTGTCGGCGCCGTCATGGATTCGACCAGCGGCGAAATCGAGGAGCACGGTTACTGGGGCTCGATGCGCGACCGTTTCCCGATCTCCCAGACGGACTGGATGAAGCCCACCAGCGAACTGCAAGTGGTCGCCGGTGATCCGGCCAAGGGTGGCCGGGTGGTGATCATGGGGCATGACAACCTCACGCTGATTCGCTCGGGCCAGGACTGGGCGGATGCCGAGGCGGACGAGCGCTCGCTGTATCTGGACGAAATCCTGCCGACCCTGCAGGACGGCATGGATTTCCTGCGTGACAACGGCCAGGCCCTGGGCTGCTACAGCAACCGGTTCGTGCGCAATATCGACCTGGACGGCAACTTCCTGGATGTGAGCTACAACATCGGCCACTGGCGTTCGGTGGAGAAACTCGAACGCTGGGCCGAGTCGCATCCGACCCATCTGCGCATTTTCGTGACGTTCTTCCGTGTGGCTGCGGGTTTGAAAAAGTTACGCCTGTACCACGAAGTATCGGTGTCGGACGCCAAGAGCCAACTGTTCGAATACATCAACTGTCATCCCCACACCGGAATGCTGCGCGACGCGCAAACCGCAGCCGCCTGAGCGTCCCCACACGCTAAGCCCTGACTTCACCGGCTTGCCACCTCATCAGGTGGCACGGCATCCGTTTGCGAGGAATACACCATGAACAAGCTCCGCCTGCTCACACTCACCACGGTATTGCCGGTGTTCCCGGCGCACGCCGTTGAGGTCGCCCCCGGCGACTATGAGCAATACCCCGTTGGCGCGACTATCGGTGCGCTCTATTACCAGCACTCCACCACGGACTCGGCCTACGCCAAGGGGCATAAGGCGAGTTCGGATTTCAGGCTGAATTCGGATGTCGGCATCCTGCGTCTGCTGCATGTGTACGCCCTGAGCGACACGGTCACCATCGACCCGCAATTCCTGCTGCCCTTCGGGCATGTCTCCAGCGCCGGTGACGCCTCGGCGCTGGGCAGTACCCGCGGGATTGGCGACCTGATCCTGACCGCACCGGTGAAGTGGCGCTTCAACGACGCCCGCGACACCCTGAGCATTGCGCCCTACGTCTTCGTCCCAACGGGCACCTACGACAAGGATGATGGGCTGAACATCGGTGAGAACCGCTGGAAATTCGAACTGCAGAGCGCCTACGTCAAGCACTTCACGCCTCACTGGGCGGTGGACGTGGTGGGGGGCGCGACCTGGTATGGCGACAACACCGATTACGGCGCCAATGCCGACCGGCTCAAGCAGGATGTTTCCTACGCAGCGCAGCTGATGGGGCGCTATATGCCTGACGCCACCACCACCTTCGGGATCGGTTTTGGACGCACCTGGGGCGGTGAAACCAACGTCGAGCACGTCAACCAGGATAACGAGCTGGGCACCACAAACTTCCGGCTGACGGCCACCAAGTTCGTCACCGCCCAGGACCAGATCCAGCTGCAACTGGGCAAGGATCTGTCGGTGGACAACGGGCCCCGGGAAGATTTCCGCATGAACCTGCGCTACGCCCGCGTGTTTTAAGGTCGCCGTCTTGCACGGCAGCGGCCGGCTGCCCTCGAGGGTTGCGCGGGGTGTCCGGCCCAGCCAAGTCGCTGTCCGTTTCAACCAAGCCTGTGCCCACTGGCGCAGATTATCTTGAGCGCCAGGCCACCCACGATAAGGACTGCCCTCCATGGCAATCGTTCGCCCCACTCTTGAGCAACTGCAGCACATTGCGAGTCGCTTGCACATGCAGCTTCGCCCCGAGCAAGCCAGTGAATACCTGGCCCTGATGCAGGGGAGCTTCGACGCCTATGACCTGATCGACGAACTGCCCGATTTCATTCCGCCGACGCGCTACGAGCGCAGCGTGGGTTATCGCCCGTCGGCGGTGCACAACCGGCTCAACGCCTGGTATTACCGCACCGAAGTCAGCGGTGCCCGTGAAGGCAAACTGGCAGGCAAGACGGTTGCGCTCAAGGACAATATTTCACTGGCCGGCGTGCCCATGATGAACGGTGCCAAACCCCTGGAGGGCTTTGTGCCGTCGTTCGATGCCACCGTCGTCACCCGTTTGCTGGAGGCGGGCGCAACCATCCTCGGCAAAGCCACCTGCGAGCATTACTGCTTGTCCGGCGGCAGCCACACGTCCGATCCGGCGCCGGTGCACAATCCCTACCGCCGGGGGTATGCCTCGGGCGGCTCGTCTTCCGGCAGCGCGGCGCTGGTGGCCGCGGGCGAGGTCGATATGGCGGTGGGCGGCGATCAAGGCGGCTCCATCCGCATCCCTTCGGCATTCTGCGGCACCTACGGCATGAAGCCGACCCACGGCCTGGTGCCGTACACCGGCATCATGGCCATCGAAGCAACCCTCGACCACGCCGGCCCCATTACCGCAACGGTGCGCGACAACGCCTTGATGCTGGAAGTCATGGCCGGCGCGGACGGCCTCGACCCGCGCCAGGCCGCGCCGCAGGTCGACACCTACAGCGATTACCTGGACCGTGGCGTGCAAGGGCTGAGGATCGGTGTGCTGCGTGAAGGCTTCGAATTGGCCAATCAGGACCCGCGCGTCGCCGCCTCGGTGCGCAATGCCATCGCCCGGTTCGAAGAACTGGGCGCACAGGTCGAAGACGTGTCGGTGGCCGAACACCGGATTGCAGGCTCGCTGTGGCACCCGATCGGTTGCGAAGGCCTGACCATGCAGATGATGCACGGCAATGGCGCCGGGTTTAACTGGCAGGGGCTGTATGACCTCGCCTTGCTGGACAAGCAGGCCGGATGGCGCGAGCAGGCGGATGAGCTGTCCGCTTCCCTGAAGCTGTGCATGTTCGTCGGCCAGTACGGGGTCGAGCGCTACAACGGGCGCTACTACGCCAAGGCACAAAACCTCAGGCGCCTGGCGCGCGCCGGTTATGACGCGGCGTTGGCCCGCTATGACCTGCTGGTGATGCCCACCGTGCCGATCATTGCCCAACCCCACCCGGAACCGGGTTGCTCGATCACCGATTACGTGGCGCGAGCCCTGGAAATGATCGGCAACGCCTCGGCCCAGGACATTACCGGCCATCCGGCCATGTCGATTCCCTGTGGCCTGGTGGACGGTTTGCCGGTCGGGCTGATGCTCGTGGGCAAACACTACGCCGAAGGCACGATCTACCAGGCGGCCGCCGCGTTCGAAGCGGCCGTCGACTGGAAAACCGCCTAGCCGCTCCCGTGCAGCGCAACAACCATAACGCCAGGCGCTGCTTCGACCTTCACTGATGAGGAACTCACCGATGACCACCCTTGAAAAAACCACATCAACCCCGGGCGAACGCGCGCAGGCGTTATTGCAGGTGCTCAAGCAAAAGGACCTGATCCCCGAGGGCTACATCGAACACATGACGCAACTGATGGCGCACGAATGGAGTCCGCAGAATGGCGCCAGGGTGGTCGCAAAGGCCTGGGTCGACCCGCAGTTCCACGCGCTGTTGCTCAAGGACGGCACCGCCGCGTGCGCGCAGTTCGGTTATACCGGCCCGCAGGGCGAGTACATCGTCGCGCTGCAAGACACGCCGCGCCTCAAGAACGTCATTGTGTGCAGCCTGTGCTCCTGCACCAACTGGCCTGTGCTGGGCCTGCCGCCCGAGTGGTACAAGGGCTTTGAGTTCCGCGCACGCCTGGTCCGCGAAGGGCGCACCGTGTTGCGCGAGCTGGGCACTGAGCTGCCCGCCGACGTGGTGGTCAAGGTCTGGGACACCAGCGCCGAAACCCGTTACCTGGTGGTGCCGGTGAGACCTGAAGGCACCGAGCATATGACGCAAGAGCAGCTTCAGGCACTGGTCACCAAGGACGTGCTGATTGGCGTCGCCTTGCCTCGAGTTGGCTGAGCCCAGCCCCTTTTTGTTCAATTCCCGGAGGTTTCAGTATGGATGGCTTTCACGATCTCGGCGGTTTCCAGGGCTTTGGAAAAGTCCCCCACACCGTCAACAGCTTGAGCTACCAACCGGTGTTCAAGCAGGACTGGGAACACCTGGCCTACAGCCTGATGTTCATCGGTGCCGATCACTTGAAGATGTTCAGCGTGGACGAAGTGCGCCATGCCGTCGAACGCCTGGACGTTCGCCAGCATGTCGGAACCCAGTACTACGAGCGTTATGTGATTGCGACCGCAACCTTGCTGGTCGAGAAAGGCGTCATCACCCAGGCGGAGCTTGATGAGGCCCTGGGGTCTCATTTCAAGCTGGCAAACCCTGCCCGGTCGAGTGGGCGTGCGGCAATCACCGGCCGCGCCCCCTTCGAAGTGGGCGACCGGGTGGTGGTGCGAAACGAATACGTGGCCGGGCATGTGCGCATGCCGGCTTACGTACGGGGCAAGACGGGCGTGGTGCTGCACCGCACGGCAGAAAAATGGCCGTTCCCGGACGCGATCGGCCATGGCGATACGCGTGCGGCGCATCAGCCGACCTACCACGTCGAGTTTCGCGTGAAAGACCTGTGGGGCGATGCGGCCGATGAGGGGTTGGTGGTGGTCGACCTGTTCGAAAGCTATCTGGACCACGCCGACGGCACGGTGAGCGCATGACGGACGACGCCTTGACAGGCCGACTGCCGGTGACGGTGCTGTCCGGTTTCCTCGGCGCCGGCAAGACCACGCTGCTCAACCATATCCTGCGCAACCGCGAAGGCCTGCGGGTGGCAGTCATCGTCAATGACATGAGCGAGGTCAACATCGACGCCGCCGAGGTGCAGCGCGATGTGTCGCTGCACCGGGGGCGCGACGAGTTGATCGAGATGAGCAACGGTTGCATCTGCTGCACGCTGCGCGCCGATCTGCTGGAGCAGATCAGCGCCCTGGCACGTCAGCAGCGTTTCGATTACCTGCTCATCGAGTCCACCGGCATCTCTGAACCGATGCCGGTCGCGGAAACGTTCGCCTTTCTCGACGCCGACGGTTTCAGCCTCAGCGAACTGGCACGGCTTGATACGTTGGTGACGGTGGTCGATGGCAGCCGTTTCCAGGGGTTGCTGGAGTCATCGGACACCGTCGCCCGCGACGACGCACAAGGCATGACCAGGCGGCCTCTGGCGGATCTTCTGATCGAGCAGGTGGAGTACGCCAACGTCATTCTCGTCAACAAACTGGATCTGCTCGATGCGCCGGGTTACCAGGCCGTGCAGGCGATCCTGGCGGGGCTGAATCCCAGCGCGCGCATCGTGCCGATGACCCACGGCAACACCGCGTTAGCCGGCATTCTCGGTACCCACCTGTTCGATTTACCCAGCCTTGCGGCATCATCGGGCTGGATGAAACAGATGGAGGAGGGCGACGCAGCGGCCTCCGAGTCGCACACCTATGGCGTGACGTCCTGGGTCTACCGCGAGCGCGCACCTTTTCACCCGCAGCGCCTGCTCGACTTTCTCAGCCGTCCCTGGAGCAACGGACGCCTGTTGCGCAGCAAAGGTTATTTCTGGCTCGCCAGCCGACATCAGGAAACCGGTCTGCTGGCACAAAGCGGCAGGCAGTTTCAGTGGGATTATGTCGGCCGCTGGTGGAATTTCATCGATCCGGCGCAATGGCCGCAGGACCACTATCGGTTGCAGGGCATCATGGCCAAATGGGACAGGATTGTCGGCGATTGTCGCCAGGAGCTGGTCTTCATCGGCCAGGATCTGGACATCCCCGCACTGCAACGCGCGCTCGACACCTGCCTGCTGAGTGCCGAGGAAATTGCCGCCGGCCCCGCCGTCTGGCAGGCCCTGCCGGGGGCTGCAGTCTTTGATTCGCGGGCGTTGTCCACGTCAACGCACGCCTTGCAGACCGATCCCCTCTGATGGAGACGTTCCGTGTTTTTTCAGCTGAACAGCTAGGCCTGGTCATCCTGGAACACTGACGCCAGACTGAAATCGGCGCAAAACGATTCTCTACTCTACGGTGCAGATCCAGCGGTGATTGTGCCGATAGGGCGCGCGGGTGAAGTGCACGTCGGACACCAGATTCAGGCCACGCTCTTTCAGGGCTTGGGTCAGTTGTACGAGTGTTTCTGCCTGGATAGTCATTTCGCTTACCTCGTCAGATTGACTGCGTTCATAATTCTTGACCGAGAGGGCAACTCGCTAATTCAAATTTTCTACAGCGGCGATTGATGCGTTCTGAAAGCCATCGTCGCAACGCCCCGTAGTCCATTGCTTATCTGAACCCGTGGGGCTGCACTTTTTTCCATTCTCCTGATCTACCTCTGTCCCAGCCACCCGATTCCTGCGGGTGGCCAACAGCCATAGACCCGGTGCCGATGGATCGAACGTCAATTGCTTTTATCACCCGCTGGCCGCTGTTGCTGGCTGCACTGTTAGCGTTGTGTACCACTGGCTGCAGCCAGCAGCAGGGGCGTGACATCGCCAGGCAGTTCAGCGACGGCAAGCCTGATGAGTTTTTTCAAACCAGCGTGGATCGCATGGCCACCCTGGGCATGCGCGACAACCTTCAAAGTCTCTATCTGTTGATGAGCAAGCTGTACCTGCGCAACCCCAGCCAGTGGCGCCAGTCCGGTTACCCGGATGCGGTGACCGCTGCGCGGACTATTCGTCAGGCGATCGAAAACCGTCAGCCGTTGCCAGCGCTGGGGGAGCGTCGTGACCTGGCGGCCCTGAGTTATTCCTTGAGCCCGGAGTTTCGCGGGGATCGGGTGGGGGCGTTTATCTACGCGATCGGCAGCATGCTCGTGACCGCCCACGGTGGGCGCACGCAGTTTTACGTGACCGACTCCATCAACCCGCAGTTCGTCAGCAATGCCGCACGTAATATCGAGAAAGCCACCTGGCTGCTCGGCCAGCGCCAGGACGCCAATGGCGTGTTGCTGCTGTTTTCCAACGAGATATCAGAGGAGGGCAGCAACCTCAGTTTCGCCGTCGAGTTCGGCAAGATTGTCGCGCGCCTCGACCTGCTGACCCAGATACTCGATGAGCGCTACCGACGCATTGGCCTCAACTACGCGCAAAGTCTGCTGCTGATGAATTTCTTGCCTGTGCAGTGACACGCCGGCTCCAACGAACGATTAATTGGTACGGTGCGTCCCTTTCCTCTGTAGGAAGTTGCCTATCCTGCCCTCGACCGCTTGAAACCTGCCCCCGGTCGGCCCTAGCCTCGGACTTTTCTTAAACATGAGGGCCTACCTTGGGTAAGCGAAAAACGGTTTGGCCTACTGATCGCGAAATCCGCCTGCGATTTATCCTGTTTGCCGTCATCGACGCCGCGAGTGTCCAAGGGGTCGCTTCGGAGGTGCTGATACCCGCGCACAAACTGCTGCGCGACGCGCCGACGGAGGCGCAGCTATGCGACACGCTGGCCGACATATTGGCCACCGATCAGATGTACGGTTTCAGGTTTCCCGTCGGCTCCGACGCTGACGATCTGATGCAGACGCTGGAATGGTCGGGCAAGCGGGGCAGCGATTGATCACTGGTTTTTCATTTAAATAATCCTGGTCCTATACGGTTGTGGGAAACGTCCGTGACTTGGCGGGTGTGGGAGCCTTCCCATGACTGCTCGCGTGCCGGCATTGTCGTGCACGCTCCCGTATTTCAAGGACCTGCCCATGCTGTTGCGCCAACCCCCGCTGCTGTTCGCCGCCCTGACCCTCAGTTCACTGGTACAGGCCGAAGACCTGCAGTTGGCGCCGGTCGAAGTCACCGCGTCCGAAGCCAGCGCCGGCGAGATCGCCCAGGCACAGCTCAACAGCGTGCCCGGCGGCACCAACTTCATCGACATGGACAGCGTGCAGCAGGGGCGGGTGAGCACCAACGAGGATGTCTTCAAGTATCAGGCCGGGGTGTACGCCAAGGCGGCGAATAACGAAGGGGTCAAGTTGTCCATTCGCGGTTCGGGCTTGAACCGCAGCCCGGGTTCCCATGCCTCCGGGCTGTATGAAATGTTCGACGGCCTGCCGCTGACCGGCCCCGGCGGTACACCCTATGAACTCAAGGACCCGTTATGGCAGAGCCGGGTGCAAGTGCTTCGCGGCGCCAACGGTTTCGATCAGGGCGCGTTGGCCCTGGGCGGCGCCGTCAACTACGTGACCCGCACGGGTTTCGACGCGCCCAAACTGCAAGTGCGCTATGAGGCGGGCAGCCGGGGTTACGTCCAGCGTGAAATCAGTTCCGGCCAGGTGCTCGGTGATGCCGATTACTACATCAGCCTCACCGATTCGCAGTCCGACGGTTACCAGCGGCAAAGTGCCGGGACGGGCAAGGGCATCGCGGCCAACTTCGGCTATCGCTTCAACCCCAACCTTGAAACGCGCTTCTATCTGCGCTACCGCGAAACCACCAATGACACGCCGGGCAAGCTCACCCGCGAGCAGATCAGCCATGACCCGCGCGCCGCCAACAGCCTCAACGCCGCCCGCGATTCCAAACGCTTGCAACCGGGTTCCACCTGGCTTGCCAACAAGACCACCCTGCAGTTGGATGACGCCTCCCGCGTCGAGGTCGGGCTGGCCTATCACGACTATCCGATGGACCTGCGCGAAGGCACCAATCGCCTGAAAGTCGCCTACACCGACATCAGTGGCACGCTCAATTACATCCGCCAGGACAGCCTGTTCGGCCATGACAGCACCACCACCCTCGGCCTGCGCACCACCCAGGCGATGCCCAACAATGGCGCCTCCGAGTATGTGCGCGTCCCGGCCGGCAACACGGCGGGCTACGCGCCCGGCACCAAGACCCGTGACTACACCTACCTGGGCTCCGACACGGTGCTGCATATCGGCAACGAGCTGGAGCTGGTCCCCGACCTGTGGCTGACCACTGGCGTGGCCGCGATTCATACCCGCCGCGAAACCCAGGTCACCTATCCGGACGGCCAGGCACCGACGCGTCAGCACGATTGGGACTACGCGCCACGCATCGGCCTGCGCTATGACTTAACCCCGCAATTGCAGGTGTACGGCAACCTGAGCCGTTCGGTCGAGCCGCCGCACGCCTGGTCGATGATCTGGGGTTCCAATAAATACTTCAACGCTGGCCCTGCGAATGGGCTGGCACGCGAAGGCGTCAACCTGAAGAACCAGACCGCCACCACCCTGGAGGTCGGCGGGCGCGGCGAGGCCTGGCTCGGCCAGTGGGACCTGGCGCTCTACCGCTCCGAAGTGCGCCACGAACTGTTGACCGTGGAAACCCAGGCCCAGACCGCGACCGCCAGTGCCATCGTCGCCGAAGCCAATGCCAGCCCCACCGTGCATCAAGGCGTGGAACTGAGCCTGCTCAGCCCGCTGTGGGACGGCGGCCGCAATGGCCGGCTTGCGCTGCGCCAGGCCTACACCTTCAATGACTTCCACTACCGCGATGATGATCGTTTCGGCGACAACACCTTGCCCGGCATCCCCAGGCACTATTACCAGGCGCAACTGCGCTACAGCCACCCGAGCGGTTTCTACACCAGCCTCAACACCGAGCATGCCTCGCGGGTGGCGGTGGACTACGCCAATTCCTACTACGCGGCGGCCTACACCACCCTTGGCGCCACGTTCGGCTATGACGCGCCCCGGCAGGACTGGCAAGCCTGGGTCGATCTGCGCAACCTGACCAATCGGCGTTATGCCAACACCGTGACGCCGGGTTACGACGACAAAGGCATGGACGCAGCCCGTTCCACACCCGCTGACGGGCGTGGTGTTTACACCGGCGTGTCGTGGCGTTGGCGCTGAATCAACCTTCGTGCTGGCGCAGGCGCTTATAGAGGGTATTTCGGCTCACCCCCAGTTCCCGCGCCAGGTGGGAAATGTTGCCGCCCGCGGCGGCCAGGCGTTGGTTGAGGTCAAGGTTGTCATCCAGATGTTCGCGGCGCGGCAGCGGCGCCGCCTGTTTCAAGTCGGTAAAAAAGTCATCGGGCAGGTGCTCCGGGCGAATCGGCTGTTCTTCGGCCATCGCCAACGCCACCTGCAACACACTGCTCACCTGCCGCAAATTGCCCGGCCACGGGTGCTGGTCGAACAGCTTGAGCACCTCGCCACTCAGCCCGGCCCACTGGGTGGGCTCGCGGTGTTGCTGCCACAGTTGCTGGAACAGCGCCTGCTTGTCGCTGCGCTCGCGCAATGGCGGCAGTTCCAGGGTCAGGCCGCCGATGCGGTAATACAAATCCTCACGAAAGCGCCCGGCCTGCACCAACTCCCGTAGCGCGCGGTTGGTCGCCGAGATGATGCGCAAGTCCACCGCGAACACCTCGCCGCTGCCCACCGGTTGCACGCACCGCTCCTGCAGCACCCGCAGCAGGCGGGCCTGGGTGGGTAACGGCATATCGCCGATTTCATCGAGAAACAGGGTGCCCTTGTCGGCCTTGCGGATCAGGCCGATGCTGCCTTTTTGATTGGCGCCGGTAAACGCGCCTTTTTCATAGCCAAACAGTTCCGATTCCACCAGCTCAGCCGGAATCGCCGCACAGTTCACGGCGATCAATGCCTGGCGGCTGCGGGAGCTGGCCTGGTGCAGGGCTTTGACGAACACCTCTTTGCCCACGCCGGTTTCGCCGTGGATCAACAACGGAATGTCTTTTTCCAGCAGACGCTCGGCCTGGCGCACGGCTTTCTCCACGCGCGCATCGCCAAAATGCAGGGTGTTGAGGCTGACGGCGGTCGGCTTCGACGGCGCAGGCTGATTGAACACCCGCGCCTGTACCGGCGTCTGCCTGGGCCGCTTGAGCAGGCACTGGAAACGATTGCGTCCCGGCGCCTGCAGGGAAAACGGCAGCCCCTGCGGCTGATTCAACAACTCCAGCAGCGACACCTTGAACAAGCTGTCGATCATCACCCGCGATAAACTGATGCCCAGCAGGTTGTCTGCGCGGCGGTTGGCCGACAGCACCTGGCCGCTTTCATCAAAGATCAGCAGGCCCGCCCACTGGCTGTCGAGGTTGCTCAGGCCGGTGTTGAACGTCAGCTGGAAATGCTCGCCGCGAAACAGGTTGAGGATCAGCCGGTTCTCCACGGTCTGGCTCATCATCTTGACCATGCCCAGGGTGTGGGAGGGCGGCAGGTAGCTGTCGCTGGACACATCAAGCACCGCAATGATTTCGCGTTGGGCGTCGAAAATCGGCGCCGCCGAACCGGTCATGAAGCGATTGGCCTTGAGGAAGTGTTCGTCGTGTTCGATATGCACCGCCTGGGCGCAGGCCAGGGCGGTGCCGATGGCATTGGTGCCGCTGGCGCGCTCCATCCAGCTGGCGCCTGCGCTGAAACCACGGGCCAGCCCGGGTTCGATAAACCGCTGGGTACCCCACGACGTCAGGACCTGGCCCTGGTTGTCGGCGAGCATGATCAGGCAGTTGGAATTGCTCAGGATGTTTTCGTAGTAGGGCAGCACCTCCTGGTGGGTGGTCTGCACCAGTGAATGCTGGCTCTCCAGCAACTGCCGAATGCCCTCGGCGGGCAACTGATCGAAGCTGGGGACGCTTTGGTGATCCAGCCCGAACGCGCGGCAACGGCGCCAGGAGTCCTGGATGATGGTGTCGTGAGCCAGTGGTTCGGCCATGGGTGACCTTCTTTTTATTGTTATTGGGCTTACACAATTCAACGGATGTAACCAGACCCATGTGGGAGGGGGCTTGCCCCCGATAGCGGTGTATCAGTCAGCACTACCGTTACTGATGTACCGCGATCGGGGGCAAGCCCCCTCCCACATTTGATCTTCATCGCCCATAAAGTGTTGTTCACAACTGTTCATTGTCAACTGCAAATCTGTTCAATTGTTCAGCCTGAACTGTTCATTTTATTCACGCTTGAACATGCCTCTGAGCCCATTCCCTTGTGAATCAATCACCTGCCATCCTTGGCACGAAACTCGCTCTGACAACTGGCCAGATTCATTCCAATAATAAAAAGGTCGTGTCATGTCATTGACCCTGGAACATGTCTCCCGCGTTGTTGAAGGTCAAACCTGGATCGACGACGCCACCCTGCGTTTCGAACCCGGTTCCTTCAACGTATTGCTCGGTCGCACGCTGTCCGGCAAGACCAGTCTGATGCGCCTGATGGCCGGGCTGGACAAGCCCGACAGCGGCCGCATCCTGATGAACGGTGTAGATGTCACGCAAAAGCCGGTACGCCTGCGCAACGTGTCGATGGTCTATCAGCAGTTCATCAACTACCCGACCATGACCGTGTTCGAGAACATCGCCTCGCCCTTGCGCCAGGCCGGTGTGTCCAATGAGCTGATCCAGAGCAAGGTGCTGGAAACGGCGCGGATGCTGCGCATCGAGAAATTCCTGCAACGCCATCCGCTGGAACTGTCCGGCGGCCAGCAGCAGCGTACGGCCATGGCCCGGGCCCTGGTCAAGGACGCCGAGTTGATCCTGTTCGATGAGCCACTGGTCAACCTGGACTACAAGTTGCGCGAAGAACTGCGCCAGGAAATGCGCGAACTGTTCAAGGCGCGCCACACCATCGCCATTTACGCCACCACCGAACCCAACGAAGCCCTGGCGCTGGGCGGTACCACCACCATTCTTCACGAGGGCCGGGTGATCCAGAGCGGCAAGGCCGCCGAGGTCTATCACCAGCCGCAGACCGTACTGGCGGCCGAGCTGTTTTCCGAGCCGCCGATCAACCTGATGCCGGGGCGCATCAGTGGCAATGAAGTGAGCTTCGCCAACTTCGTGCACTTTCCGCTGAATGTCGACCTGCGTCCCATCGGCGAAGGCGAATTCCGTTTCGGCGTGCGCCCCAGCCATATCAGCCTGGTACCAAGCAACGACGATGACTTGGAACTGGCGGTGACCGTGGAAGTCGCCGAAATCAGCGGTTCGGAAACCTTCCTGCACGTGCGCAGCGAACATTTCCTGCTGGTGCTGCACTTGCCGGGGGTGCATGAGTACGACGTGGACGCGCCGATCCGCGTGTATATCCCCACCCATAAACTGTTTGTGTTCGATGGCCAGGGCCGTTTGGTCCAGGCCCCCGGGCGCCGTATTGCGAGGGTTGCCTGATGGCCGAGATCCATTTGCGCAACCTGGCGCATAGCTACAGTCCGACGCCGAATGGGCCGGAAGACTACGCCATTCGGGAAATGAACCACGTGTGGGAGCAGGGCGGTGCCTACGCCTTGCTCGGGCCGTCGGGCTGCGGCAAGTCGACCCTGCTCAATATCATCTCCGGCTTGCTCAGCCCGTCCGAGGGCCAGGTGTTGTTCGACACCCAGGTGGTCAACGACCTCACCCCGGAGAAGCGCAACATCGCCCAGGTGTTCCAGTTCCCGGTGGTGTACGACACCATGACGGTGTTCGACAACCTGGCGTTTCCGCTGCGCAACCAGGGCATGGCCGAGGCGAAAATTCACAGCAAGGTGCAGGAAATCGCCGAGGTCCTTGACCTGCAGAACCTGCTGAGCAAAAAAGCCCGCAACCTGACCGCTGACGAAAAACAGAAAGTCTCCATGGGCCGTGGCCTGGTGCGCGACGACGTCTCGGCAATCCTGTTCGATGAGCCGCTGACGGTGATCGACCCGCACCTGAAGTGGAAACTGCGGCGCAAGCTCAAGCAGATCCACGAGCAGTTCAACATCACCATGGTCTACGTCACCCACGACCAGTTGGAAGCCTCTACCTTCGCCGACAAGATCGCGGTGATGTACGGCGGGCAGATCGTGCAGTTCGGCACGCCGCGCGAATTGTTCGAGCGCCCCAGCCACACCTTTGTCGGCTATTTCATCGGCAGCCCCGGGATGAATCTGATCGAGGTGCAGGCCGAGGCGGGCGGAGTGCGCTTTGCCGGCACCCACCTGCCGTTGTCCGAAGCCTTGCAGCGACGCCTCGAGGCCACCGATTACAAAAAGCTTCAGGTGGGTATTCGTCCGGAGTTCATCCACGTGTGGGACGAGCCCAACCCTGACGCGCTGCAGGCCGACGTCACCCACGTGGAAGACCTGGGCACCTACAAGATCATGACCCTCAACCTCGACGGCGCCACGCTCAAAGTGCGCCTGGCCGAAGACAAACCAGTACCCGAAGGCCGCGCCTGCATCAGCTTCCCCGCGCAATGGCTGATGCTTTACGCCGATGATTACCTGCTGGAGGTGCTGCCATGAACAAGGTGCAGAACAACAAGGCCTGGTGGCTGGTGCTGCCGGTGTTCCTGCTGGTGGCGTTCAGTGCCGTGATCCCGATGATGACTGTGGTCAACTACTCGGTGCAGGATATTTTTGACCAGTCCAGCCGCTACTTCGTCGGCGCCGACTGGTACAAACAGGTGCTGCTCGACCCACGCCTGCATGATTCGCTGCTGCGCCAGTTCATCTATTCGGCCTGTGTGCTGCTGATCGAAATCCCCCTGGGCATCGCCATCGCCCTGACCATGCCGACCAAGGGTCGCTGGTCGTCGCTGGTGCTGATCGTGCTGGCGATCCCCTTGCTGATCCCGTGGAACGTGGTCGGCACCATCTGGCAGATCTTCGGGCGCGCCGATATCGGCCTGCTCGGTTACAGCCTCAATGCCCTGGGCATCAGCTACAACTACGCGGCCAACACGGCGGACGCCTGGGTCACCGTGCTGGTGATGGATGTGTGGCACTGGACGTCCCTGGTGGCGCTGCTGTGCTACTCGGGGCTGCGCGCGATTCCGGACGTGTACTACCAGGCGGCGCGCATCGATCGCGCATCGGCCTGGGCGGTGTTCCGACATATCCAGCTGCCGAAGATGAAAAGCGTGCTGTTGATTGCGGTGATGCTGCGCTTCATGGACAGCTTCATGATCTACACCGAGCCGTTCGTACTCACCGGTGGCGGGCCGGGTAATGCCACCACGTTCCTGAGTCAGACCTTGACCCAGATGGCCGTGGGCCAATTCGATCTCGGCCCGGCGGCGGCGTTTTCCCTGGTGTATTTCCTGATCATCCTGTTGGTGTCCTGGCTGTTCTACACCGCCATGACCCACTCCGACGCCAACCGCTGAGGCCGCCAACATGAGCAAGCGTCTTACGTTTATGAAGAAAGTTATTCCGCTACTGGTTTACATCCTGTTCCTGCTGGTGCCGATCTACTGGCTGCTGAACATGTCCTTCAAGAGCAACACCGAAATCCTTGGCGGGCTGACCCTGTTTCCGCAGGATTTCACCCTGGCCAACTACAAGGTGATCTTCACCGACCCCAGCTGGTACACCGGCTACCTCAACTCGCTGTACTACGTCAGCCTGAACACGGTGATTTCCCTGAGCGTGGCGCTGCCGGCGGCCTACGCGTTTTCGCGCTACCGTTTCCTCGGCGACAAGCACCTGTTCTTCTGGCTGCTGACCAACCGCATGGCGCCGCCGGCGGTGTTTCTGCTGCCGTTTTTCCAGCTGTATTCGTCCATCGGCCTGTTCGATACCCATATCGCGGTGGCGCTGGCGCATTGTTTGTTCAACGTGCCGCTGGCGGTGTGGATTCTTGAGGGTTTCATGTCCGGGGTGCCCAAGGAAATCGACGAAACCGCCTACATCGACGGCTACTCGTTTCCTAAGTTCTTCGTGAAGATTTTTATTCCGTTGATCGGCTCCGGCATCGGTGTGACCGCATTTTTCTGCTTCATGTTTTCCTGGGTCGAGCTGTTGCTGGCGCGCACGCTGACCTCGGTCAATGCCAAGCCCATCGCGGCGGTGATGACCCGCACGGTGTCGGCCTCGGGTATCGATTGGGGCGTGCTGGCGGCGGCGGGGGTGTTGACCATCCTGCCGGGCATGCTGGTGATCTGGTTTGTTCGTAACCACGTGGCCAAGGGCTTCGCCCTGGGCCGGGTCTAGAGGAATCAATGATGGAATGGATGGCCTGGACCACCCCCACGGCGCTGTTCTTTGGCGGCATCGCGCTGATCCTGGCGGGCATGACCACCTGGGAGTTGCGCTCGCCGAGTATCCCTCGGCGCGGTTTTCTGCCGATCAGCACCACCCGTGGTGATCGCTTGTTTATCGGTCTTCTCGGCAGCGCCTACCTGCATTTGCTGGTCATCGGCGTTACCGACTGGAGCATCTGGGTGGCGTCCGCGCTCTCCCTGGTATGGCTGTTGAGTGTGATGCGTTGGGGCTAGGTATGCACCACCCTGTAGGAGCGAGCTTGCTCGCGAAAATCGTCAACGATAACGCAGTGCTCCTGGTAGCCCGCGGTGTTTGTGAGTTTTTCGCGAGCAAGCTCGCTCCTGCAAGAGAGGGGTGTCTGCGAGTCCCGTGTGAAATTAACCTGGAGGTCTCTATGTTGAATAAAAACAATAAGCTGCGACATAGCATTTCATTGGCCGCCGTACTGGCCCTCAGCGGTTTGAGCGCTTCGGCATGGGCGGACGCGTATGAAGATGCGGCGAAAAAATGGATCGGCAGCGAGTTCAAACCGTCCACGCTCACCGAAGCCCAGCAGCTTGAAGAGTTGAAGTGGTTTATCAAGGCCGCCGAACCCTTCCGTGGGATGAAGATCAACGTGGTGTCGGAAACCCTCACCACCCACGAGTATGAATCCAAGGTGCTGGCCAAGGCCTTCAGCGAAATCACCGGGATCAAGCTGACCCACGACCTGCTGCAGGAAGGCGACGTGGTGGAGAAGCTGCAAACCCAGATGCAATCGGACAAGAATATCTATGACGGCTGGGTCAACGACTCGGACCTGATCGGCACGCACTTTCGCTACGGCAAGACCGAATCCATCACCGACCTGATGGCCAACGAAGGCAAGGACTTCACCTCGCCGACCCTGGACCTCAAGGACTTCATTGGCCTGTCTTTCACCACTGCCCCGGACGGCAAGATCTACCAGCTGCCCGACCAGCAGTTCGCCAACCTTTACTGGTTTCGCGCCGACTGGTTCGAGCGCCCGGAGCTGAAAGCCAAGTTCAAGGAAAAATACGGCTACGACCTCGGCGTGCCGGTGAACTGGTCCGCGTATGAAGACATCGCCAAATTCTTCAGCGAAGACGTCAAGGAAATCGACGGCAAGCGCGTCTATGGGCACATGGACTACGGCAAGAAAGACCCGTCCCTGGGCTGGCGTTTCACCGATGCCTGGTTCTCCATGGCCGGTGGCGGCGACAAGGGTTTGCCCAACGGCCTGCCGGTGGACGAGTGGGGCATTCGCGTGGAGGACTGCCACCCGGTGGGCTCCAGCGTGACCCGCGGCGGCGACACCAACGGCCCGGCGGCGGTGTTCGCCACGCAGAAATACGTGGACTGGATGAAGGCCTATGCGCCACCGGAAGCGGCGGGCATGACCTTCTCCGAATCCGGCCCGGTGCCGTCCCAGGGCAACATCGCCCAGCAGATCTTCTGGTACACCGCATTTACCGCCGACATGGTCAAACCGGGCCTGCCGGTGGTGAACGCCGACGGTACGCCGAAATGGCGCATGGCGCCGTCGCCGGTCGGGCCGTACTGGGAGAAGGGCATGAAGAAGGGCTATCAGGACGTGGGTTCCTGGACCTTCCTCAAGTCCACGCCGGAGAAACAGAAACTCGCGGCCTGGCTCTACGCGCAGTTCGTCACCTCCAAAACCGTGTCCTTGAAGAAAACCATCGTCGGTCTCACGCCGATTCGTGAGTCCGATATCAACTCCCAGGCCATGACCGACATGGCCCCCAAACTCGGCGGCCTGGTGGAGTTCTACCGCAGCCCGGCCCGCACCGAGTGGTCGCCGACCGGCACCAACGTGCCGGACTACCCGCGCCTGGCGCAACTGTGGTGGAGCAACATCGCCGCCGCCGCCAGCGGCGAGAAAACCCCGCAACAGGCGCTGGACAACCTGGCCAAGGAGCAGGACGCGATTATGACGCGCCTGGAACGCTCCAAGGTGCAACCGGTGTGCGGCCCGAAAATGAACCCCGAGCGTGACGCGCAATACTGGTTCGACCAGCCGGGCGCGCCGAAACCGAAACTGGCCAACGAGAAGCCCAAAGGCGAGACCGTGAACTACAACGACCTGCTCAAACAGTGGGAGGCGGCGCGTAAATAACAACGCAGCAACCCAGGATGTAAAAAATATGGGAGGGGGCTTGCCCCCGATAGCGGTGTGTCAGTGACGAATTCATTGACTGATCCACTGCTATCGGGGGCAAGCCCCCTCCCACATTTTTACCTCGCGGGTAAGCCGGCCTGCATTTCATCTGGTGGTCCGAGACAGCTTGCCGGGTTGCGACTAGACTGCTGAACATTCATACAGGAGGTCATCTGATGGGTGTTCCACTTTCCCCAATTGTTTCGGAGTTTGAAACCGAAGAGCAGGCGAGTAGCCATGATCTCTGGTTTCGTAAAAAGGTCGAAAAAAGCCTGAGCAATCCCGGCCCTGGTGTCGCGCATGATGAGGTCATGGCGAGGGTTGAAGCGATCATTCAGGAAGCGGAGCGTAAACAGAGGGCGAATGCCTGATGCTGTCTGTTGTTTGGCTTGATGAAGCCATCAGCGACCTGACTGATATCGTGACCTTTATCGCAGCACACAACCCTGGCGCCGCCCGACGCCTCAAAACCCGCCTTGAAGGTGCGCCTTTACCGCTGACGGAACATCCGTACTTGTATCCGAACGGTCGAGTTCCAGGAACTCGCGAGATCGTCGTTCACCCCAATTACGTGCTGGTGTATCGAGTTACCGCGCAGCGGATAGAGATCGTCAGCGTATTGCACGCCCGGGAAGAGTATCCCTGATTTCTGCGCCTCAAATCTTATCGGTAGGCAAAGCCACTAACCCAGGCATCACGACCGCTTATCCCCCCTTCAACAACCTCATTTGAATTTTCCGCACCTCCCAAGGCTCTGCATTTTATAGGCGCGTGGTTCAAGCGCTTTTGCGGGGCCGCCTTGCAGGCTGGCCCGTTGTTACGGACTTTGCGGAAACTGCCACCATGACACTCCTCACAGCGCTGTCGGGCCAACCGGCCTCTGTCACAGACTCGGCCCAGGGTCGCCATCAACGGGTCTACCAACAGCTGTACGGTGAATCTGCGGATGCCACGCACGTGGCGCGTGATTACCTGCAGGATCAATTGGCCCAGGTGGAAGGGACCGTCAGCGACCTGCCCGCGGTGCCCGAGCAGTTGCCGGCCTGGGTGGAACAGCGCTGCGCCGCCGTGGCCCAGGCCTACGCCGAGTACCTGGAGCAACGCCAGCAAGGCCGGCCGCGCCGCTACTTCCACAACAAGGCGCACGCGCTGTGTGTGCTGCAACGCGTGGCCCCGACCAAACAGGTCGACGGCGCGTGGCTCTACGGCCTGTTGCGCTATTGGCAGGATCAGCGCTTCGACGGCCTGCTGACCACTTACCTTGAAGAGTTGGGCGACGGCGAAGCCGCACAGAACCATGTGGTGATCTATCGCAAGCTGCTCAGCGAGCATGATGCCGACAGCGAGGCGGGGCTCGAGGACGGCCACTACCTGCAAGGCGCATTGCAACTGGCCCTGGGCCTGTGTGCCGAGGAGTTCCTGCCGGAAATCATCGGCTACAACCTGGGCTATGAGCAGTTGCCGCTGCACCTGCTGATCACTGCCTACGAACTGAGCGAACTGGGCATCGACCCCTATTACTTCACCCTTCACGTGACCATCGACAACGCCAGCAGCGGCCACGCCAGCAAAGCGGCGCAGTCGGTACTCAACCTGCTGCCGCTGGGGGAGGGCAGGAAAGACTTCTACCGTCGTGTCGCCGCCGGCTATCGCCTCAATGACCTCGGCCCAGGCACCACTGCGGTCATCGAAGGTTTTGATCTGCAGGATGAAGTGATGGCCATGCTCGAACGCAAGCGCAGCTTTGGCCAGCATATGCATTCGGACTACTGCCGCTTCGAAGGCAAGACCGTCAATCAGTGGCTGGCCAAGCCCGGGCAGATGGGGGAGTTCCTCAGGGCGATGGAAGAAAAGGGTTGGATCAAACGCAACCAGGACCCCGCCGAAAGCCGCTTCTGGCAGTTGATCGAAGGCGCGGGCGCGGCGATGTTCGGTGTGTTCAGCGGCTATGAAAAACAGGTGCTGCATGACTGGATCGCCGGTGACTGGATCGGCACCCAGCGTGTGGCGCCGGTACGACCGGGGCGCGGCAGCCGTTTCAGCCGCGAACAGCACCGCCCGGCTGATCCGGATACCCAGGCCCTCGTCGAATCACTGTGGAGCCTGCCCGATGAGCAGCAACTGGGCGCGCTGATCCCGTGGATGTCGGCGCGGCGCCACTGCAGCCCTGCCGGGTTGTATGCCACCCGCCGTTTTATCCAACTGCGCGCGCGTTTGCGCTAAGGAAATCTGTTCATGTCTGCACAACAACTGGCCGATCGTGCCCTGCTCAACCTTGGCCGAGGCTTGAAGGAGAGCGGCTACCGTTTTATCACCCCGACACCGCTGACCCACGACCGCGTGTTCCGGCGCTTGTCGACCCCGCTGGCGATGAACCTGCGCGATGTGTTCGGCTGGTCCATGCCGTTCGACAACGACCTGCTGCCCGAGGCCTTTCGTGAAGAGCTGCAGCAGGCCGGAGTGATTGAAAAACACGACGCGCTGTGGCGCAGCAGCGTGCGCTGGTCGAGCCTGGGTGACCTGTTGTTTGCCCATTCGCCTTATCCCACCGTGGAGTCGGACGCGGTGTTCTTCGGCCCTGACAGCTATCGATTCGCCCAGGTGATCGAAGCCCATTTGCAGCAGCGCTTCGAGCCGCTAAAACGCGCGGTGGATATTGGCTGCGGGGCGGGGGTCGGTGCGCTGGTGGTCGCCCATGGGCGGCACGACGCCGAGGTGCTCGCGGTGGACATCAACCCGCGCGCCCTGCGCCTGACTGCGGTGAATGCCGAGCTGGCGGGCCTCGCGAACGTGAGTGTCTACCAGAGTGACGTGCTGACCAGTGTCGAAGGCGAATTCGACCTGATCGTCGCCAACCCGCCGTACATGAATGACGACCGCCAGCGCGCCTATCGCCATGGCGGTGGTGCGTTGGGCGAGCAGTTGTCGGTGCGCATCGCCGGCGAATCCCTCGGGCGCCTGGCCGTTGGCGGTAGCCTGCTGTTGTATACCGGCGTGGCGATGGTGGCCGGCGGCGACCCTTTCCTGGACGCGGTCAAGCCGTTGCTGGCCAGCGATGCCTATGGCTGGACCTACCGTGAGCTGGACCCGGACGTCTTCGGCGAAGAACTCGACAAGCCCGGGTATGAGCGCGTCGAGCGGATCGCCGTGGTGGCGCTCACGGTCACGCGCCTGCGCTGAACGACCATTTATCGCTTACCGCCGCACGGTGATGGAACACCCGGCGCGGGGCGTGCCCTTAACTAGTAAGTCCCCATCACAGGAGTGCAGCCCATGCGCGCGATGACCTACCAAGGCGCCCATAAAGTCCAGGTCGATACCGTACCTGACCCGATCATTGAGCAACCCGACGACATCATCTTGCGCGTCACCGCCACCGCGATCTGCGGCTCGGACCTGCACCTGTACCGGGGCAAGATCCCCACGGTGGAGCATGGCGATATCTTCGGGCATGAGTTCATGGGCATCGTCGAGGAAACCGGCCCGGCGGTCACGGCGGTGCAGCGCGGTGACCGCGTGGTGATCCCCTTCGTGATCGCCTGTGGCGACTGTTTTTTCTGTCAGTTGCAGCAGTACGCCGCCTGCGAAACCACCAACGACGGGCGTGGCGCAATCCTGAATAAAAAGGCGATTCCCCCGGGTGCCGCGTTGTTCGGCTACAGCCGCCTGTACGGCGGCATCCCCGGTGGCCAAGCCGAGATGGTGCGGGTGCCCAAGGCCAATGCCGGGCCGTTCAAGGTGCCTGGGTTGCTGGCGGATGAAAAGGTGTTGTTCCTCTCCGACATCCTGCCCACGGCCTGGCAGGCGGTGACCAATGCCGGTATCGGCAAAGGCGCAAGCGTGGCGATCTACGGCGCCGGCCCCGTGGGTCTGCTCAGCGCGGCGTGCGCGCAGATGCTCGGTGCAGAGCAAATTTTCATGGTCGACGATCATCCCTATCGCCTGGCCTACGCACAAAAGATGTATGGCGTGATCCCGATCAACTTTGAAGAGGACGATGACCCGGCCGACACCATCATCCGCCAGACCGTCGGCATGCGCGGCGTCGACGGCGTGGTGGATGCGGTGGGTTTTGAAGCCAAGGGCAGCACCACGGAAACCATCCTCACCACCTTGAAGATCGAAGGCAGCAGCGGCAAGGCTCTGCGCCAGTGCATCGCGGCCGTGCGCCGTGGCGGGGTGGTCAGCGTGGCCGGGGTGTATGCCGGCTTTATCCATGGCTTCATGTTTGGCGATGCGTTCGACAAGGGCCTGACCTTCAAGATGGGCCAGACCCACGTGCAGCGCTACTTGCCGGAATTACTTGAGCACATTGAACTCGGGCATTTGAATCCCGAGGCAATCGTTACCCATCGACTGTCTCTGGAACAGGCCGCGCGAGGCTATGAACTGTTTGATAAAGCCGAGGAGGAATGCCGCAAGGTGATTCTGCTGCCGGGGATGAGTGAACGGCCGCTGACCGAGCCGCTGGAAGAACTGTCTCCCGAGCTCCGCATGCAAGGCGTCCCCGGTTTTTAATCGGCAAATACAAAACCAATGTGGGAGGGGGCTTGCCCCCTCCCACATTTGAAGTGTGTTCAAGCCAATGCTTGTGGCTGAATGTGCAATTGGCTATCGACATCCTTGACCAACCCACTGGCCAACAGCAGTGGCGCCACGCGCTTGTGCAACTGCGGCTCGACAAATTCCTTCACCGTCTCCAGCGCCAATACACCGCTGAGCGGCAGCTCGGCCTTGGTGTACGACAACCAGGCCTTTTTCAGCACCATCAGCACATCACTGCCCGCTGTCGAAGCAAAGCGCCGGTGCATCGGCTTGCCGTCGAAGTTGAACGTGTGCTGGAAGCCGTAGCCGGTTTCATCGCCACCGCTGGCGGTGCAGCGTATGCAGGTGCATGGGCCGTCGCCAAACGCGTCGCGCAGGTAGGCGTTGAAGTCCACCACGGGTTTGAGTGACAGGCGCTTATCGACCTCGAACAGGTCCCCGGTCATTTTTTCGTCAGTGTTCAACGTCCATTCCTCGCAAGTCGGTAGCGGTGTTCCAAAGCGCGGCACAATACCAGCCGAGCGCGCGTTTGGGGATTTTTTGCACTGAGCGGGCCAATCCTCAACGGAAAAACTCCCCCGGCGTGGCGTTGAATTGCTGGCGAAACGCGTTGATGAACGCCGACGTCGATTCATAACCACAGCTCAGCGCCACGTCCGTCACCCGCTCGCCTTGCTCCAGGGCGGGCAGGGCGCTCAGCAGGCGCAGGCGCTGGCGCCACGCGCGGAAGGTCAGCCCGGTGTCACTCAGAAACAAGCGGCTGAGGGTTTTTTCGCTGATCCCCAGCTTGCGGCTCCAATCCCCCAGGGTGGTCTGCTGCTCCGGATGCAGGTGCAGGCTGCGGTAGATCTGCCGCAAGCGGGCGTCATGGGGCAGGGGCAGCATCAAGTCCACCTGGGGCGCGGCGGCGAGTTGGTCGAGTATTACCTGGGCCAGGCGGCCATCGGGGCCATCCTCGGCATAGTCCGCCGGCCGTTCGCTGAAGCTGCGGATCAGCTCGCGCAACAGGCTGCTCACCTCCAGCACGTGACAGTGCCCGGCCGCCCACGCCGTGACGCTGCAATCCAGGTACAGGCTGCGCATCTCGGTGTGGGGCGCGCTGTAGACGCGGTGCGGCATGCCCGCCGGAATCCACACCGCGCGCTGGGGCGGTGCGACGAAGCGGCCGGCACTGGTCTGGATCTCCAGCACCCCGGAAATGGCATAGGACAACTGCACCCACGGATGGCTGTGCCGCCGCGTCAGCGCACGATCAGGCAACGATTCGGTGCGCCCATACACTGCCCGCGGCAGGCTGGACAGCCCGGGAATCGTGCGTCGGACGGTTTTGTGCTGTCCTTTAGGCGGCATTTACTGGCTCATTGGCGTTAGTCGGTAATAGGTCGTTACGTTAGAGTCGCCCCATGCGCTTGGCAACCCCTGGAAGATTTGCTTATGACCCGTCCGCGTTTCCTGCCCGATAACTTCACCCTGGCCCTGATCGCCACGGTGATCCTCGCCTCGCTGCTGCCGGCCAGCGGCCAGACCGCCGTGGCGTTCGGCTGGGTCACCAACCTTGCCATCGCGCTGCTGTTTTTCCTGCACGGCGCCAAGCTGTCGCGCCAGGCCATCGTCGCCGGGGCGGGGCACTGGCGTTTGCATCTGTTGGTGTTCAGCCTGACCTTCGTGCTGTTCCCGCTGCTGGGACTGGCGCTCAAGCCGCTGCTGTCGCCGCTGATCGGCAACGACCTGTACATGGGCATGCTCTACCTCTGCGCGCTGCCGGCCACCGTGCAATCGGCGATTGCCTTCACCTCACTGGCGCGTGGCAATATCCCGGCGGCTATCTGCAGCGCAGCGGCCTCGAGCCTGTTCGGCATCTTCCTCACGCCGTTGCTGGTGACCTTGCTGCTCAATGTGCACGGCGATGGCGGCTCCACCGTCGACGCGATCCTGAAAATCAGCGTGCAGTTGCTGCTGCCGTTCGTCGCCGGCCAGATCGCCCGACGCTGGATCGGTGACTGGGTTGGCCGCAACAAGTCCTGGCTCAAGTTCGTCGACCAGGGCTCGATCCTGCTGGTGGTCTACGGCGCGTTCAGTGAGGCGGTCAACGAAGGCATCTGGCACCAGATTCCGTTGTGGGAACTGGGCGGCCTGGTGCTGGCGTGTTGCGTGTTGCTGGCGCTGGTGCTGGTGGCCTCCGCGCTGCTGGGCAAGGCGTTCGGCTTCAGCCAGGAAGACCGCATCACTATCCTGTTCTGCGGCTCGAAGAAAAGCCTGGCCACCGGTGTGCCAATGGCCCAGGTGTTGTTCGCCGGGGCGAGTATGGGTGTGTTGATTTTGCCGTTGATGCTGTTCCACCAGATCCAGTTGATGGTGTGTGCGGCGTTGGCCCAGCGCTATGCCAGGCGCCCGGAAAGCATTCCCGAGTTGATGACGCAGGTGGATCCGTGAGTCGGGGCGGATCAGACCGATTCAACCCGGCGTTCAGGCAGCCGCGCTGACCCGTCATGCGATAACCGGGCAGGATCAGGGCCAACAGCGCCGCGAGAAACCTATAGAATGCTCAACGGCCCCGCGTGTCCTGCACGGCCGTTTGATCACTGTCAGAGTACCTCTCCCCGCAATGAGCCTTTCAGCCGCAACCCCCCAAGCCAATTGGCAACCGGTCATCGCCCTGGCGTTGGCCGCCTTTGTATTCAATACCACCGAATTCGTGCCGGTCGGCCTGCTCAGCGCCATCGGCGCCAGCTTTGACATGCCTGTGGCCAGCGTCGGCCTGATGCTCACTATCTATGCGTGGATCGTGTCGCTGACGTCGCTGCCGGTGATGCTGCTCACGCGTAACGTCGAACGACGCAAATTGCTTATCGTGCTGTTCGGCCTGTTTATCGTCAGTCATATCCTGTCCAGCGTGGCCACCAGTTTCGGCCTGTTGATGGTCAGCCGGATCGGCATCGCCCTGGCCCATGCGTTGTTCTGGTCGATCACCGCCTCCCTGGCGGTGCGCCTGGCACCCCAGGGCAAGCAAGTGCAGGCCCTGGGCCTGCTCGCCACCGGTACGTCCCTGGCGATGGTGCTCGGTATTCCCCTGGGCCGCCTGCTGGGCGAGGCCATGGGCTGGCGCACCACCTTCCTGGTGATTGCCGCGTTCGCCGCCGCGCTGGTGTTCTGGCTGTGGCGCACCTTGCCGCCGTTGCCGAGCCAGAACTCCGGCTCCCTGCGCAGCCTGCCGCTGCTGTTCAAGCGCCCGGCACTGGTGGCGCTCTACGTGCTCACCGCGATGACCGTCACCGCCCAGTTCACCGCCTACAGCTACATCGAACCCTTCGTCGAAGGCGTTGCCGGTTTGGGCGGCAGTGCGGTCACCCTGATCCTGCTGGTGTTCGGCGGCGCCGGCATCATCGGCTCGCTGCTGTTCAGCCTGGTGCATCGTTTCAACCCGCACGTCTTCGTGGTCAGCAGCGTGTTCCTGCTTGCGGCCTGCCTGGCGCTGATGTTGCCGTTGAGCGGCGCCGAGTCTTACCTGGTGGGCCTGAGTGTGTTCTGGGGCATGGCGATCATGGGCTTCGGCCTGGCGATGCAGTCCAAAGTGCTGGTGCTGGCACCCGACGCCACCGACGTGGCCATGGCGATGTTCTCCGGCATCTACAACATCGGCATCGGCGGCGGTGCATTGATGGGCAGTTGGGTCGGCAGCCACTTCGGCTTCGCCTGGATCGGCGCGGCGGGCGGGTTGCTGGCGGGGCTGGCACTGGTGGGGTATTGCCTGGCGATTCGCAGGTTTGGGCAGGGTGTGGCGGGAACCTGATCCAAGCTCCCGCGCCCGCCAACGTCGGGTTAAGGCGCCAACGCATTCAACACATGTACAGGGTCGTTGTGAATGGCCCTCAACAGCGCCTTTGCTGGGCCCGTCGGTTCGCGTCGCCCCTGTTCCCAATTGCGCAGTGTGCCAATCTGAACGTCGATCATTGCGGCGAATTTGGCTTGAGTCAGGCCTGTTGTCTTACGAATTTTTTTGACTTGAAGCGCGTCAACAATAAATTGGCGAGAGGGCTGGCGCTCGCCTCGGACGATTTCGTCCATCTGTTGCACGCTTTCCATCAGCTCATCGAAGAATTTGCTCATGGTTATCTCCAGTGTTCGATGACGGCTTTCAGTGTTTTGCGTTCATCGTTTGTCAGGTCTTGCTGTTCGTTTTTTTGATAGATCATCAATAACGCGATTTTTGAAGCCGTTACAAAGTGATAGTAAATCACCCTGGCACCGCCTCGTTTGCCGTGACCTTTTGAGGCGATGCGCAGCTTTCGGATGCCGCCGGTTCCTTCGATCACATCTCCAGCGCGGGGATTCAACATCAACGCTACCTGCAAACCCAGATAGGCATCGTGATTCATCAACTCCGTTACGCGCCGGGTGAAAACTGCGGTTTCAATAAAAATCATAGCAAATGTACGCCATTGACTTAGTGGTCGGCAATGCTAATGCAGTCGCAGGCGCGCCTCATCTGATTAGTTGTAAGCGGATCTTGTGCAAATAAACCAGGCGCGCCTGAGGCGCAACGTGTCCAGCGGTGGAACTCCAGACAAGTCTTACACAGCATTTTGATACCTATTGCTACCGTCGCCGGCGACCGCCCACCTCCTGTGGTGACGGCACTTGAGCAGCAATGGAGTCGATTGTGCAAAAGCGTTTGATCGCCGAGTTTATCGGTACTTTCTGGCTGACGTTCGGCGGCTGTGGCAGCGCCATTCTGGCGGCGGCCTTTCCTGGGTCGGGCATTGGTTTCATGGGTGTTGCGCTGGCGTTTGGTCTCACTGTACTGACCATGGCCTACGCGGTCGGGGGTATCTCCGGTGGGCACTTCAACCCGGCGGTGACTATTGGCCTATGGACAGGGCGGCGGATCGCTGCCGGTGATGTGCTGCCGTACATCGCGGCGCAGGTTGCTGGGGCGATTGCTGCCGCGGCGGCGCTGTACCTGATTGCCAACGGGCAGCCTGGTTTCACTGTGGGTGGTTTTGCCGCCAACGGTTACGGCCCCCTGAGCCCAGGCCTCTTTGACCTGAAGGCCGCACTGTTGGCTGAACTGATCGCCACGTTCTTCTTCGTATTCATCATTATGCGTGTGACTGCACCGGGGGCTGCTCCGGGCTTTGCGCCAATTGCCGTTGGCCTGGCGCTGACCTTGATTCACTTGGTGCTGATCCCGGTGACCAATACGTCGGTCAACCCGGCACGCAGCACCGGGCCAGCATTATTTGCCGCAGGTGAGTACCTTTCGCAGCTCTGGGTGTTCTGGCTGGCGCCGATTGTTGGCGGGGTTTTGGGGGCGTTGGCAGCTCGCACATTGGGCGAGCAAAAGCCGGCTTGATGCCTTATACGGTGGCGAGTGGGTTGCTCTCCACTGTAGGAGCGAGCTTGCTCGCGAAGAACTCACAGACACCGCGTTCATCCAGGATGCACGTATTATCGTTGACGTTTTTCGCGAGCAAGCTCGCTCCTACAGTGCAAGGCAAGCTCCCTCGCCACAGGCCCGTGCAACGCCGAAGTTGTATCGGTAACGGTGGCGATAGGGGGCATCACAGCGCAGCCAGTACCTTTTCGAGTTTTTCCTGGTCACGCGCAAACTGGCGGATGCCTTCGGCGAGTTTTTCGGTGGCCATCGCATCTTCGTTGGAGGCCCAGCGAAACTGCGCCTCGTTGATGGACTGGCGCGCTTCGCCGGCGGCACCGGGCACCAGTTTACGATCGAGGGTGCCCTGGTCTTCATCGAGTTTTTGCAGCAACTCGGGGCTGATGGTCAAGCGATCACAGCCCGCCAGCTGTTCGATCTGGCTGAGGGTGCGAAAGCTGGCGCCCATGACCACCGTCTTAATGCCGTTGGCCTTGTAGTAGTTGTAGATCCGCGTCACCGACTGCACGCCCGGGTCGTCCGCGCCGGTGTAGTCCAGGCCGGTGTGCTTGCGATACCAGTCGTAGATGCGGCCCACGAACGGTGAAATCAGAAACGCACCGGCATCGGCGCAGGCCTGGGCCTGGGCGAACGAGAACAGCAGGGTCAGGTTGGTCTGGATGCCGGCTTTTTCCAGGCGTTCGGCGGTGCGGATCCCTTCCCAGGTGGATGCCAGCTTGATCAGCACGCGGTCGCGACCGACGCCGGCCTGGTCATAGAGGGCGATCAGCTGATTGGCCTTGGCCCACAGCGCGTCTTCATCGAAGGACAGTCGTGCATCGACCTCAGTGGAGATGCGTCCCGGAATCACCTTGAGAATGCCGCAGCCCACCGCCACGGAAAACTGATCGCAGGCCAGGCCCAGATCGCCTTTGGACAGGTCGAGCGCGCTACGCAGGATATCGCCGTAGTGCGCGATGGCCGAGGCCTTGAGCAGCAGAGAAGGGTTGGTGGTGGCGTCCACCGGGCGCAGGCGGCTGATGGCTTCCAGGTCGCCGGTGTCGCAGACCACGGTGGTGAATTGCTTGAGTTGTTCGAGTTTGGACGTCATGCGTGAAGGCCTCCGATAAGGATTGGCGCAAACCCCTGTTGTACCACTTTCCGAGCAGTCATCGATGTATTCAGACAGGCGACACAGGCCAACTGTGGGAGGGGGCAAGCCCCCTCCCACATGGGTTATGGGGTGCTGGCGGGTCCGGGTTGGAGGCAATCCAGCGCGCGGTCGGCGAGGATGCGGGCCATGTCGCTCAAGATCAGGCGACACAGGCCAAATGTGGGAGGGGGCTTGCCCCCGATGACGGTGGGTCAGATACAGATTGATTGGCTGACCCACCGCATCGGGGGCAAGCCCCCTCCCACCGGGTTTATGGGGTGCTGGCGGGGCCGGGTTGCAGGCAATCCAGGGCGCGGTCGGCGAGGGTGCGGGCCATGTCGATCAAGTGCGCGGTCGAACAGGCCATGTCGCGTCGGGTGCCTTTGAGGCCTTCGGCGGTTTCGGTGGCCGTGGTGGCGGCGCAGCGTAGCAGCGAGGAAATGTTGGCGATGGCGTCTTCGAAGCTCAGGTCTTCGTGGGCGACAAAAACGGGATAGGGTGGATCGGGGACGATTTTGCTCATGGATATAGCTCCTACTCGGTTGGGGCGCCATCCGGTGCCGTTTCCACGCGGCAGATTGGGTGGCAGCCATACGCGGGGTGGAAACCGGGGAGTAGGACCCAGTCAGACCGAAGTCTGCCCGCGTACAGCCGCCATTGAGCGTTTGCATACGATCATGACGCCTACTCATTCCCGGGTTTCCACACCCGATCGCTGATATGCAGCGACGAAGCGAAGGCTAGCCAGTGGATTGAGCAGGCGCAAGGCCGAAGGATTGTCTAGGAAACGTCCTGCAAATTAAAGGGATATGGCTTGCTGGCCTTTAACAATGCATGTCGAGCAGGCGATGCAGGTGGGGGAAACGACGCTCAAAAATGGCTCTCACACCACCGGATCAGTATTGGCCCTCAACCAACCCGGAACCATTCCCCATTTCCCTTGTCCCCGCTTCCCATGTCACCCCCCGCCCCGCAAATCCCTTAATTTTCCAAGCCTGCCGGAAGCCTCTCCAGGCCCCCGGCTGCGCCCGTTGTTTTTTCAGGGCGCAAGGCAGCCGATTCAAGCGGCACAACGGAATACGGACATTCTTTTCAACCGTGACTTATCAGGCGGGTTTCCCCATGCAGTTCAGCGAATTACTGGCAGCGATTTCCACCCATGCGATCCGTCTGCAGACGGAAGAGGGCGATCTGATCGTCCTGGGCGATGACGACGCGCTGGATGACGCGCTGTGGGACCAACTGATCGCGCACAAACCCCAACTGCTTGAGCTGGTCGCGGCGCATGGCGGCGACTGGTCGAGCCCGGCTTATGGCATCACCCCGGACATGCTGCCCCTGGTCACGCTCGACCAGCCGGCCATCGACCGCATCGTCGCGGCGATCCCCGGCGGGGCGGCGAATGTGCAGGATATCTACCCCCTGGCGCCGCTCCAGGAAGGCATGCTCTACCACCATCTTCGCGCACAGCAGGGCGACCCCTACGTGCTGCACGCGCAGTTCGTGTTCGACAGCCGCGCGCGTCTGCACAGCTTTGCCCAGGCGTTGCAATGGGTGATTGATCGCCACGATATCCTGCGCACGTCGATGGCCTGGGAGCGCCTCGACGAGCCGTTGCAGGTGGTGTGGCGCAAGGCAACCCTGGCCTGTGAAGAGGCGCATCTGGACGGCGCCGACCGCCTGGCCCAACTGCTCGCACGCTACGATGCGCGCACCTATCGCATGGACCTGGGCCAGGCGCCGTTGCTGCGCCTGGTGTTTGCCGACGACCCGGCCAACGAACGCGTGGTGGCGATGCTGCTGTTTCATCACACCATCCTCGATCACACCGCCCTCGATGGGGTGCGCGAGGAAATCCAGTTGTACCTCGCCGGCAAGCAGGCGCAGGCCGCGCCGCCGGTAGCGTTTCGCAGCTATATCGCCCAAGTGCGCCATGGCGTGAGCGAGCAGGCCCACGAAGCCTTCTTCCGCGACATGCTCGCCGACATCGACGAGCCGACGTTGCCCTTCGGCCTGCAGGACGTGCAGGGCGATGGCCTGGGCATCGACGAAGCGCGCCTGCCGGTTGAGCATGCGCTCAGCCTGCGCTTGCGCAGCCTGGCGCGTCCATTGGGTGTCGGTGTGGCAAGCTTGATGCACCTGGCGTTGGCCCGGGTGCTGGGGGTGGTGTCGGGCCGTGAGTCGGTGGTGTTCGGCACCGTGATGCTCGGCCGCATGGGCGCGGGCGAGGGCGGTGAGCGCGCGTTGGGCATGTTCATCAATACCTTGCCGCTGCGCGTGGATGTCGGCGAGCAAGGCGTGCGCGCCGCGATCAAGGCTACCCACGAACGCCTCACCACCTTGCTTGAGCACGAGCACGCCTCCCTGGCGCTGGCCCAGCGTTGCAGCGGGGTGGCGGCGCCGGCGCCGCTGTTCAGTGCGATGCTCAATTACCGTCACAGCGCCGCCAGCGACATGCACGCGGTGATCGACGTGGCCGAAGGTATCCAGGTGCTCGGCGCCGAAGAGCGCACCAACTACCCGCTGACGGTCAACGTCGATGACCTGGGTGAAGACTTTGCGCTGACGGTGATGGTCGATGCGTCCATCAGCGCGCAACGCGTGGCCGGTTATCTGCACACGGCCCTGGAAAGTCTGGCCGATGCCCTTGAACAGCGACCGGATATGCCGCTCAGCGGCCTGAACATCCTGTCTGACTCCGAACGCCATACCTTGCTGCACCGCCTGAACCAAAGCTCAGTAAACCAAAGCTCAGTAAACCAAAGCCCCGCGCACTACGCCGACACCGCCCTGATCCACCAGCAAGTCGAAGCCCACGCCGCCGCCCGCCCCGACGCGATTGCCGTGCGTTTCGAACAACGCTGCCTGACCTACCGTGAACTCAACGAACGCGCCAACCAGGTCGCCCATGCGCTGCTGGCCCAGGGCGTATGCCCCGACGCGCGCGTGGCGATCTGCGTAGAGCGCGGCCCGCAGATGATCATCGGCCTGCTTGGTATCCTCAAGGCCGGCGCCGGTTATGTGCCGATCGACCCGGCGTACCCGCAGGAACGCATCGCCTACACCCTGGGCGACAGCGCGCCGGTGGCGGTGCTGGTGCAAGCCGACACCCGGCACTTGGTGGGCAACCTGGCGCAGATCGACCTCGACGCCCTGCACCAACAGGCCACGGTCAATCCGTGCCTGCACCTGAGCCCGGCCAACCTGGCCTATGTCATCTACACCTCCGGTTCCACCGGCCAGCCCAAGGGCGTGATGATCGAACACCGCCAGGTGGCGCGCCTGTTCAGCGCCACCCAGCACTGGTTCGGCTTTAACCAGCACGACGTGTGGGCGCTGTTCCATTCCTTCGCGTTCGACTTTTCCGTGTGGGAAATCTGGGGTGCGCTGATGCACGGCGGCCAGTTGCTGATCGTGCCGCAACTGGTCAGCCGTTCACCGGATGAGTGCTACGCGCTGCTCTGCGAAGCCTCGGTCAGCATCCTCAACCAGACGCCAAGTGCGTTCCGCCAGTTGATCGCGGCCCAGGGCAACAGCGACCAGGCGCATTCGTTGCGCCAGGTGATTTTCGGCGGCGAGGCGCTGGAACCGGGCATGCTCAAACCCTGGTATGCACGGGCGGTGAATGCCGGTACGCAACTGGTGAACATGTACGGCATCACCGAAACCACCGTGCACGTGACCTACCGCGCGCTGGAAGCGGCCGATGCGCAGTTGGTCGGCGTAAGCCCGATTGGCGTGCGCATTCCGGACTTGCAGTTGTACATCCTTGACGCACAGCGCGAGCCGCTGCCGTTCGGCGTGGTCGGTGAGCTGTATGTGGGCGGCGCCGGGGTGGCGCGCGGTTATCTGAACCGTGACGCACTCAACGCCGAACGCTTCCTGCACGACCCGGCCACCGGCCTGCGCATGTACAAGACCGGCGACCTTGGCCGCTTGTCGGCCGACGGCAGCGTCGAGTACCTGGGGCGCAACGACGACCAGGTGAAGATCCGCGGTTTCCGTATCGAACTCGGTGAAATCCAGGCCCACCTGGCCACCGCCGACGGCGTGCGCGATGCCGTGGTGATTGCCCGGGAAGACACTCCCGGCGACAAACGCCTGGTGGCCTATGTGATTGCCGATGGCACGCCGAGTGCGGCCGCCTTGCGCGACCATTTGCTGCTGAGCCTGGCCGACTACATGGTGCCCGCTGCCTTTGTGCTGCTGGAGCGGTTCCCGCTGACCACCAACGGCAAACTCGACCGCAAGGCCTTGCCCGCACCTGATACCGACGCGTTGGCCCGGCGCGGTTATGCGCCGCCCCAGGGCGCGGTGGAAACCACCATCGCCACGCTCTGGCAGGATTTGCTCAAGGTCGACCGCGTGGGGCGCGAGGATAATTTCTTCGAGCTCGGCGGCCACTCGCTGTTGGCGGTCAAGCTGATCGAGCGCATGCGCCAAGTGGAACTGAGCGCCGATGTGCGCGTGCTGTTCGGCCAGCCGACCTTGGCGGCACTGGCGGCGGCGGTCGGCGGGCACCATGAGGTGCAGGTGCCGGCCAACCTCATTGAAGAACACAGCGCGGCCATCACCCCGGACATGCTGCCCCTGGTCGACCTCGACCAGGCCGCCATCGACCACATCATCCAGGCGATACCCGGCGGCATCGCCAATGTGCAGGACATCTACGGCCTGGCGCCGTTGCAGGCCGGGATTCTCTACCATCACCTGGCAACCGCAGAGGGCGACCCCTACGTGTTGCAGGTGCAGTTCAGCTTTGCTGACCAGACGGCGGTGGACGGGTTTGTCCAGGCGCTGCACAGCGTGATCGAGCGCAACGACATCCTGCGCACCGCGATCCTCTGGGAAGGCCTGGATGAACCGGTGCAGGTGGTGCTGCGCCAGGCACCGCTGGCGGTCGAACGGGTCGAGGCCACGGGCGACGATGCCCTGGCGTCTCTGCAACAACGCTTCGACCCTCGTCACTATCGCCTGGACCTGTCACGCGCGTCGCTGATGCGCCTGGCGTACAGCGAGGAAGCGGGGCGCCTGGTCGGCATCCTGCTGCTGCACCATATCCTGCTCGACCACACCGCCCTGCACGTGCTGGTGCAAGAGATGAGCGCCAGCCTGTGCGGCAACAGCGCGCAGTTGCCCGACGCGGTGCAGTACCGCAACTACGTGGCCCAGGCGCGCCTCGGTGTGAGTCAGGCGCAGCACGAAGCGTTCTTCAGCGAGATGCTCGGCGATATCGACGAGCCAACCCTGGCCTTCGGCTTGCAGGATGTGAATGGCGACGGCAGCGGCATCGTCGAAGCCCATCTGCCGCTGGAGTCGGGGCTGAGCCTGGCCCTGCGCGAACAGGCGCGGCAATTGGGCGTGAGTGCCGCGAGCCTGGTGCACCTGGCCTGGGCGCAGGTGCTGAGCCAGGTGTCCGGCCAGCGCGACGTGGTGTTCGGCACCGTGTTGCTGGGGCGCATGCAGGGCGGCGAGGGCGCCGATCGGGCGCTGGGGATGTTCATCAACACCTTGCCGCTGCGGGTCAGCCTCGGCGCCACGGGCGTGCAGGCCGGTGTGCGCGCCACCCACGCACGCCTGGCGCAATTGCTCGGGCACGAACATGCCTCGTTGTCCCTGGCCCAGCGCTGCAGTGGTGTGCCGGCGTCGTTGCCGTTGTTCAGTACCTTGCTCAACTATCGCCACAGCGCACCGGATGAAGCACCGGGTGACAGCCCGTTCGCCGCTTCCGGCATCCAGGTACTCAGCTCCGAAGAGCGCAGCAACTACCCGCTGGTGCTCAACGTCGATGACCTGGGCGCAGGCTTCGCCCTCACCGTGCAAGGTATTGCCACGCTGGACGTGCAGCGCGTGGCGGACTACATGCTGACCGCGCTGCGCCACCTGGTGACGGCCCTGCAACAGGCGCCGACCACCGCGCTGCAAACGCTGTCGATCATACCGCCGGCAGAGCGCCGTCAATTGCTGGTGGAGTTCAACGCCAGTCGCCGCGACTACCCGGCGCATTTGAGCGTCGCCCAGCTGTTCGAAGCCCAGGCGCTGGCACGGCCTGAAGCGGTGGCGGTGGTGCAGGGCAAACTGTCCCTGAGTTACCGCGACCTCAATCGCCGCGCCAATCGCCTGGCCCACTACCTGATCGGTCAGGGCGTGCAACCCGGCGAGCCGGTGGCCCTGGCGCTGCCGCGCGGCATCGACCTGGTGGTCAGCCAAGTGGCCGTGCTCAAGTGCGCGGCGGTGTATGTGCCGCTGGACGTCAATGCGCCGGCCGAACGCCAGGCCTTCATGGTGCAGGACAGCGGCGCCCGCCTGGTGCTGGACGACCTGGCCGGGCTGAACCTCGACGGGCTGCCGGCGGAGAATCCCGAGCGAGAGCAGTCCGCCGACAGCGTCGCCTACATCATGTACACCTCCGGTTCCACCGGCACGCCCAAAGGCGTACTGGTGCCCCAGCGCGGCATTACCCGGCTGGTGATCAATAACGGCTACGCCGACTTCAATGCCCAGGACCGCGTGGCCTTTGCGTCGAACCCGGCGTTCGATGCGAGCACCCTTGACGTGTGGGCACCCTTGCTCAACGGCGGCTGTGTGGTGGTGGTCGAACAGGCTGTGCTGTTGTCCCACACCTCATTCGCCGCGTTGTTGCAAGAGCAGTTGGTGACGGTGTTGTGGATGACCGCCGGTCTTTTCCACCAGTACGCCGATGGGTTGCTGCCGGTGTTTCGCCAACTGCGATACCTGATCGTCGGTGGGGATGTACTCGACCCGCAGGTGATTGGCCGCGTACTCGAGCAGGGTAAGCCCCGGCACCTGTTGAACGGTTACGGGCCAACGGAAGCGACCACGTTCTCCACCACCTTTGAAATCACGGCGGTGGGTGAGGGGTCGATCCCGATCGGCCGGCCGATCGCCAATGCCCAGGCGTACGTGCTGGATGAACGCCGGCAGCCTGTACCTTTGGGGGTGACCGGGGAGTTGTATATCGGTGGTGCCGGCGTGGCCAAGGGGTACTTGAACCAGCCGCAATTGACCGCCGAAACATTCATCTCGAACCCCTTCGGCGATGGCCTGGTGTACCGCACGGGCGACCTCGCTTGTTGGCAGGCCGACGGTACGCTGTTGTACCAGGGCCGTAATGACCTGCAAGTGAAGATTCGCGGTTTCCGCATTGAGCCCGGCGAGATCGAAACTCGCCTGGCCACCTTTGCGGGCCTGAAAGACTGCGTAGTGCTGGCGCGGGAAGACGCGCCAGGCGACAAACGCCTGGTCGCCTACTACACGGCCGCTGCGCCGCTGGCTATCGAAGCCTTGCGCGACCATGTGCAAGGCCAGTTGCCGGACTATATGGTGCCCTCGGCCTATGTCTGGCTGGAACGGCTGCCCCTGACGGCCAATGGCAAACTGGACCGCAAGCATCTGCCGATGCCGGACCAGAGTGCGTTGCTCAGTCGTGCCTACGAGGCCCCCCAGGGCGAAGTGGAAACCCTGCTGGCGCAGATCTGGCAGGACGTGCTCAAGCTCGAGCGCGTCGGTCGGCATGATCATTTCTTTGAACTGGGCGGGCATTCGTTGCTGGCCGTCAGCCTGATCGAGCGCATGCGCCGCGTCGGCCTGAGCGCCGATGTGCGCGTGCTGTTCAGCCAGCCCAGCCTCGCGGCATTGGCGGCGGCGGTGGGCAGCGGGCGCGAAATCGTGGTGCCGGCCAATGGCATTCCGGCAGGCTGCACGCACATCACCCCGTCGATGCTGAGCCTGGTGCAACTCGACGCGGCCGCCATTGAACGCATCGTGGCCAACGTGCCGGGCGGTGCGGCGAACGTTCAGGATATCTACCCACTGGCGCCGTTGCAGGAAGGCATCCTCTATCACCACATCAGCGCCGAACAGGGCGACCCGTACCTGCTGCAATCGCGCATGGCGTTCGACAGCCTTGAGCGCTTGCACGCTTTCATGGGCGCGCTGCAACAGGTGGTGGCGCGCCACGACATTCTGCGCACCGGGGTGGTCTGGGAAGGCCTGGACAGCCCGGTGCAAGTGGTGTGGCGCCAGGCGCAGTTGGTGGTGCAGGCCGTCAGCCTGGACCCGGCCGACGGCGGCATCATCGAACAACTGCATGCACGCTTCGATGCGCGCCACTACCGGCTGGACATCACCCAGGCGCCGCTGCTGCGCATGGTCTACGCCCAGGACCCGGCCAATCAGCGTGTCGCGGCGATCCTGCTGTTCCACCACCTGGCCCTGGACCATACCGCCATGGAAGTGGTGGGCCAGGAGATGCGTGCCTTCATGCTGGATCAAGCCGATGACTTGCCCGAGGCCGCGCCGTTTCGCAACTACGTGGCCCAGGCGCGCCTGGGGGTCAGTGTGGCCGAGCATGAGCAGTTCTTCCGCGGCATGCTCGCCGATGTCGACGAGCCGACGTTGCCGTTCGGTTTGCATGATGTGCAGGGCGACGGCCGCAGCATCGAAGAAGCCGCACGGCAGCTGCCGGCCGAGCTGGCGCAGCGGGTGCGCGAGCAGGCACGCCACCTGGGCGTCAGCGCCGCGAGCCTGATGCACCTGGCCTGGGCGCAGGTGCTGGGGCTGGTGTCCGGGCGCGACGACGTGGTGTTCGGCACCGTCCTGATGGGGCGCATGCAGGCCGGCGACGGGGCGGACCGCGCCCTGGGCATGTTCATCAACACCTTGCCGCTGCGGGTCGATGTGGCGGCCGCTGCCGCCGACGCGGTCAAGGCCACCCATGCACGCTTGAGCGCCTTGCTCGGGCATGAACATGCCTCGCTGGCCCTGGCCCAGCGTTGCAGTGGGGTGGCGACGGCCACGCCGCTGTTCAGCGCCTTGCTCAATTACCGCCACAGCAGCCCCGGCGAAATGGCCCGCGACGGTCAGGGGATCTGGGAGGGCGTACAACTGCTCGGCGGCGAAGAGCGCAGCAACTATCCGCTGACCCTGAGTGTGGACGACCTGGGCGAAGGCTTTGCGTTGGCCGTGCTGGCGTTGCCGCAGATCGGCGCCCAGCGCCTGTGCGACTACATGCACAACGCCGTGGCGCAGTTGGTCGACGCCCTGGAAAACGCGCCGGACACCCGCTTGCACCACCTGCCGATTCTGCCGACGGCGGAACGCGACACGCTGCTGCGCGAATTCAACGCCACCGCCCATGACTTCCCGCGCGGGCACACCCTGCACGGCGCCTTTGAAGTCCAGGCCGAGCGTCAGCCCGAAGCCATCGCGGTGATGCAGGACGGTGTGGCGCTGACCTATCGACAGCTCAACCAACACGCCAACCAGCTGGCCCATCACCTGCTCGGGCTTGGCGTGCAGCCGGATGACCGCGTGGCGATCTGCTGCCGTCGCGGCCCGCAGATGCTGGTGGGCCTGCTCGGCATTCTCAAGGCCGGCGCGGGCTATGTGCCGATCGACCCGGCGTACCCGGCCGAGCGGATCGCCTACCTGTTGCAGGACAGCGCACCGGTGGCGGTACTCTCGCAAGCCTGCACCCGCGACCTGCTCGGCGGCGTCGCCAGTGTCGACCTGCACGACCCCGGCTTGCAGCAATACCCTGTGAGCAATCCGCAACTGGGCGCACTGACCCCGGCGCACCTGGCCTACGTGATCTACACCTCCGGTTCCACCGGTCAGCCCAAGGGCGTGATGGTGGAGCATCACCACGTGGAAAACCTCGTGCACTGGCATTGCGAGGCCTTTGGCCTGGGGGCTGCCAGCCATACCAGCAGCGTCGCCGGTTTCGGTTTCGATGCGCTGGCCTGGGAAGCCTGGCCGGCGCTGTGCGTGGGCGCGACCCTGCACCTGCCGCCCGCCGAGGTGGGCAATGAAAACATCGACGAGCTGTTGGCCTGGTGGCTGGCGCAGCCGCTGGACGTGAGCTTCCTGCCCACCCCGGTGGCCGAGTACGCCTTCAGCCTGAACCTGCAACACCCGACCCTGCGCATGCTGCTGATCGGGGGCGACCGCCTGCGCCAGTTCAGCCAGGAACGACGGTTTGCCCTGATCAATAACTACGGCCCCACCGAAGCCACGGTGGTCGCCACCTCCGGGCGTGTGCGTGCCGGACAGCCTTTGCATATCGGCCGGCCTGTGGCCAATGCCACCAGCTATGTGCTGGATGCGCACCTGCGTCCGGTGCCGGTGGGCGTGGCCGGTGAGCTGTATGTGGGTGGCCGCGGCGTGGCGCGCGGTTACCTGAATCGCCCGGACCTGACCGCCGAGCGCTTCCTGCAAGACCCGTTCAACCCCGGGCGCATGTACCGCACCGGCGACCTGGTGCGCTGGCTGCCCGATGGCAACCTGGAATACCTGGGGCGCAACGATGACCAGGTCAAACTGCGCGGGGTGCGGGTTGAACTGGGCGAAATCGAAAGCCGCCTGGCCGCGCTCGACGGCGTGGCGGAAGCGGTGGTGCTGGTGCGCGAAGGCCGCTTGATCGCCTGGTTCACCGAACGCCAGGCGCTGTCGATCGACACGCTGCGCGCGCAACTGCAGGCGCAACTGCCCGAGGCCCTGGTGCCGGTGGCCTACGTGAAACTTGCGGCCTTGCCCCTGACCGCCAACGGCAAGCTGGACCGCAAGGCCTTGCCGGCCCCCGATCAAGCCGCGCTGCTGACCCGTGACTACGAAGCGCCCCAGGGCGAAGTGGAAACCCGCCTGGCGCGGATCTGGGCCGACGTGCTGCAGGTGGAGCAGGTGGGGCGCCATGACCACTTCTTCGAACTGGGCGGGCATTCGTTGCTGGCCGTCAGCCTGATCGAGCGCATGCGCCAGGTCGGCCTGAGCGCCGATGTGCGCGTGCTGTTCAGCCAGCCGACCCTGGCCGCGCTGGCCGCCGCCGTGGGCAGTGGCCGCGAAGTGCAGGTGCCGGCCAACCGTATTCCCGACGGCTGCCAACGCATCACGGCGGACATGCTGTCGCTGGTGACGCTGGAGCAATCGACGCTGGATCAGGTGATCGACCAAGTGCCCGGCGGCGCCGCCAATGTGCAGGATATCTATCCGCTGGCGCCGTTGCAGGAAGGCATTTTCTACCACTACCTCACCGCAGAGCGGGGCGATCCGTACCTGCTGCAATCGCACTTGGCGTTTGACAGCATCGAGCGCGTGCAGGCCTTTGCCCGAGCGTTGCAGCAGGTCATCGACCGCCATGACATCCTGCGCACCGGGGTGGTGTGGGAAGGTTTGGTACAACCGCTGCAAGTGGTGTGGCGCACCGCTCAATTGAGCGTGCAGGAGTTGCAACTGCACGGCGATGTGCTCGCCGGCCTGCATGAACGTTTTGACGCGCGCCGCTATCGCCTGGATATCAGTCAGGCGCCGCTGGTCCGCCTGGTCTATGCGCGCGATCCGGCCAACCAGCGCGTCGCGGCGGTGTTGCTTTACCACCATATCGCTCTGGACCACACCGCGTTCGATGTGGTGCTGCGCGAAATGCAGGGCTACCTGCTGGGCCACGCCGCGCCTGCCGCCGCACCGATGCCGTACCGCAACTACGTGGCCCAGGCGCGGCTGGGCGTGAGTGAGCAGGAACATGAAGCGTTCTTTCGCGACATGCTCGGCGATGTCGATGAACCCACCTTGCCGTTCGGCTTGCAGGATGTGCGCGGCGACGGTAACGCCATCGAGGAGCACACCCTGCACCTGGACAGCGAGCTGAGCCGACGCCTGCGCGCCCAGGCACGCTTGCTCGGCGTCAGCAGCGCGAGCCTGTTCCACCTGGCCTGGGGCCAGGTGCTGGCTGCCACCTCGGGACGCCACAGTGTGGTGTTCGGCACCGTGCTGGTGGGGCGCCTGCAGGGCGGCGAGGGCGCCGACCGGGCCCTGGGGGTGTTTATCAATACCTTGCCGCTGCGCCTGGACATCGACGCCCAGGGCGCCCGCGAGGCGGTGCGCGCCACCCATACGCGGCTGACCGCCTTGCTCGGCCATGAGCACGCGTCCCTGGCGCTGGCCCAGCGTTGCAGCGGGGTGTCGGCGCCGGCGCCGTTGTTCAGTTCGATGCTCAACTACCGCCATCGCGGCTCGGCAACCCGTTCGGCGGACGCGCAGCACGCCTGGGAAGGCATGCAGACCCTGGTCAATGACGGGCGCACCAACTACCCGCTGACCCTGAACGTGGATGACCTGGGCGACGGTTATGACGTCACCGCCCTGGCGCACATGGATGCGCAAAGGGTCTGCGGGTATATGCAGACTGCGCTGGCCGGCCTGGTACACGCGCTGGAGCAGGCGCCGCAGCAGGCGTTGAATCGCCTGCCGGTGATGGGCCAGGCGGAGCGGCATAAGCTGCTTGTCGAGTTCAACGCCACCGAAGTGAACTACAACCTCGAGCAGACCCTGCACGGCCTGCTCGAAGCCCAGGTCGAGCGCTCGCCGCAAGCAATTGCGGTGAAGGCCGGCGACCGGCAACTCACCTACCAGCAACTCAACGAACGCGCCAACCGCCTCGCCCATCACTTGCGTGAGTGCGGCGTGCAGCCGGATACGCGGGTGGGCATTTGCCTGGAGCGTGGCCTGGAGATGGTCATCGGCCTGTTCGCCATCCTCAAGGCCGGCGGCGGTTACGTCCCGCTGGACCCGGGCTACCCGCAGGAGCGCCTCGCCTACATGCTGCACGACAGCACGCCGGTGGTGGTGCTCACCCAGGGCGCACACCGTGAATGGCTCGGCACTGTGCCGGTCATTGATCTGGACCACGAGACCTGGCAGCACCAGCCTTCCGGCAATCCCCAGGTGCCTGGCCTCACGGCCCGGCACACCGCGTACGTGATCTACACCTCCGGCTCAACCGGCCAGCCCAAAGGCGTGATCAACGAACACGCCGGGGTGGTCAACCGCCTGCTGTGGATGCAGGACGCGCACAGCCTCAAGGCGCAGGATGCGGTACTGCAGAAAACCCCGTTCAGCTTCGACGTGTCGGTGTGGGAGTTCTTCTGGCCGCTGATGACCGGCGCACGCCTGGTGATGGCGCGTCCGGGCGGGCACAAGGAGCCGGCGTACCTGTGCGACGTGATCGAATCCGAGCGGATTACCACGCTGCATTTCGTACCGTCGATGCTCGATGTATTCCTGGCCCACGGCGATGTCGGCCAGGCCGCCGGGCTGGTGCGTGTGATGTGCAGCGGCGAAGCCTTGCCGGGCAGCCTGGTGCGGCGCTTCAAGCAGCAACTGCCGGGCATCGGTTTGTACAACCTGTACGGCCCGACCGAAGCCGCTGTGGATGTGACTGCTTGGAACTGCGCAAGCAGCGATGTGCCGGACAACACGCCGATCGGCAAGCCGATTGCCAACACGCGCATGTACGTGCTGGATGAGCAGTTGCAGCCGGTGCCGTTGGGCGTCGTCGGTGAACTGTTCATCGGCGGCGTACAGGTAGCGCGGGGTTATCTCAATCGTGCGCAACTGACCGCCGAACGCTTCCTCAAGGACCCGTTCAGCGAGGGCCGGATGTACCGCACGGGCGACCTGGGCCGCTATCTGCCGGACGGTAATCTGGAGTACCTGGGCCGCAACGATGATCAGGTGAAAATCCGCGGCCTGCGCATCGAGCTGGGAGAAATTCAGGCGCGCCTGCTCGAGCATCCCGCCGTGAAGGATGCCGTGGTCGTAGCCCGCGAAGATCGCCTGGTCGCCTATTACACCGGCGCGGCCACCGCCATCGAAGCGCTGCGCAGCCAGCTCTTGCAGCACCTGCCGGATTTCATGGTGCCCGCGTTGTTCGTGCACCTTGAGGCCATGCCCCTGAGCCCCAACGGCAAGCTTGATCGCAAGGCGCTGCCGGCTCCGGGCGTGGCGGCGTTGAGCGTGCGTGAGTACGAGGCGCCCGAAGGCGACAGCGAAATCCTGCTGGCCCGGCTCTGGGCCGAGCTGCTGAAGGTGGAGCGGGTCGGGCGCCATGACAACTTCTTTGAACTGGGCGGGCACTCGCTGCTCGCCGTGAGCTTGATCGGGCGCTTGCGCCAGGAAGGCATGGAAGCCGATGTGCGGGGGTTGTTCGAGCAACCGACCCTGGCCGGCTACGCCGCAATGACCGAACGAATGGAGATCGTCCTGTGAACATCCTCGAGCTGCTGGCAACCCTGAACACCAAGGACGTGCAACTGGCGCTGAAGGGCGAGCAGTTGTCGGTGCAAGGCAACAAGCACGCCTTGAGCGACCCTTTGATCCTCGCCGCGCTGCGCGAGCACAAGCCGGCGCTGATCGAGCTGATCAAGGCCGGTGAGTATTCGGCAACCAAAGCCGGTGAGGTGCAGGTGCCGGCCAACGCTATCCCGGCGGGCGCCGAGCGCATCACCCCGGACATGTTGACCTTGTCCACCCTGACCCAGGAGGAGATCGAGCGTATCGTCGCCACCGTCGACGGCGGTGTGGCCAATATCCAGGACATCTACCCGCTGGCGCCATTGCAGGAAGGCATCCTGTTCCATCACGTCAGTGCCGAGCAGGGCGACCCGTATGTGATGCAGTCGCAGTTCGCCTTTGACAGCCTGGAACGTTTCGACGCATTCGCCCAGGCGTTGCAACGGGTAATGGACCGCCATGACATCCTGCGCACCGGGGTAGTCTGGGATGGCCTTGAACAACCCTCGCAAGTGGTGTGGCGCCAGGCGCGCCTGCCGGTGCAGGCGTTGATGCTGGACCCCGCCGACGGCGATATTGCCGCGCAGTTGCACGACCTGTTCGATGCGCGCCACTACCGCCTCGACGTGACCCGGGCGCCGCTGTTGCGCCTGATACGCGCCGAAGACCCGGCCAATGGGCGCATTGTCGCCACCTTGCTGTTCCACCATATGGCGCTGGACCACAGTGCGCTGGAAGTGGTGTGCCATGAAATGCAGGCGTGCCTGTTGGGGCAGGGCGACGCCCTGGGCCAGGCGGTGCCGTTTCGCAACTACGTGGCGCAGGCGCGGCTGGGCATCAGCGAGCAGGCGCACGAAAGCTTTTTCCGGCAGATGCTCGGCGATATCAGCGAGCCAACCTTGCCGTTCGGCCTGCAGGATGTGCAGGGCGATGCGCGGGGCATTGCCGAGGTCAGCCTGGCGTTGGCGCCGGAACTGGCGCGACGCCTGCGCGCCCAGGCACGCCAGTTGGGGGTGAGTACCGCCAGCCTGTTTCACATGGGCTGGGCCCAGGTGCTCGGGGTGTTGGCCGGCAAGGCCCAGGTGGTATTCGGCACGGTGTTGATGGGGCGCATGCAGGGCAGCCATGCGACGGATCGCGCGCTGGGCATCTTCATCAATACCTTGCCGTTTCGTGTGGATGTGGACGCCCAGGATGTGTGCGCCGGGGTCAAGGCCACCCACGCACGTCTCACCACCTTATTGCGCCATGAGCACGCGCCGTTGGCCCTGGCTCAGCGTTGCAGCGCGGTGGTTGCGCCGACGCCGCTGTTCAGTGCGCTGCTCAACTATCGTCACAGCGCAGCGGCGGCCAGTGCCGAGGCCGTATCGGCATGGCACGGCATCACCGCGCTGCGGGCCGAGGAGCGCACCAACTACCCGCTGACCCTCAGCGTGGATGACCTCGGCGAGGGCTTCGGCCTGAGTCTGCTCGCCAGTACCGCCGTCGACCCGCACCGCGTCTGCGCCTACCTGCAAACCGCACTGGAAAACCTGGTAAGCGCCCTGGAGCAGGCGCCGCACACCGCGCTCAACCAACTGCCGGTGGTGCCGCTGGCCGAGCAGCGCCTGTTGCTCGAGCAGTTCAACGCAACCCAGGCGGTGTTCCCCCAGGGCAGCACCTTGCACGCGCGCATCGAAGCCCAGGCCGCGCTGACCCCGGATGCCATCGCGGCGGTGTGCCTGGACCGCACGCTGAGCTACGCCGAACTCAACCAGCAAGCCAACCTGCTGGCTCATCATCTGCTGGCGCTGGGGGTCAAGCCCGATGACCGCGTGGCCATCGTCGCACGCCGTGGCCTGGACACCCTGGCCGGCTTGCTGGCGATCCTCAAGGCCGGCGCCTGTTATGTGCCGGTGGATCCGTCCCACCCGGCCGAGCGCCTGAGCTACCTGCTCAGCGACAGCGCCCCGGTGGCCGTGCTGACCCAGCACGCGTTGCTCGAGCGCCTGCCGGAGCTGGAGGTGCCGGTGATCAACCTGGACCGCTACACCTGGCACCACCACGCGGCGAGCAATCCCGAGGTGGCCATGACGGCGTCGAACCTGGCCTATGTGATCTATACCTCCGGCTCCACCGGCCTGCCCAAAGGGGTGATGGTGGAGCATCACACCGTGGCCAACCTGGTGGACTGGCATTGCAGCGCCTTCGACCTGCGCGCCGGGCGGCATACCGCCAGCGTGGCCGGTTTCGGCTTTGATGCGATGGCCTGGGAAGTGTGGCCGGCGCTGTGCGCGGGCGCCACCCTGCACCTGCCGCCGGCCCGTGACGGCGCTGAAGACATCGACGCGCTGCTCGCCTGGTGGTGCGCGCAACCGCTGGACGTGTGTTTCCTGCCGACACCGGTGGCCGAGTACGCCTTCAGTCAAAACCTCGAACACCCGACCTTGCGCACGCTGCTGATCGGCGGTGACCGCCTGCGCCATTTCGGGCGCGCGCAGCGCTTCGAGCTGATCAACAACTATGGCCCCACCGAAGCCACGGTGGTCGCCACCGCCGGCAAGATCGAGGCGGGCCAGCCGTTGCATATCGGCAAGCCTATCGCCAATGCCAGGGTCTATCTGCTGGACGAACAGCTGCGCCCGGTGCCGTTGGGCGTGGCGGGTGAACTGTACGTGGGCGGCAAGGGCGTGGCGCGCGGCTACCTCAATCGTCCGGAATTGACTGCCGAGCGGTTCCTGCGCGACCCGTTCAGCAGCGGGCGCATGTACCGCACCGGCGACCTGGCGCGCTGGCTGCCCGACGGTAACCTGGAGTATTTGGGGCGCAATGATGACCAGGTAAAGATCCGTGGCATGCGCATCGAACTGGGCGAAATCGAGACCCGGCTCAACCAACTGCCGGGCATCCTGGAGGCGGTGGTGCTGGTGCGTGAAGAGCGGCTGGTGGCGTATTTCACCGAAAGCCCGCAACTGGATGCGCTGGCCGTCGCTGATATCCGCGCGCACCTGGTGGCCCATCTGCCCGACTATATGGTGCCGGTGGCGTTCATGAAGCTCGACACGCTGCCCCTGACCGCCAACGGCAAGCTCGACCGCCAGGCACTGCCGGCGCCGGATATGGCTGCGGTATTCAGCCGTGAATACGAGGCGCCGCTGGGCGAGATCGAAAGCGTGTTGGCGCAGATCTGGGCCGACGTGCTGCAAGTGGAGCGGGTTGGGCGGCGCGATCACTTCTTCGAGCTGGGCGGGCATTCGCTGCTGGCCATGCGCATGGTGTCCCAGGTGCGCCAGCGCCTGGGGGTGGAGCTGGTGCTGGGCGACTTGTTCGCCAACGCCGAACTGGCGGCGGTTGCCGAGCTGTTGGCGCGCGCCGGTCGCAGCACCTTGCCGGACATCCTGCCGGCCAATCGCGACGCTGAGCTGCCGTTGTCATTTGCCCAGCAACGCTTGTGGTTCCTGGCGTTGATGGAGGGCGCCAACACCGCCTACAACATTCCCATCGGCCTGCGTCTGCGGGGGCACTTGCATGTGCAGGCGCTGCAACGTGCCCTGGCGCGGATTGTCGCGCGGCATGAAACCCTGCGCAGTCGCTTCGCCCAGCACGGCGACGAGGCTCAGGTGCTGATCGTGCCGGCCGAAGACATGTTGCCGCTGCAGGTGCAGGACCTGCGCCGCCATCCGCAGCCGCAGCAGGCGCTGGACGCGCTGATCCACGGCGAAGCCTCGGCGCCGTTCGACCTTGAGCGCGGCCCACTGCTGCGCGGGCGTCTGGTGGTGATGGCCGACGATCACCACGTGTTGCTGCTGACCCTGCACCACATCGTCTCCGACGGCTGGTCGATGGGCGTGCTCACCCGCGAACTGATGGCGCTGTACCAGGCGTTCAGCCACGGTCACGCCGACCCGTTGCCGCCGTTGCCGATCCAGTACGCCGACTTTGCCGTGTGGCAGCGCCTGTGGTTGAGCGGCGAAGTGCTGCAGCGCCAGAGCAGCTATTGGCAACAGGCCCTGGCCGGCGCACCGGCCTTGCTCACCTTGCCCACTGACCGCCCGCGTCCGGCGCAGCAGGACTACGCCGGCAGCAGCGTCGAGGTGCGCCTGGATGAACGCCTGACCGCCGGGCTCAAGGCCTTGAGCCAGCGCCATGGCACCACGCTGTACATGACCTTGCTGAGCGCCTGGGCGTCTTTGCTGGCGCGCTTGTCCGGGCAGCATGACCTGGTAATCGGTACGCCGGTGGCCAACCGCACGCGCACCGAGGTGGAAGGCTTGATCGGGCTGTTCGTCAACACCCTGGCGGTGCGTATCGATACCTCCGGCGAGCTGAGCACCGAGGCCTTGCTGGCGCGGGTCAAGGCCCTGACGCTGGCGGCCCAGGCCCATCAGGACCTGCCGTTCGAGCAGGTGGTGGAAATCACTCGACCCCCGCGCAGCCTGTCCCACAGCCCTCTGTTCCAGACCTTGTTCAGTTGGCAGGACAGCAGCGCGCCCACCCTGGCCCTGGGCGACCTGGCCCTGGAAGGCATTGTGGAGAACAGCCACTTTGCCAAGTTCGACCTGTCGCTGAACCTGGGCGAAGTGCAGGGCAGTGTCCTGGGCGCGCTGGAATATGCGGTGGCGCTGTTCGACGAGTCGACGATGCTGCGTTATGTCGGCTATTTCACCCGCGTGTTGCAGGCCATGGTCGATAACGACCAGGCGGTGCTGGAACACGCGCCGCTGCTGGATGAGCGCGAACGTCAGCACCTGCTGTTCGATTTCAACGCCACCGCCGTGGACTACGACCTCGAGCAGACCTTGCATGGCCTGTTCGAAGCGCAAGTGTTGCGCACGCCGCACGCGATTGCCGTGCAGGCCGGTGAGCAGCACCTGACCTATGCCCAACTGAACGCGCACGCCAATCAGTTGGCCCATCATCTGCTGGCCCTCGGCGTGCAACCGGATACGCGCGTGGCGATCTGCGTCGAGCGCGGCCTGGACATGGTCATCGGCCTGTACGCGATCCTCAAGGCCGGCGCCGCCTATGTGCCGCTGGACCCGGCCTATCCGCTGGAGCGCCTGGCCTACATGCTGCAAGACAGCGCCCCGGCGGTGCTGCTGGCCCAGGGCAGCACCCGGGGCTTGCTGGGCGCGGCAACGGTGGTCGACCTGGACCAGCCGACCTGGCAACACCAGCCTATCGACAACCCGGCTGTGGCGGGCGTGACCGCCTACGTGATCTACACCTCCGGCTCCACCGGCCAGCCCAAGGGCGTGATCAACGAACACGCCGGGGTGGTCAACCGCTTGCTGTGGATGCAGGACGAATACGCGCTCGACGCCAGCGATACGGTGTTGCAGAAAACCCCGTTCAGCTTCGACGTGTCGGTGTGGGAGTTTTTCTGGCCGCTGTTCACCGGCGCTCGCCTGGTGATGGCGCGGCCGGGCGGACACAAGGAGCCTGAGTACCTGTGTGAAGTGATCCAAGCTGAGCACATCACCACGCTGCACTTCGTGCCTTCGATGCTTGATGTGTTCCTGGCCCACGGCGATGTGCGCCCGGCGGCCGGGCTGGTGCGCGTGATATGCAGCGGGGAGGCGTTGCCGGGCAGTCTGGTACGCCGCTTCAAGCAGCAGTTGCCGGGTAGCCAATTGCATAATCTCTACGGCCCGACCGAAGCGGCGGTGGATGTGACCGCCTGGAACTGCGGCGGCCCGCACACCCCGGACAACACGCCCATCGGCACGCCGATTGCCAACACCCGCCTGTACCTGCTGGACGCACAGTTGCAGCCGGTGCCACAGGGCGTGGTGGGCGAACTGTTCATTGCCGGCGTGCAGGTGGCGCGGGGCTATCTGAACCGCCCCGAGCTGACTGCCGAGCGCTTTTTCGACGACCCGTTCATGGCCGGCAGAATGTACCGCACCGGCGACCTCGGACGTTATTGGCCGGACGGCACGATCGAGTACCTGGGACGCAACGACGATCAGGTGAAGATTCGCGGCCTGCGCATCGAACTGGGGGAAATCCAGGCACGCCTGACTGAGCACCCGGCGGTCAACGAAGCTGCGGTGATTGCCCGGGAGCAGCGTCTGGTGGCGTATTACACCGGCGTCTGCTGCGAGACTGACGCCCTGCGCGCGCATCTGTTGCAGCATCTGCCGGAATTCATGGTTCCGGCGATCTTCGTGCATCTGCAGGCGCTGCCGCTGAGCCCCAACGGCAAGCTGGAGCGCAAGGCACTGCCGGAACCGGGCGTGGAGGCGCAGGCGTTGCGCGAGTATGAAGCGCCCCAGGGCGATACCGAGATCGCCCTGGCCAGCCTGTGGGCCGAGCTGCTGAACGTGGAGCGGGTAGGGCGCCACGATAACTTTTTCGAACTGGGCGGGCACTCGCTGCTGGCCATCAGCCTGATGGGGCGCATGCGCCGCCTGGGCCTGACGGCGGATGTGAAAGTACTGTTCGGCCAGCCGACGTTGGCGGCACTGGCTGCAGCCTTGGGCAGCGGGCGCGAGGTGGCGGTGCCGGTCAATGGCATCGCGACCGACTGTGCGCACATCACCCCGGCGATGCTGCCGCTGATCAAGCTCGACGCGAGCGCCATCGAACGCATCGTCGCCGTCATCCCGGGCGGTGCGGCGAATGTGCAGGACATCTACCCGCTGGCCCCCTTGCAGGCGGGCATGCTCTATCAGCATCGGGCGGTGCAGGGCGACGACGCCTACGTGCTGCAGGCGCAGTTCGGCTTCGACAGTCGTACGCGCCTGGACGCGTTTGCCCGTGCGCTACAGGCGGTGATCGAACGGCACGACATCCTGCGCTCATCCTTCCACTGGGAGGGCCTGGAGCAACCGGTGCAGGTGGTGTGGCGCAAGGCTCAATTGCGCGTCGAAAGTGCGCCGCTGCCGCAGCGCCTGGCGCTGGACCAGGCGCCGCTGATGCGTCTGGTGTACAGCGAGCAGGCGCAACGCGTGGTCGCGACCCTGCTGTTCCATCATCTGGTTATGGACCATGTGGCATTGGAGATTCTGCAACACGAAATGCAGGCGTTTTTGCTGGGGCGCGAGGACGAGCTGGGTGCGGCGGTGCCGTATCGCAACTATGTGGCGCAGACCTGCCTGATCGAGCGCGACCACGAAACGTTTTTCCGCAAGATGCTCGGTGACATCGGTGAGCCGACCCAGGTGCAGATTGCCGGCGCTGTGCAAAGCGTCCACCTGACCCTCGATCCGGGCTTGAGCCGGCGCCTGCGCGTACAGGCCCGGCAGTCGGGCGTCAGCGCGGCGAGCCTGCTGCACCTAGGCTGGGGCCATGTACTGGGCAAGGCGTCCGGGCGGCAAAGCGTGGTGTTCGGCACGGTGATGCTCGGTCGCCTGCAGGGCGGTGAAGGCGCCGAGCGCGCCATGGGCGTATTTATCAATACCCTGCCGCTGCGGGTCGACCTGGGCGATCACGCGGTGCGCGATGCGCTGCGCGCTACCCACGCGCGCCTGAGTCAACTGCTCAGCCACGAGCATGCACCGTTGGCCCTGGCCCAGCGTTGCAGCGACGTGCCCGCGACCACGCCGCTGTTCGACGTGCTGTTCAACTACCGTCACAGCGCGCCGCAAACAGGCGGCGAGGCGCAGGCGTGGCAAGGCATTGAGTTGCTCAAGGCCCAGGAGCAGACCAACTACGGCCTGTCATTGAGCGTGGATGACCTCGGTGAAGGCTTCACCTTGAAGGCCGCGGGGCCGGGGGCCGAGCGTTTGTGCGCGTACCTGCAGGTGGCCCTGGAGCACATCGTGCAGGCGCTGGAAAGCCACAGCGATATCGCCATCGGTTGCGTGCCGATTCTGCCGGCGACGGAGCGCCAGCAACTGCTGGACTTCAACGCGACTGCCCGCACTTTCCCGCGTGAGCACACGGTACAGCGCCTGTTCGAAGCCCAGGCCCAGGCGCGTCCCGACGCGCTGGCGGCGGTGCATGGCGAGCAGCGGCTGAGCTATGGCGAACTGAATACGCGGGCCAACCAGTTGGCTCATCACCTGGCGGACCTGGGTGTGCGGCCCGGCGATAACGTCACGCTGCTGCTGCCGCGCGGCCTGGATTTGCTGGTCAGCCAACTGGCGATCCTCAAATGCGCCGCCGCCTATGTGCCGTTGGACATCAACGCACCCGCCGAGCGTCAGGGCTTCATGCAGCAGGACAGCGGCGCGACCTGGCTGTTGACGCGCAGCGATGCCGAGGTGGCCTTCGCAGCGCAGCGCCTGGACGTGGACCGCCTGGCCCTGGCCCCGCAACCGAGCCACAATCCCGACCTGTCGCAGTCCTCGGACAGCGTGGCGTACATCATGTACACCTCCGGCTCCACCGGCACGCCCAAAGGCGTACTGGTGCCCCATCGCGGCATCACGCGGCTGGTGCTCAACAACGGCTACGCCGACTTCAATGCCCATGATCGGGTGGCGTTCGCCTCCAACCCGGCGTTCGACGCCAGCACCATGGACGTGTGGGGCCCGTTGCTCAACGGGGGCCAGGTACAAGTGATCGACCACGCCACCTTGCTCGACCCGCTGGCATTCGGCGCCGAGCTTGCAGGGGTGACGGTGCTGTTCGTCACCACCGCGCTGTTCAACCAGTACGTGCAGATGATTCCCCAGGCCCTGGCCGGCCTGCGCATTCTGTTGTGCGGTGGCGAGCGCGCCGACCCGGCGGCGTTCCGCAGCCTGTTGGCGCAGGCACCGGCCTTGCGCCTGGTGCACTGCTATGGCCCGACCGAAACCACCACCTACGCCACCACCCATGAAGTGCGCGCCGTGGCCGACGACGCCGACAGCGTGCCGATCGGTCGGCCGATTGCCAATACCCAGGTGCATGTGCTGGATGCGCAATTGCAGCTGCTGCCGTTGGGCGTCACTGGAGAAATCTGCATTGGCGGCGACGGCGTGGCCAAGGGGTACTTGAATCGTGCTGAACTGAGCGCTGAAAAATTCGTGCACGACCCGTTCAACCCCGGCGCCTTGCTGTACCGCACCGGCGACCTCGGGCGCTGGACGGCGGATGGCGTGCTGGAGTGCATCGGGCGCAACGATGATCAGGTGAAGATTCGCGGTTTCCGCATCGAATTGGGTGAGATCGAGGCGCGGCTGGCGACCTTTGCGGGCATCCAGGATGTGGTGGTCATGGCGCGTGAAGACGTGCCGGGTGACAAGCGCCTGGTGGCCTACTTCACGTGGGCCGCAGACGCCGTTGGCGTGGATCAGGTGCGCGCCCACTTGCAGGAGCAAGTGCCGGAGTACATGCGGCCATCGGCCTATGTGGCACTGGACCGGCTGCCGTTGACGGCCAACGGCAAGGTCGACCGCAAGGCCTTGCCGGTGCCCGCGTATGACACGCTGGTCAGTGGCGGGTTTGAAGCGCCCGCCGACGCGCTGGAACAGACGTTGGCGCAACTATGGGCGCAGGTGCTCAAGCTTGAGCAGGTGGGGCGGCATGACAGTTTCTTCGAACTGGGCGGGCATTCGTTGTTGGCGATTCGCCTGGTCACCCTGCTTGAGGAAGCCGGTTTGCCGGTGTCGCTGGCCGAGCTGTTCCAGCATGCCAGCGTGGCGGGCATCGCCGCGATGCTGCGTCAGCGCAGCGAAGCCCCTGTGCGTGACCCGTCGGTGATTACCGTGCGTGCAAGCGGCACGCAGGCGCCGTTATTCCTGGTCCACGAATTCAGTGGCATGGACGTTTATTTTCCCGCGCTGGGCCAGCACCTGCCCGGCGATTACCCCATCTACGGCCTGCCGGGGGTGCCGCTCGGCGATTCGCACCTGAACACCCTGGAAGGCCTGGCGGCGCGCATGGTCGGGTTGATCCGTGGTCTTCAACCCCATGGCCCTTACCGCGTCGCGGGGTGGTCCTTTGGCGGGGTGCTGGCTTATGAAGTCGCGATGCAACTGCTGGGGCTCGATGAGCCGGTGGCGTTTCTCGGCCTGATCGACAGCTATGTGCCGCGCATGACCGATCAGGGCAAGGCGCGCTGGAGCGGGCCGGATGCGCTCAAGCGGCATTTGCTGTTGCAGTGCACGGCGTATTGGAAAGCACAGGGAGGGGTGGATGAACTGGCGAGCCTGGAACAACTGGAAGCGCAGATTGGACAGCTGGACTTTGCGAGCCTGCTGCAACGCTGTCGCGATCAAGGTCTGCTATACGCGCAAATGGCGGAAGCTGCGGACGCGGACCTGGTGAGCTTTCTTGAACGCGAAGTCGGGCATGGGCATGCGCTGGCCCATTACAGCCTGTTCCCGCTGCCGATCCCGGTGCATCTGTTCAGTGCCGAGCAGCGGCCTACCGAGCTGTCGCGGCGCAGCAGGGCGCTGGGCTGGGACGCGGTGCTGGCGCCGGGGCAATTGCGCCAGGTGCAGGTGCCGGGTGATCACCAGAGCATGATGCAGGCTCCGCATATTCAGGGCCTGGGACGGGCGATGTCGGTGGCGTTGCTGGCCGCTGCGCCGCAGGGTTGCGCGGTGCATCAGCCGGTGTTGCGCATCCAGAGCGGCCGAGCCGGGCATGCGCCGCTGTTCTGTGTACCCGGTGCGGGCGACAGCGTGACCGGCTTCGTCGGCTTGAGCGAGGCGCTGGGGCGGGACTGGCCGTTGTATGGCCTGCAGCCGCGCGGGCTGGACGGTGAAGCGGTGCCGCACAGCCAGGTGGAAGCGGCGGCGCAGTGTTACCTGACGGCGCTGATTCATGAGTGCCCGGCGGGGCCGGTGCATCTGGTCGGGCATTCGTTTGGCGGCTGGGTCGCGCTGGAAATGGCGCTGCGCTTGCAGGCGATGGGCCGCGAGGTGGCGTCGTTGACGGTGATCGACAGTGAGTCGCCGGGGGGTAATGGTGTGGTGGGGCGGCCGTATACGTCGACGGCGGCGTTGTTGCGGTTGATCGAGGCGATGCAGTTGGCGGCCGGGAGATCCCTGGGGATCGATCCGCTGGATTTTGCCGCGAGTGATGAGGTGGCGCAGCGCCAGGCATTGCATGCGGGGATGGTTGGGGTTGGGTTGTTGCCGGCGCGGTCTGCCGGGGATGCGATGGTTGGCCCGGCGCGGACTTATGCGGCGGCGTTGCGTACGGTGTATCGGCCGCAGGCGCGGTATGACGGGGTGGTGCGTTTGGTGCTGGCGCGGGACCCGGCGCTGGATGCGGCGGGTAATCAGCGTGAGCAGGGGTTGATGATTGAGGGGTGGCGCGGGCAGGGGCGTGGGTTGCAGGTTTGGTATGGCGGGGGGAATCATTTCACTTTGCTCAAGGCGCCGAATGTGTCGGCGTTGGCCAGGTGGTGGGTTGAGGGGGTTGTGGTTGGGGAGGTGGTGTCTTGATGGCCGCCCAATGTGGGAAGGGGTTTGCTCCCGATGGCGGCCTGTCAGCCAACGGTTACCCATCTGGCACACCTCGGTCCAAATGTGGGAGGGGGCTTGCCCCCGATGGCGGCCTCAGGGCCGACCAGGGTGTTGGATCAGACCGAGTACATATCCGTTTCTGCGGTCACGGCTGCTATTGGTTCCGCTCTTACAGCGGCTCACTTTTGAAAAGCGCAAAAGTAAGCAAAACGCTCTTGCCCCACCACTCGGCACCTCGCTCAGGCTCGGCGTGCCCTCTCTCCGGCTTGAATCCGTGGGCCGCCGCAATGGGCCATCCATGGCCCAGTGCGGCTAACCCGGCGTCCTGCCGGGTTACCCACGGATTCAAGCCTGCGTTCGGCCAGCGTGGTTTAACGGGGCGCCCAGGATCAAAAGCCAGATCAAGATCAAGAGCGACTCGCTGCGCATCGTGGTTAGGGGGTGGATTTCCATGCTCAATTAAAAAGCTCAATTCTATGGTCATTTATGCAAACGTCTAAGTTACGCAAAATCGGTATATTCGCAGTGCTGGCGGTTGCCATCGGCTTGATCATTTACACCGTCAAGGCGCCTGCCGATGCGCCCCAGTACCTCACGGCCACGGTTGAACGCGGCGATATTGAAAACGCCGTTCTCGCCACCGGCTTGTTGGAGGGCGTCAAGCAGGTCGATGTGGGGGCGCAGGTTTCCGGTCAGTTGAAGTCGCTCAAGGTCAAGGTCGGTGACAAGGTCAAGAAAGGCCAGTGGCTGGCTGAAATCGATCCGCTGATTCTGCAGAACACGCTGCGCAAGGCCCAGGTCGATGAGGAGAATCTGCAGGCTCAACGCCGCGCCACGGCGGCGCAGGTCAAGCAGGCCAGGTCGGTGTATGAACGCTACAAGGGCTTGCAGGCCGATGAGTCGGTGTCGCGCCAGGATTTCGAGGACGCCGAGTCGACCTTTCAGGTGCAGCAGGCCAATCTGTTGTCTCTGGATGCGCAGATCAAGAGCGCGCACATTCAGATCGACACGGCCAAGGTCAACCTGGCTTATACCCGTATCAATGCGCCCATTGACGGCGATGTGGTGGGTATCGTTACCCAGGAAGGCCAGACGGTCATCGCCAACCAGCTGGCGCCGGTGCTGCTCAAGCTGGCCGACCTGGACACGATGACGGTCAAGGCCCAGGTGTCGGAAGCGGATGTGATTCACATCAGCCCCGGCCAGCAGGTGTATTTCACTATTCTCGGTGAGGCCGACAAGCGCTACTACGCCAAGCTGCGTGGCACTGAACCGGCGCCGCAGAATTTCCTCGAAACCCAGACCGCCGGTGCGCCCAAGCAGAATACGGCGGTGTTTTATAACGCGCTGTTCGATGTGCCCAACCCCGACCACCGCTTGCGCATCGCCATGACCGCCCAGGTGCGTATCGTGCTCGACACCGCCGAGGCTGCGCTGATGATGCCGGTGGCGGCGCTGGGCGCGCGCAATGCCGAGGGCGGCTATGCAGTGCGGGTGCTCGACGCCAAGGGCAGGGCGCAGGTGCGTGAGGTGAAGACCGGTATCAACAACAACGTCAAGGTGCAGATCCTCGACGGCCTGGTCGAGGGCGACAAGGTGGTGATTGGCGACGCCTCGCCTGCCGTGGCGGGGAATTGAGCCATGACTCAACCTCTGCTGGAGCTCAAGGGCATCACCCGCAGTTTCATGGCCGGCGAGCGCGAATTCATCGCGCTCAAGGGCATCGACCTGACCATTCATGCCGGGGAAATGCTGGCGATCATCGGCGCCTCGGGGTCGGGTAAATCGACATTGATGAATATCCTCGGCGGCCTGGATTACGCCACCGCCGGCAGCTACAAGATCAACGGCATCGAAACCCGTTCCCTGGGCGATGAGCAACTGGCGGAACTGCGCCGCGATTACTTCGGGTTTATCTTCCAGCGCTACCACCTGCTGGCGCACTTGAGTGCCTTGCACAACGTGGAAATGCCGGCGATCTATGCCGGCATCCCGGAAGGCCAGCGCCACAGCCGCGCGCGGGAGTTGCTCGGGCGCCTGGGCCTGTCGGGGCATGTCACCCATCGGCCGAGCCAGCTGTCCGGTGGGCAGCAGCAGCGCGTGAGTATCGCCCGGGCCTTGATGAATGGCGGCGAGGTGATCCTGGCCGACGAACCCACCGGCGCCCTCGACACCCACAGCGGCAAGGAGGTGATGCGCATCCTCGCCGAGCTGCACACGGCCGGGCACACGGTGATCATCGTCACCCACGACCCCAAGGTGGCGGCCAATGCCCAGCGTATCGTCGAGGTGTGCGACGGCGAGATTGTCAGCGACAAGGCCAACGACAGTGCCGGCCTGGAGCTGCCCGAAGAAGCGCCGCTCGAGCCCCGGCGCAGCGGCGCGCGGCGCCTGGTGGCGAGCCTGGGGTTGTTCAAGGAAGCGTTCAACATGGCCTGGGTCGCGCTGATTTCCCATCGCATGCGCACCTTGCTGACCATGCTCGGTATCGTCATCGGCATCACCTCGGTGGTGTCGATCTCGGCCATCGGCGAGGGCGCCAAGCGTTATGTGCTCAAGGACATCCAGGCCATCGGCAGCAACACCATCGATATCTTTTCCGGCACCAGTTTCGGTGACAGCCGCGCCTCGGCCATCGAGACCCTGATGCCGTCAGATGTGGACGCGTTGAACCAGCTGTATTACGTCGACAGCGCCACCCCGGTGGTGGGGCGCAACCTGTTGCTGCGCTTTGGCAATATCGACGTGGATGCACAGGTCAACGGCGTCAGCGACCGCTACTTCAAGGTCAAGGGCGTGAAGCTCGAAGCCGGTATCGCCTTCAGCGAAAGTGATGCACGGCGTCAGGCGCAGGTGGTGGTGATCGACCACAACACCCGGCATCGCCTGTTCGGGGCGAACGTCGACCCCCTGGGCCAGGTGATCCTGGTGGGCAACCTGCCGTGCACGGTGATCGGGGTGACGGCGGACAACAAGAACATGTTCGCCGCCAGTAAGGCGCTGAACGTGTGGGTGCCGTATGAGACGGCGGCGGGGCGCCTGTTGGGGCAGCGCCATCTGGACAGCATCACCGTGCGCATCAAGGACGGCCAGCCGAGCAAGGTGGTGGAGGACAACGTCAATAAGCTGATGCTGCAACGCCACGGCACCAAGGACTTCTTCACCAATAACCTCGACAGCATCATGCAGACGGTGCAGAAAACCAGCCGCTCGCTGGCGCTGCTGTTGTCATTGATCGCGGTGATTTCGTTGTTGGTGGGTGGCATCGGCGTGATGAATATCATGCTGGTGTCGGTCACCGAACGCACCCGCGAGATTGGCATTCGCATGGCCGTAGGGGCGCGGCAATCGGATATTCGCCAGCAGTTTCTGGTGGAGGCGGTGATGGTGTGTCTGATCGGCGGGATTATCGGTATCTCGCTGTCCTATGCCATCGGCTATTTGTTTTCGCTGTTCGTGAAGGAGTGGGAAATGGTGTTTTCCCTGGGCTCGATCATCACCGCGTTTGCCTGCTCCACGCTGATCGGCATCGTGTTCGGCTTCGTGCCGGCGCGCAACGCGGCGCGGCTGGACCCCATCGAGGCGCTGGCCCGGGATTGATCTCTATCTGCCAATGAGTAACCAATGTGGGAGGGGGCTTGCCCCGATGGCAGTGTGTCAGTCAATGCATAGGCAAGCTGACACACCGCTATCGGGGGCAAGCCCCCTCCCACCCTTGGACCGATGTCGGCTTAGAGACTGGTGGTGTCTTCGGTGGAGTACATCCACCGCAACAACGAATGCCGTCCGCTGATGCCCAGTTTGATCGCCGCGCGCTTGAGGTAGCTCTCGATGGTGTTGACCTTCAGCGCCAACTGTTCGGCCAACTCCGGCGCGGTGCGCCCGGCCAGCAGGCCTACGCACACTTCCAGTTCACGGTTGGACAGGGTCAACCCCGATTGCACGAGGCGCTCCTGAATGCGCCGCCGCAAGGTCTCGATGCCCTGGTTCTGTGGTTCCTGCGGCGTATTGCCTGGGGGGCATGGCTGGATCGCGCTGATGTGGTTTTCCACCATGGGCAGCAGCAGCGTGGAGAAATCCTCCAGCATGCTGCGCTCTTGCGCCGAGAAGGTCTCGGACTCGTGCGAGCGGTACACCGACAGCACATACCGCACATCGTCCTTACGGCGGGTGAGGTGCAGCTGGGCGGCCGGTTGCTCTTCGCCCAGCGCCACTGCCGAGTCGGTATAGACCGGGCTGATCCTGCGGCGAGTGTGGCCAGCGGCACTCACTCGCAGTTGCGTGATATGGGTGGCGTCCACTGCCAGTTGGGTGAGTATCAGGTCATGCAGCATACGTGGGAAGTGGCGACTGCCGGTGCTGGCGATGACCTTGCCTATATGTGGGAACAGGTGTGAGTTCATCAATTCGTCCATGAGTTTCGAGTGCAGGTATTCGGTCTTATAGCGACGGGGATTAAGACACTAGCCAATGCGAATAACCTGCAGTGATAGTGCTGCCCGCCGAGACGTATGCTAGTACAGCCTGACCAAAGGGTGGGGATTGAATCGTTAAAAAAACAGATTAGCGAGGTTTGACCTGAACGTTTCGTCCTCCGCGTTGCGCAAGCTCCTGGCGCAGCAGCGCTTCAAATACCCGCTGTGCCCGTGGCTCATCACTGTGAGCCACATTGAAGCGCATCAAGTCCCGATGAGCCGGGTCATAGCCAAACAGCAAGCCGGGCGCCAGCACCATGCTGCGCTTCAGGGCTTGCTGGGCCAGCAGTTCGCCGTTGACCCCCGGCGGCAGGCGCGCCCAGATGAACATGCCGCCTTCGAAAGCCATCGGCAGTTCGCAGCCGCAGCGCTTGAGCCATTGCTCGACGCGCCCGCCGGCTTCCATCAGGCGCTGGACCATGCGCTTGCGGTGCTTGGCATAACTGCCTTCGCTGAGCATGCGGTACACGATCTGCTCGAACAGCTCCGAGGTCACGCCGCCGCTCATCAACTTCATGTTGGTCAGGTTGGCGGCCAGTTGTGGCGCGGCCACCACGTAGCTGACGCGGGTATTGGCGCTGAGGATCTTCGAGAATCCCGACAGGTAGGTGACCTGGTCCAGCCCGGCGACGGCGGCCAGGCGTGGCGGTGGGTTGGGGTGCAGGTCGCCGTAGAGGTCATCCTCGACGATATGGCAGTGATACTGCTGGGTCAGTTGCAGCAGGCGAAACGCCTGGCTGGGGCTGAAGGAATGGCCCGTCGGGTTATGCAGCACGCTGGTGGTCAGGTACAGGCTGGGCCGGTGTTCGGCCAGCAGGTGTTCGAGGGCGGTGAAGTCGAAGCCGTCGGGGCGGCGTTCGAGCGTCACCACCTTGACGCCATGCAGGGCCAGGTTGGCGTGGAAGTTGAAGTAGCACGGCGCGTCCAGCAGCACTGTGTCGCCGGGCCGCACCAGCAGGCGCATGAGCATGTCCAGGCCCTGCACGGTGTTGGGGGTGGTGATGATCTGTTCCACCGGCACCGACAGGCCTTCGCCGTGGAGTTTCTGTTGCAGCGCCTGGCGCAACGGCAACAGCCCGGCCGGCGTGCCGAGCCCGGCGATGCGCAGCGACGGCGCGCGCACCACGCTGCGCATGGCCTGGCGGATCGCTTCGCCGTTCAGCCAGTCCTCCGGCAAGTGCCCGCCACCGGGGCGCAGCTCCCCACTGGCAGTGGCCAGTGGCCGGCGCAATACGCTGAGCAGGTCCTGGGGCAGCAGGTCGACCCAGGCCACCGACGCCGGGCGCGCGCTGTCCATCGCGACGAAATAGCCCCGGCCCTGGCTGGACGTGAGCAGGTGCCGCCCGCGTAGACGGTCCAGGGCCTCATTGAGGGTGAACTTGCTGACACCGAGGATTTCGGTCAGCTCGCGCACCGACGGCAACTTGCTGCCGGGTGCCCATTCACCGGCCTCGATGGCCTGGCTGAACGCATCCACGATCTGCTGGACCTTGGGTGTGCCTTCCACAAAGGCGATGGCCGATACCAACATGAAATGTCCTTATGTTTGCCGGTGCTTTTACCGGTGAAGTCAGGCGGGATTAGGCATCACTTTACCTGCCTGGCGCAATGCCATTGCCCTAGACTGCGCGCCATCTCGCCAGGAGTTGGCGAAATTTCCTATACGCGAGCAATGGATTCTGCACTCTCATGAAGACTTATATGTGTGCACCCTGCGGTTTTATGTACGTAGAAGCATTGGGCATTCCGGAGGACGGAATTCCCGCCGGCACCCCTTGGGAAGAGGTGCCTGAAGACTGGACATGCCCGGATTGCGGCGTGACCAAGGCCGATTTCATGGCCATCGAACTCGCTGACGCTGTCACCGCCTGACCCTCCATCAACGAAAGGAATCGCTCCATGGAAAGCAAACTGATCAACCCCGCCGTGCCGTTCTGCACCGGTGTGGCCCACCAGAAATACCTGGCCGCGGAACAGGGCCTGCAAGCCGCCATCGAAGGGCAGTGCACCCATTGGTATGTGGACGGCAGCCTGTTCGGCGAAATGGTCGACGACTGGACCGATGCGCGCATCGAAAGCCTGTTGGCGCAGATCGCCGCCAGTGGGGTCAAGCCGGTGTTCCATGGCAACTTCAAGGCGCCGCTGGGCAGTGACGTCGAGGCGTTTCGCGTGGCGGCGGTGGCCTATGTCAAGCAGGAGATCGATATCGCCAGTCGCCTCGGCGCGCCGCTGATCATTCACGGTGGCTGCATTGTCGAGCCGAAAATGGTGCTCAAGGCCAAGAAAGTGGCGCTGGAGCATTACCTCAAGTCAGTCCAGGAACTGGCCACTTATGCGGCGACCAAGGGCACGGACATCTACCTGGAAAACCTGTCCAACTACGTCAACTATCGTCCTTTCCACTACATCTTTACCCATGAGGCGGAATACGCATTTGTGTTCGAGCGCCTGCAAGCCCACGACAACGTGTATTTCTTCCTCGATGCCGGCCACGCCAACATCGAGGACGGTCTGCCGGCGGCCGTGGTGCGCAAGTATCACCACTTGATCAAGGGCATTTCCTTCAGCAACAACAACGGCGTGCAAGACCAGCACTTCGGCATTCACGACGGCAACTGCGACTATGCCGACGTCATGCAGGCCATTGTCGAAACCAACTGGAAAGGCCTGGTGGCGTTTGAAACCCGCAACCAGACCGCCAAGGCGGCCCTGGCCGACCTGGCCTTGATGTACCGCGAATCCCTGACGACCGAAATCGCCGTCGCCTGATGTCATCCAGGGGTGTGCGCCTGTGGCGTGCGCCCCGTTGTTGCCGTTCTCTCCATTCAAGGTCCCGGACCATGACAAGTGCGTTAACGCTGTCTTCGTTTCTCTACTTCCTGTTGTTCTGCGCCACCATGACCTTCAGTCCCGGTCCCATGACCCTGTTGCTGTTGAGCCTGGGCTTGAAAGATGGCCTGCGCAGTTCGATCCCGGCGCAGATCGGCGCCAGTGTGTCGTACCTGATTTCGATCCTGATCTTTGCCGTGGGCTTTTCGGAGCTGATCAAGGGCAACCTCGCGATTACCCAAGCCATCCAGTTTGTCGGCGTGGCCTACATCCTTTACCTGGCCTACAGGCAGTGGACCAGCAGCGGCGTGTCAATCGACAAGGCCGGCGCCGTGGAGGGTTCGCGCAGCCTGTTCGGCAAGGGTTTGCTGACCGGCTTTTCCAATCCCAAGACCATCATCATGTTCAGCGCCGTGTTCCCGCAGTTTGCCGGGGCGGGTGAACACAGCTCGGCGGCGGATATCGCCATCCTCGGCATGACCTTCCTGCTGCTGCAATTTGCCAGCGGCTGCCTGTACTGCTATTTCGGCCAGCGCATCAAGCACGTGCTGGAAAATCCCAGGCGGCGAGTGCTGCTGCAGCGGATCACGGCGGTGATGTTGCTCGGCGTGGCGGTCATGCTGGCACGCGGCTTTTCGCATTGAAGCATTAGCCTGCAAGCAGTAGTGGCGTTTTGACTTTGCCCTGATAGACTTCAGGGATTCACCCAGGATGCCCCTATCATGCCAGCCGTCGGAGGAAATGGACTTCCGCTCGCTTCGCGCTTGTACAAATCCCGTCTCCTGGGTATGACGCTCGGCTTTGTGTGCGTGGCGTTTGCGATGTATCCGCTGAACCCGTCCCCATGGGTGTGGGCCTGGATGCTGATCAACGCGTTTGTCTGGCCGCACCTGGCGTTTCAAGCGTCGTTGCGTGCCGTCCATGCGTTGCGCAGTGAGCGCCGCAACCTGTTGTTCGACTCCTTCTGCGGCGGGTTCTGGGTTGGTGCGATGCACTTCAATCCGCTGCCCGGCGTCACCACGTTGTCGATGATGAGCATGAACAATGTCGCCATCGGCGGGCCGCGCTTCATGCTGGCGGGGTGGGTGGCCCAGGCCCTGGGTATTGCCACGGCGCTTTTGATATTCGCACCGGCCTTTATTGCCGTGACCAGCCAGGTGCAGTTGTACGCCTGCCTGCCGATCCTGATGCTGTACCCCCTGGTTCTGGGCTGGATCTGCTATCGCCAGGCGCTGACACTGGCGCGGCACAAGCGCGAACTGCTGGCCCTGAGCCGCACCGACAGCCTGTCGGGCCTGCTCAACCACGGCGCCTGGAAAGACCATCTGGAAGTCGAGTTCCAGCGTTGCCGCCGTGGCCCGGCGGGAGCGGCGATTGCGCTGATCGATATCGACCACTTCAAACTCATCAACGACACCTATGGCCATGTCACCGGTGATATTGTTCTGCGCCAGTTGAGCAAGGTCTTGCGCCAGAACCTGCGCGGCACCGACCTTGCCGGGCGCTACGGCGGCGATGAGTTCTGCGTGATCCTGCCGGACATGCCGCTCAACCGCGCCACTGAGGTGATGGACGCCCTGCGTGATCGTTTCAACGCCTTGGCGTACGCCCAGGACCCGACCCTGCGTGCCAGCTTGAGCATCGGCCTGGCGCTGTATCACCCCGGCCATGCCGACTCCATCAGTTGGCTCAACGATGCCGACCGTGCCTTGTACGAAGCCAAAAGCAGCGGGCGCAACCGGGTCAACTCACTGCAGGGGGCTTGGTTGCGGTCCGTTTAGTGGGGTAGGGTGTGGCGATCTCCCTTCAACAAAAACAAGGACCGGTTCATGCCCTTCACCTTCCCCCGTACCCTTCTGGCCGCCACCCTGGCCTTGTCCTTCGCCTTGCCGGCCTACAGCGCCGAACCGCACAAGCAAATCCAGGCGGATGCCGTACAGTACAAGGCCGACGCCCTGAAACTGCTGGAACGCCTGGTGAATATCGACTCCGGCTCCGGCTACGAGCCCGGCCTGGCCCAAGTGCGCGATATTGCCGTGGATGAATTGAAACAGCTGGGTTTCAGTATCCAGCTGGTGCCGGACAAGGCCGCCAACAGCAGCCATGTAGTCGCCACCCTCAAGGGCACCGGCAAGGCCAAGATCCTGCTGATGGCGCACATGGACACCGTGTTCAAGGAAGGCTCGGCCGCCGAGCGTCCGTTCCATATCAAGGATGGCCGTGCTTATGGCCCTGGGGTGATGGACGACAAAGGTGGCATCGTCGCCGGCATCTACGCGCTGAAAGTCCTGAAAAACCAGGGTTTCAAGGACTATGCGCAAATCACCTTCCTGCTCGATGCCAGCGAAGAAACCGGCTCCGACGCCGCGTCCGAACTGATCCGCACCACCGCCAAGGGCCATGACGTGACCCTCAACCTGGAACCCGGCCGCCCGGCCGATGGCCTGGTGGTCTGGCGCAAGGGCAGCGCTACCGCCGTGGTCGAAGTCAAAGGCAAAGCCGCCCACGCTGGCGTCGCGCCCGAATTGGGGCGCAACGCCGCCATGGAAGTTGCGCACCAGATCCTGCAACTGGGCAAACTGGGGGACGAGGAAAAGAAAACCACCATCAACTTCACCGTGCTCAAGGCCGGCGACCGCACCAACGTCATCCCCGACCAGGCCACCGCCAAGGCCGACGTGCGCGCGGCGTTGCCGGAAGAGTTCGACCGCATCGAGAAAGACCTGGCGCGGGTTTCAGCGGACAAACTGATCCCCGAAACCGAAGTCAAGACCACCCTGCAACGCGGGCTGCCGCCAATGCCGCAAACGGCGGAATCGGACAAACTCGTCGCAATTGCCCAGGGCATCTACGGCGAGTTGGGCAAGACCCTGACCATCGAAGGCAGCGGCGGCGCAGCGGATGCAAGCTTGTCGGCCGGGGTAGGGACGCCGACGCTGGATGGGTTTGGGATCGTGGGCGGCAATATTCATACGTCGGAGGAATATGCCGAGGTGGAGAGTGTGGTGCCTCGGGTTTATTTGTTGAGTCGGATGATTATGGAGTTGGCCAAGCGTTGAAGTAGGTCATGCACTTGTGGCGAGGGAGTTTGCTCGCTCGCCACAGGCGGTGGGTTACCAAGTTGATTGGTCTTCGCGGCTGGCTTTTTGGAGGTCGTCTTTCCAGACTTCGTTGGCGAGCCGGTAGATGTCGGCGAAGAAACCTCGGGGATCGGTTATTTCGGTTTCATCCCATGCCATAGTTATATGTCCGTCGTAATTACTTTCAAATTCTTTGGCGAAGTCAAAGTTAGGGTTTTCCAATGCATGCTGAAGCATTGATATTAATATGAATCGATGCCTGTAATTAAGATACATAAGCTCTTTAAGAATAAAATCCCTTATGATTGTTTCTCGCTCCTTGTAATTGTTAGGGTTGTATTTCCAAAGCGCTTCGCCTTTTGTCTCTTCAAGGTCGTATATTGATAGCGCTGCCAAAATATAAGAGATCTTGGGTGTGAACGGGGTATCTCTAAATGGCGATTTCAGCATTGTAACCTCAGTACGGGAAAGCAGTGAATGGACGAGTTATGTTGTTTTTGTCAAACCTTATTTCCACATTATTCATATTTTCTATGTATTTAGGATTGTTTATGTCTTTCTTGTTCGGTTTGTATCCGTGACCTGAGTTTGGTAGTTCCATTTTTACTACAGGATTACCGGCATTGTCATAGCCTGTATACGATGGATTGCTTCCTTGCATTTTGTAAATGGCCTTGTTTAGGGCGTGAAGGTGTATTTTCCAGCTTTTGAATTGAGAGCTGGAATTAACTTTCTCCTTTTTTCCCGTCGCTGGGTTTGTTCCATCTACTGAACGTTTTTGCATCGCTGTGTGTGCTATCTCTTTTCCGTGTTTGGCAACAGTATGCATGTCATATTTTTTTTCCAGCTCAAGCACTCGTCGTTTGGCATTTGCCTCACTCAGCTCCTCTATTCTTGCCCGTCTCTGTTGCCCGGTGGGTTGAGGTACTGATGGCTGTCCTTCATCAACTCTTGCCGTTCCAAGTGGGATTTCTGAGCCGTCTGTTGATTTACATGCAGCCGTACCCGGACAGGTATTAAGACCTATTGGATCAATCCATCCCGTCGGGTTAGTCACGTACCGGTACGCATTGATCCCACCCGCCAGCCTCACCGGATCTGGCGTCAGGTAACGACCGATATCCGGATTGTAGTAGCGATGGCGGTTGTAGTGCAGGCCGCTTTCCTGGTCGTAGTACTGGCCTTGAAAACGTAGTGGGTTGTCGACTTTGCCGACGTCGAGGCGGCTGATTTCTCCGTAGGCGCGGTGGTGCGCGGACCAGACGATTTCACCGTCGGGCGTGGTGAGTTCCTGCGGTGTGCCGAGGTGGTCGAGTTGGTAGTGGTAGGGCTTGATGTCTTCTGGGCCGAAGCCTTCCAGCAGTGCCAAGGGGCGGAAGCTGTCGGGTTCGTAGAGGTAGCTGCGATGGCGATCGGCATGGTGTTCGGCGATCAGCTTGTCGCCTTGCCAGAAGAACTCCGTGGTTTTCTCTTCGATGGTTTTGCTGATACGTCGACCAAACGGGTCATAGCGATAGCTGGCGGTTTGGCCGTTGGGTTTGGTGACGCCAATCAGCCGGTGCTGGCAGTCGTAGCGGTACTCGGTGACGAGTGAATGGCCTTTGCCGCGCCGTTCTCTTATTAGATTTCCAAAAGCGTCATAGTCGTAATGGTGATCGCCTTGGATCATCAGGCGATTGCCCGCCAAGATGTCCGGCCCCGGCCTGTCTTGCATAAGCAAATTGCCGGCGGGGTTGTGGCCGAAACGCTCCTGTACGTCTTGCGAGTGATCGGCGCGGGTCAGGCGGTTTAGCGGGTCGTAGCGGTAACGGTGTTCGCCTTTGCGGGTGTCGAGCAGGCGGGTGAGGTTGCCGGCTTTGTCGTAGTCGTATTGGCGTTGGTAAAGGTGGTTTCCTTGCTGGGTGATGGCGTGGGCGTGCAGGCGGTTTTGGTCGTCGTAGTGGTAGTGGCTGAGCAGTTGGCCTTGTTGGCGTTGGTGTTCGCGACCGGCGTGGAACAGGTGGGAAGTCAGCAGTGAGCCATTCAGCTCGACGGTGGCCAGGTGGCCGCCTTTGTCGTGGTTGAAGGTGACGCGGTTGTTGTCCGGCAGGCGTAAATGCTGAAGTTGGCCGCAGGCGTCATAGCCATAGCGTAGGGTGCCCCAGCCCTGGTGTTCAGCAGTGAGGCGGCTTTGTTTGTCGTACTCGTAGGCCAGCGCCCAGTGGCCGTCTTCGACGCTGAGGAGGTTGCCTTGGCGGTCGTAGGTGTAGTCGACCGTATTGCCATCGGGGAGGGTTTTTCTTACAAGACGACCGGCATGGTCGCGCTCGTAGCGGGTAACAAGCTGACTGCCATCGTCGCCGTGTTCGGTCTTTTCCAGCAGGTTGCCGTTGAGATCGTAGGCGTAGGCGGTGCGTTGGCCGTCGAAGCCGGTTTCCTGTCGGATCAGGCCGTTGGGGTGGTAGTCCAGTTGGTAGGTTTCGCCGACTTCGTTTTCGATTTCGGTCAGCAAAAGGCGGGCGTTGTCGTAGCGGTACTTGACCTGGGTGCCGTCGGCGTTGATGCGGCGGCTGATCAGGTGCAGGCCGTCGGCGTATTCGTAGCGGGTGAAGTGGCCGAGTTCATCGCGTTCGGCGATGATTTTTCCGTAGGGGTTGTAGCTGAATTCCCGCGTAGCGCCGTCCGGCAGTACCCAGCGAGTCAAG
>NZ_CVTK01000047.1:0-889 GCF_900004785.1 Pseudomonas sp. 28 E 9 | reverse complement strand
TGTAGCTGAATTCCCGCGTAGCGCCGTCCGGCAGTACCCAGCGAGTCAAGCGTCCTACCGCGTCCCATTGATACTGAGTCAGCGCGCCGTATTCGTCCTCCCGCGCAACCTGCCGGCCCAGATCGTCATAGCGATAGCGCTTGATGCCGCCATTCGGAAGTTGCTCCTCTAGCAACTGTCCACGTTCATTCCACACCAGCCGATGACAACTGTGGTCGGGATACCAGACCCCCGTCAGTTGTCCCCGCTTGTCGTAGCTGTAATCCGTCGCGTTGCCCTCCGGATCAATCCTGCGGATGACATCGCCTTGCTCATTACGCTCGTATTTCCAGACCGCCTCACCACGCCGCACGACCCGTACGAAACCATTGTCATGCTCGTAGGACGTCGGCTCATCCTCACCCGGAAACAGCGCGACCAAGCGACCGGCGGCGTCGTACTGATACGCCGTCACCGCGCCCAGCGGGTCCTGCTCGACGGTCAGTCGGCCCTTGTCGTCGTAGGATTTGAAATGTCGGGCGCCGTCGGGATCGATGCGCTGTACCAGTCGCGCACGCTGGTCATGCACGTAAACTTCCTGGCTGCCATCGGCGTTGTGCACGTTGACGCTGCCGTCATCGCCCCATACATACCGCGTGTCCATCTGCGAAAAACTGGCCCAGTGCCGGACACAGCGCGCGGCTTTACCAGACCTTTCCCACGCCCAGAAGAAACTCGCCCCACCGGCCAACTGCCGCTCAAGAATGACGTGCTGTTCATCGTACCGATAAACCTCGCGTTCACCGACGGCATTGGTCGCCGACACCAGTCGTCCGGCGTCGTCGTAGGCGTAGGAAACGACGTTCTGCTCGGTCACCCAAACGAAGGGTTCATGGCCTTTGGCGCGATG
>NZ_CVTK01000048.1:5687-15836 GCF_900004785.1 Pseudomonas sp. 28 E 9 | reverse complement strand
AGCCGTTACCGCAGCAACGGATATGTACTCGGTCCAATCCAACATCCTGGTCGGCCCAGAGGCCGCCATCGGGGGCAAGCCCCCTCCCACATTTGGACCCCGGAGCGTCAGGCAGATACCCGTTAGCTCCCTCGCCACAGGGTAGCTGTCGAACTCAGCCTGGTTGAACATATTCCGGATAATCGACATACCCCGCCTCAGTCCCGCCATACAACCCCTCAGCCTTCAACGCATTCAACGGCCAGCCATTGAAGATCCGCTGCGGCAGGTCCGGGTTGGCAATGAACGGCCGGCCGAATGCAATCAGGTCCGCCAGCCCGCCGTCCACCAGTGTTGCACCACGCTCGGCGGTGTAGCGGCCGGCATAGATGATGCGTCCACTGAAGGTGCTGCGCACGGCCTGGCGGAAGCTGTCCGGCAGGTCGGGAGCATTGTCCCAGTCGGCTTCGGCGATGGAGACATAGGCGATACCCGACTGCTCCAGCACCTTGATCGCTTCGATGTAGGTGTGGTGCGGGTCTTCTTCCACCAGGCCGATGTAGACACGCTCCTGATCGGTGCCACTGAACAACGGCGAAAAGCGCACGCCGACGCGCTCAGGGCCGACTACGCGGCACACGGCTTCGACGATTTCGCGCAAAAAGCGCAGGCGATTGTCCAGCGTGCCACCGTATTCATCATCGCGGTGGTTGGAATGGGCCGAGATGAACTGGTTGACCAGGTAACCGTTGGCCGAATGAATCTCCACCCCGTCGAAGCCGGCGTCCAGGGCATTGCGCGCCGCCTGTGCGTAGTGGCCGACCAGTTCCTCGATCTCCAGCACCGTCAGGGCGCGGGGTACCGGTGGTTGTTTGAGCTCGCCGGCACCCGGCGCCGTTTCGATAAAGGCCTTGGCCTGCAGGGCCTGGATGGCCGAGGGTGCGACCGGTGCGGCGCCGTCGGGTTGCAAGGCATTGTGGGACACGCGGCCCACATGCCACAGCTGGGCGAAGATCACGCCGCCCTCGGCATGCACCGCCTCGGTGACCTTGCGCCAGCCGTCGATCTGCGCCGGCGTGTAGATCCCCGGCGTCCACGCGTAACCCTGGCCGCGAGGCTCGATCTGGGTGCCCTCGCTGACCATGAACCCGGCGCTGGCGCGTTGACGGTAGTACCGGGCCATCAAGTCGGTGGCGATATCGCCCGGTTGCGCGCTGCGCTGGCGGGTCAGGGGCGGCAACACAATGCGGTTGTTCAGGGTGTGAAGCCCCAGTTTTACGGGGGTGTTCAACGGATGAGCCATGGGGATATTCCAAATTCAGGACGAACGAAAACACTGGCGGCTCTTGCGAGCCGCCACATGCATCAATCGGTGGGGTTAAGTCGGTGGGGTTAAGTTAAGCGGTGAGGTTCAACAGGGCCTTGGCCACTTCACTGGAGCTGCCGGGGTTCTGCCCCGTCACCAGCAGACCATCGACAATCACGAACGACTGCCAATCGGCGCCCTTCTCATACTTGCCGCCCAGTTTCTTGAATTCATCTTCCACCAGGAACGGCACGACGTCAGTCAGGCCCACGGCGGCTTCTTCCGAGTTGGAAAACCCCGTGACGCGACGGCCCTTGACCAAGGGCTCGCCGTTGACCGCCTTGACGTGACGCAAGGCGCCCGGTGCATGGCAGACCAACCCGACAGGCTTGCCGGCACGCTCGAACGACTCGATCAGCGCAATGGACACCGGCGACTCGGCCAGGTCCCACAGCGGGCCGTGGCCGCCCGGGTAGAACACGGTGTCGAAGTCATCGGCGTTGACCGCGTCCAATTTCACCGTAGTGGCAAGGGCCTGCTGCGCGGCAGGGTCGGCGTTGAAGCGATGGGTCTGTTCGGTCTGGGCATCGGGCTGATCGCTGACCGGGTCCAGCGGCGGCTGGCCACCGGCAGGCGATGCCAGCACCACCTCGGCACCGGCGTCCTTGAACGCGTAATAGGGAGCGGCAAACTCTTCGAGCCAGAAGCCGGTCTTGCGGCCGGTATCGCCCAGTTGGTCGTGAGAGGTCAGTACCATTAATACTTTCATGTTCCAGTGCCTCGATCGTGGTGAATAGCAGGGTTTTCGGGGTGGCCCAACAACTGTCGGGTCAGGCCCAGCGCCTCATCGAACGGCGCGGTGGTACGGGTGATCTTGCCCATGACGCTGGTCCCCAGCCACAACGCGTACAGGCGTCGGGCCAGGCTTTCGGCAGGTTGCTCGAGCATCAGCGAGCCGTCTTGCACGCCATGCTGCAACGCCGTGGCGAGCAACTCGATGGTGCGTGACGTGCCGCGCTGCAATGCCAGGCGCATCGGCTCTGAAAGGTCTGACACCTCGGCGCCGAGTTTGACGGCAAGGCATTTGCCGGCGTCGGTGCAGCCGGTGTGGTTGTCGATCCAGCCCTGCCAGTAGCGCATCAGCCTGGCGTAGTGTGACGCGCCCGGCTGGCTGAACAGCTGCTGCATGCCCTCGATGTAGTGATCGAAGTAGGTATCGAGCAGCACCACCCCGAACGCATCCTTGGAGGTGAAGTAGTGATAAAACGAGCCCTTGGGCACCTCGGCGGCTTGCAGGATTTCGTTCAACCCCACCGCAGAAAATCCCTTGGTGCCGACAATCGCTTGTGCACTGTCAAGAATGGTCTGCCGTGCGCTTCTGGTTTGGCTGTGCATGCTTGGCCCCTTGCGATTAGACCAGTCGTCTAGTTCGTTGGGGCAATGTTAGGGACCGGGGCGCAGGCTCACAATGTCATATCCGCAAGGATTCCGGACATTCGCCACCGGCAGTTGCCGTTTACCCGGCACGCGCCGACAATCCTCCCTCCCGCGCCCCTTGGAGAATGACGATGCACAGCGTTGCGCTGATGGTTTACCCGAACTTCCAGTCCCTGAGCCTCAGCCTGGGCTCGGTGTTCGAGTGCGCCAACCTGCTGCGGGGTGAGCCGGCCTATGCCTTTCATCTGGTGTCGGAAAGCGGCGGCGCCGTCATGACGTCCCAGGGGTTTTCGGTAAACACCACGGCGATACGTCCCGAGGGCTATGACACGCTGATCGTCAGCGGCTACCTGGAGTTTCGCCTGCCGGAAGCCAATCTGCTGGAGATGGTCAAGGCGGCTTCGGCGCAATCGCGCCGCGTGGCCTCGCTGTGCATGGGCATTTTCGTGCTGGCCGAAGCCGGCTTGCTCGACGGCAAGCGCACCACCACCCACTGGATCCACGCGCCGGCGTTTCGCAAGCGCTACCCGCACATTCGCCTGGAAGACGACAAGTTATTCGTGGTGGACGGCCAGGTTTGGACCGGCGCCGGCATGAGCGCCGGGGTCGACCTGGCACTGGCGATGGTGGAGAACGACCTGGGCAGTGACCTGGCCCGGCGCATCGCCCGCAAGTTGGTGATCGCGCAGCGGCGCGGCAGTGAACAATCGCAACTGTCAGCCCTGCTCGAACTGGACCCCAAGTCCGATCGTGTGCAACTGGCCCTGGCCTATGCCAGGGAAAACCTCACCCACGACCTGTCGGTGGACGCCCTGGCCGAGGTCGCCCGCCTCAGCCCGCGCCAGTTCAGCCGGGTGTTTCGCGAAGAAACCGGGCAGACGCCGGCCAAGGCCATCGAAGCCCTGCGCGTGGAAGCGGCACGGGCCATGATGGAAACCAGTCGCCACCCGGTCGAAGTCGTAGCCCGCGAAACCGGGTTCGGTGATCGCGAGCGCATGCGCCAGGCGTTTCTCAGGGCGTTCGGGCAACCGCCGCAGGCGATGCAGCAGGTGCTCTGCGGGCGGGGCCAGTAATCGGTCAATGCAGTGAAGCGTGGGTAATCAGGTAGCTCATCAGGTGCGGCTCATCGTCCAGCTCCAGGGTCTGCACCGGACGTGGCAGGTTATCCAGCACCGTGCGCCAGAACGCCTGGGACACTTCGTCCTGATCAAAAAAACGCACCAGCCAGTTGTCCTCGCCGCTGCACAGCACCTGGGTGGCGATGGCGCGGCCGATGCCTTTGCGGCGGTAGCGCTTGAGGATGAACAGGTCGGCCAGTTCCAGGGCGTCGATGCCCGGCAATTCGCTGCCTTCGATCAGCAGGAAGCCGGCGATATAACCGTCCACCAGTAACAGATTGGCGCTCCACTGCGGGTCTTGCCAATAGCGGGTCAGGTGCTCGTCGTGGATGTAGAAACGGCCATCGGCCTCGACGTCTTCCTGTTCCCAGTCCGAAGACTCATACGCGTAGTACTGGTAGAGATTGCGGATCAGCTCGGCGTGTTCGGGGCCGGTCTGGATCAATTCAACGGTGGTTTCAGGCATGGGGCTCTCAGTGAAAAAACGCAGGGCGCCATTGTTCACAAAAGCGCTGGCCAGCGCCAATACATTGCCCAACCTTTCTATTGGCTGAACCGATTGCAGATAGCGACCGTCCAGGCCGAAATCCTGAAACATTTAGAATAAACTTCGCCGGTTATCCCTTTTTTCAAGGACTTGTATTTTGACTAACGTCTGCTCCGCCGGCCTGGATGTGGGGTTCGCCTCCCTGGATTACCTGCAGATTTTCATCCTGGGGGTGATCCAGGGCATTACCGAGCTGCTGCCGGTGTCATCCACCGCCCATATGCGCGTAGTACCCGCCCTGCTCGGCTGGCAAGACCCGGGCTCGGCGTTTTCCGCAGCGATGCAGTTGGCGGCGCTGGCGGCGGTGGTGAGCTATTTCTGGCGCGATGTGCAGCAAGTGACCACCGGCAGCATCAGTGCCGTACGCCGGGGTGACTACAACGACCGCTGGTTCAAGCTGGCAGTGGCGATTGTGCTGGCGACGATCCCGATCTGCATCGCCGGCCTGGCGCTGTCCTCGACCTTGAATAGCTGCAACTCGCCACTGCGCGGGCTGATGGTGATCGGGATTGCCTGTGTGGTGATGGCGGTGTTGCTGGCAGCGGCTGAATTGCGCGCCCGCCACACCCGCGACGTGAGCCAGATGCGTTTGCGCGATGCGCTGATCGTCGGAGTCGCGCAGATTGGCGCATTGATCCCCGGCGTATCGCGTTCGGGCTCGACCCTGACCGCAGCACTGTTCCTGAACTTCAAACGCGAAGAAGCCGCACGGTTCTCGTTCCTGCTGGGCCTGCCCGCCATTGCCCTGGCCGGCTTGAAAGAACTGTGGGTGCTGCTGCACGCCGACATGCCCGCCCATGCCTGGCCGCATTTGATCTTCGGCCTGGTGGTGGCGAGCATTTCGGCGTTCTTCGCCATCTGGGGCCTGATGAAGTTTCTGGAACGCTTCTCCACCTGGCCGTTCGTGATCTACCGCGCGCTGCTGGGGGTGTTTTTGATCGTGGCGGTCAGCACCGGGTTGCTGGCCTGATGCTACGTTGTCGCCAGTGAGTGGTCCCACACCTGGCGAATCAGCGCCTTGAGCTTCAGCGCCTCGGCCCAGCGATCACTGAGCTCTCGGCCGTCCGCGCCGGTGATCGCGTAAGGCGGCGGGCCGAGTTCGCAGGTGAACGACAGGCTTCGCGGCGTCTCGGGGCGGGCCAGCCAGTCCTCGATCCCGTAGCGCCACCATCCGGTAAATCGCTCTACCCACGGCTGATGCTGCGGGAAATCCAGCGCCACCTGCACCTGTTCACTGCTGGCCACGCGACCATGAAAGCCCCAGCTACGGCGCAGGATGGTACGTATGTGCTCATCGTCATCGGCGTCGCCGGGCTCGGGCAATTCGCGCCCGACCACGTAGTGGGACAGATCGGCCAGCAGTTTCAAGTCAGGCATTTGCGCCAGCAGGTCGAGGGTGAACAACAGATCACTGGTCAGGCGATAACGGTGGGTTTCCAGCAGGATCGGGAAATCCACTTGCTCGGCCAGGCGTTGCCAGCCTTCGATCAACCGGCCCGCCTCGGCCTGGGTACGCGGACGCACGTCGGCTTGCAGGGTCAGGTGGTGACAGCCATAACGGTCGATCACCTCCAACGCACGCGCCAGGTCGTCCACCGTCTGCGGGAACAGTTGCCCTTCGATTTGCAAGCCGCGCGCAGCGGTGGCTGCGTGCAGGCGTGCAACTGCGTCGGCCTGCCAATAATGGTCGGTGACGCCATCGAAACCGGCGGCGGCGATGCGATCCAGTTGCGCCTCGAGCGGGCCGGGTTCGGTTTGCATCGCCCATAAGGATTGAAATACCAGCAATTGGCGCATATCAGCCTCGCAGCCATTGTTTGAGAGAAACACCCGGATCCGCCAGGGCAGCCGATGACAACGGCACACGGGCGGCGATCAGGCGTTCGCACAGCTTGATGTCCCTGGCCACGCGGTTGCCCGGCGCCCAACCGCAGGCGCCCTGCAACAGCCCGTTGTCATCCAGATAGAACAGCAGCAGGCCGCCATCGGGCAAGGGCCGGCTGACCACGCTCGGCGTCATCACACCGACCGTCTGCAAGCCCCAGTCGTACTGGTCGGACCAGAAACCCGGCACGGCCTCGAAAGGTAATCCCCGGCCGAGCAGATTCAAGGCGGCATGCCGCCCCTGAGCCTCGGCGTTGCGCCAGGTTTCCTGGCGCTGGTAAAGCCCGCCAAGACGGAACTCGCAGACGTCCCCTGCCGCGTAGATATTCGCCGCGCTGGTGCGTAACTGCGCGTCGACACGAATGCCCTGCCCCACGTCCAGCCCGGCCGCCGCAGCCAGTTCGATATTGGGTTGCATGCCGATGCCGACCACCACCAGGTCGCACGGCAGCGTGTGCCCATCCACCAGGCGTACAGCGTCGGCCTCGATGGACGCCACGGCGACATTCACGCGCACGTCCACGCCTTGCTCGCGGTGCAACGCCAGCAGCGCGTCACTGATAATTGCGGGCAATACCCGGCCCGCCAGGCGCGGGCCGGCTTCGAGCAGCGTGACCGTACAGCCCAGGCCGCGCGCGGTCGCCGCCACTTCCAGGCCGATAAAGCCGCCGCCGATAACCACCAGCCGAGTGCCGGGGCGTAACTGCTCGCGCAGGGCCAGGGCTTCGTCATGGGTGCGCAGGTACAGCACGTTGGACTGCGCCTGCGGCAGACGCCGCGCCCGGCCGCCGGTGGCCAGCAGCAATCCGCGGTAGGGCAGCCACTGGCCATCGGCCAGCTGCAGCCGATGCTGCAACGGCGCCAGCCGACTGACCGCATTGCCCGCCAGATGCTCGATACCCAGCTCGGCCAGGCGCGCGCCGTCGCACAGGCTGCAGCCGGCCAGGTCCTGACTGCCTTGCAACAGGCCCTTGGACAGGGGCGGTCGTTCGTAGGGCACGTGGGGTTCGTCGCCGATCAGGATCAGCCGACCGCTGTAACCCTCTTCGCGCAGGGTCAACGCCGCACGGCCACCGGCATGGCCGGCGCCGACGATAATCAGGGGCGCGTCCATCATCACGCCGTGACGGCGAGCAGCACCCGCCCCGCTTCGACCCGTACCGGGTAGGTTTGCAGATTGACGCACACCGGCGCGCCCAGGGCCTTGCCGGAGCGGTAGTCGAAGCGCCCATTGTGCTTGGGGCATTCGATCACATGGTCCATGACCAGGCCGTCGGCCAGGTGGATTTTTTCATGGGTGCACAGGCCGGCGGTGGCGAAAAACTCATTCTCGGCCGAGCGAAATACCGCATAGGTGTGCGCCCCATGGTCGAAGCGCAGCACGTCCTCTTCGTCTATGTCGCCCACGGCGCAGACGTCGATCCATTGATCGTTCATGGTTTTTATCTCTTATTAAAAGGAAACGAACTTCAGCCGGCAGAGACTTCTGCGTGCACGGAGGCAGGGGCTGATTCAGGCTGCCGTCGGATCGGACGCTGGACGAAATAGGTCGGGTCGCTGCGCTGCTTCCAGACCGTCGGGAGGATCTCCTTGTAGGCCTCCCACAGATTGGCGTAAGGCGGCGGGCAGTCTCGACGGATCTCTTCGTGCAATTGCGCCAGTGCGTGGAACGGCACCATCGGGTACATGTGGTGCTCGAGGTGGTAGTTCATGTTCATGTAGATAAAGCGCAGCACGCGGTTCATGTAGATGGTGCGGCAGTTGCTGCGGTGGTCGAGCACGTCTTCGGCCAGGCCCACGTGCTGGGTAAGGCCGAACAGGTAGCCGAGCCAGGCGCCATAGATGCTCGGCAAGCCCACCAGCATCAGCGGCAGCCAGCTGTGAAGGTACAAGGCGCTGCCGATGACCAGCCCATAGAGGCCTACCCAGATGCGCGCGGCGCGAAACACTTTGGGCCATTCGGATTCGGGGATGAAATCCCGTTCCTGGGCACTCATCCGGCCGATGGCATGGCGCGCCACGCCACTGAAGGTCTTCCACGCCAGGGGCAGATTGAACAGGCTCAGGAACATCATCAAAAAGCTCGGCGGGCGCGGCTCGACGATCTCCGGGTCGCGGCCGACGACGATGGTGTCGGTGTGATGCCGGGCATGGCTCCAGCGCCACACGTGGGGCTCGAAAATGCACATGAAGCTCGCCACCTGGTACAGCGCGTCATTCATCCAGCGGGTCTTGAACGCCGTGCCATGGCCGGTTTCGTGCCAGCGCGGGTTGGAGGCGGTGCCGTAGAGCACGCCATAGGCCAGGAAGAATGGCACGCAGGCCCAGGAGCCCCAGAACCAGTAGCCGCCAAAGCCGGTTGCGAACAACGCCGCGAACCAGATGGCCGTGTCGACCAGCGCCGGGCGGTCGCGGCGCTGCATCAGTTCCTTCATGCGTTTGCGCGGGACCGGCGACTGGTACCAGCGCGCCGAGACCAGGCCTTTTTCGGCGGCGCGGGCGGCCTCGGGGCCGGTCAGGCTGTAGTCGCGCCGGGCGCGGTGAGCGGTGTATTCAGGCATTGTTATTGTTCTCCGCAAGCGTAGGGTTTCAGGTGCTTTGCGAAACCAACCATAGAGCGCGGCTAAATCACCCTCAAGGCCTTGAATCCATTCCCTATCAAGCTATCATCCAGGCCCAGCGGGGCTTGATAGTTTTCTATCAAGACGCTCAAGGGGCTCGCCATGACCAACCATAAACGCCCGACCATCGCCACGGTCGCCGCCCATGCCGGCCTCAGTGTGGCCACCGTCGACCGCGTGTTGAACGCCCGCGCACCGGTCAATCCACAAACCGCCGAACAGGTGTTCCAGGCCGCCGAAGCCGTGGGTTATTTTGCCGCGCGGCTGATCGGCCAGCGCATTCGCGAACGGCGCCCGACCTACCGCTTCGGCATTCTCCTGCTGGGCACCGCCCAGGCGTTCTATGCCAACCTGGCCCAGTCCATCGGCGACGCGGCGCAGCATCACGCCACGGCCAACCTGACCTGCCAGTTCGACTACATCAATGACCGCACACCCAGCGCCATCGTCGCGCAGATCGAGCAGTTGGCCGTGCAGTGCGACGCCCTGGCGGTGGTCAGCTTCGCCCATCCGCTGATCAATGCCTGCCTTGCGCAAATCCGCGAGGCCGGCGTGCCGGTGGTGGCATTGCTTTCGGATATTCATGAGCAAGCCCGGGAACCGTATGTGGGCCAGGACAATCACGTCGTCGGACGCACCATGGGCTGGCTGCTGGCGCGCACGTGCGGTGCGCGCAAGGGCAGCGTGGGCATTCTGCTGGGGGGCCATCGCTTTCTCGGCCACCAGGCGCGGGTCGAAGGGTTGCACAGCTACCTGGCCGAACACGCGCCGGGGCTCAAGCCGCTGGAACCGCTGATCAATCTGGACAACTGCGACATCACCGAAGAGGCCACCCTCGACCTGCTCAGCCGCCACACTGACCTGCGCGGGTTGTGCGTGGTGGGCGGTGGCGGTGACGGCGTGATCAACGCCCTGGCGCAACTGCCCAAGCGCCCGGCGTTGTGCTGCATCCTGCAGGAGTCCACCGAGTTGTCGCGCCAGGCGCTGAGCCGCGGGTTGATCGATGTGGTGATGGATTCGCAACCGCGCCAGACGGCGGTGGCGTTGGTGGAGTTGCTGGTGCAATTGCAGAGCGGCGAGGGGTTCGATGCAATGCGGCATCGGGTGCATATTGCGCCGCACATTGTCACCTCGGAAAATATGGGCAGCTGAGACATGGACAGCAAATGTGGGAGGGGGCTTGCCCCCGATGGCGGCCTCAGGACCGACCAGGATGTTGGATCAGATCGAGTACATATCCGTTTCTGCGGTAACGGC
>NZ_CVTK01000048.1:0-5630 GCF_900004785.1 Pseudomonas sp. 28 E 9 | reverse complement strand
CCAGTGCGGCTAACCCGGCGTCCTGCCGGGTTACCCACGGATTCAAGCCTGCGTTCGGCCAGCGTGGTTTAACGGGGCGCCTGAGATCAAAAGCGAAAGCGCGGCGGCCTTAGAGCCGACCGGTATCTTTTGCCGATCCGCGATCCAAATGTGGGAGGGGGCTTGCCCCCGATGAGGGAGAGTCAGTAAGTACATCAGTGACTGACACACCGCCATCGGGGGCAAGCCCCCTCCCCCATTAGTAACCGCCCACCGGCCTGCGAAAATCCCCGGCATTCAACCCGAACCGAGTCATCTTGTTGTACAGCCCGCCCCGGGATACGTTCAACTGCCGGGCGGCCAGGCGGATATTGCCGCCGGTGCTTTTGAGCGCGGCGACGATGGCATGCATTTCGTGGCTGCTCAGGTCCTGGGTGGGTTGCGGCGCATAGCCCTGGGCCAGCGCACGGGGCTTGCTGTCCAACGGCAAGTCGCCCGGCTGGATCAACTCGCCCATGGCCAGGTTGGTCGCCCGTTCGATGGCGTTTTCCAGCTCGCGCACGTTGCCCGGCCAGGCATGGGCGCAAAGCAGGGCCAGCGCGTCCGGCGCGAAGCCCTGCACCGTTTTACGCAACGAGCGCGCGCAGCGCTTGAGGAAGTGCCGCGCCAGCAGCGGGATGTCTTCGCGGCGCATCCGCAGCGGCGGCACCGTCAGGTTCAGCACATTCAGGCGGTAATAAAGATCTTCGCGAAACGCGCCGTCGGCCACTGCCTGGCTGAGATTGCGGTGGGTGGCGGCGATGATGCGCACATCCACCTGCCGTGCGCTTTTTGCGCCGACTCGCGCGACTTCACCTTCCTGCAACACCCGCAACAGACTGACCTGGGCGTCGAAGGACATGTCGCCAATCTCATCCAGGAAAATGGTGCCGCCATCGGCCAGCTCGAACTTGCCCGCCGAGCCGCCACGGGCCGAACCGGTGAACGCGCCCTCGACATGCCCGAACAGTTCACTCTGCACCAGGTCCCGTGGAATCGCACCGCAGTTGACCGCCACGAACGGGCCGTGGCAACGCTCGCTGGCGTTATGGATAGCCTGGGCGAACAACTCCTTGCCGGTGCCGCTTTCCCCGAGAATCAGCGTGGTGGAATCACTGCGGCTGGCGATGCGCCCCAGGTGCAGCGCATCCTGGATCGCCCGCGAGGTGCCCTGGATGGTGTCGAAGGTATACCGCGCCTGGGTGCCGACAATGCGCCGGGTAATTTCACGGATGCGCCGGTTTTCGCGCAGCGACACGATCACCCCGCCCTGCTCCAGTGGGCACACCGAGACCAGGCAGGCGAGTTGGCTGCGGTCATGCAGGTGGAATGTGCAATCCAGGTCGCGCACAGCCTCACCCAGCACCTCGCTCAATTCACTGCGGCCCAGGCGCTGGAAGGGACTGCCAATCAGCTCCAGCCCCACCCCGAACAGCTGGCGGGCATAGCGGTTGAGCGCCTTGATGCAGCCGCGTTCATCCACCACCACGAGGCCTTCGTTGAGCACTTCGAGCACGGTTTGCTGTTCCTCCAGCAACGCCTGCAGCGCCATTTGCCGCGACACGGCTTCAGCGGCCGCCTGCACGGTGCCCAGGGTATGAAAGTGAAACCAGCCGGGTTCGGCGGTGAGCGTCAGCACGGCCAGGGTCTGGCCCTGGGCGTTCTTGATCGGCGCGGCGGCGCAGTGCATGCGGCGTTGACGCAGGCCGACCGCGAAATTTTCTTCGGCCAGCACGTACACCAGATGATCTTCAGCCAGCGCCAGGCCGGTGCAGTTGGTGCCCTGCACCGATTCGAGCAGGCGACTGCCCACGGGGGTGATATCCAACCCGCAGAAATACAAGGTGGTGCCGTGGGCGTCAGTGAGGTTGATATGCCCGCGCGGGTTGTACGCCAGCAAGCCCTGCATGACTTGCGCGGCGGCGGCGATCAGCACGCGGTTGCTGGCCAGCGTGGCCGCCAGGCGGTCGGCGGCAATGAAGCGGTACGCGCTGTCGGCGGGGTCAATGCCGGCCTTGACGCTGCGCCGCCAGGAATCCCAGATCGTTTGACGCACCTCGGGCGGGCGCTGCACCTGGCCGCGCAGGCAGGCCTGCCACGCCTGCTCCAACGCCGCGACCGGGCCATCGTTGAGCGCGGCGGGGCCGAGCGTCGTCAGGTAATCGAGGTCTTGCGCACTGATCGCCAGGCTCATAAGCGGGTTCCATGTTCATGTTTTCGACATGTCAGCATAGACATGTCATTGAAATGAACACTCTATTTTTTAAACCTGTTAGATATCAGCAAGTTATATTCTGGCACAGCCCTTGCTCTTGTCTCCTTGCCCACCAGGACCGTCCTGGGGCCAACAATAAGAAGGGGGTCATACATGAATACCAAACGCATCCGCCTGGGCTTGATCGGTGCCGGTCGCATGGGCAGCTTCCACGGCCTGACGGCCGCCCGCCACATCCCCGGCGCCTGCCTGGCCGCCATCGCCGACCCTACCCCAGGGCAAGCCGCGCGTCTGGCGGCGGAGCTGGGTGTGGACAAGGTCTACACCGACCCACAGCAACTGCTCGACGACCCGGACATCGACGGCATCCTCATCGCCGCCCCCGCCCGCAGCCATGCGGAACTGGTGATCAGCGCCGCCCGCGCCGGCAAGGGGATCTTCTGCGAGAAACCCATGGCCATCACCCTCGAGGAAGCCGACCGCGCCATCGCCGCCGCCGCCGATGCCCGTGTGACCCTGCAAGTCGGCTTCAACCGGCGCTTCGCCAAGAGCTTTCGCAGCGCTCACCTTGATGTGGCCGCAGGACGCATCGGCACCCCGCAGTTGCTGCGCTCACTGACCCGCGACCCGGCGCTGAACAACCCTGGCGCCTCACCGCAATGGGTGATTTTCCTGGAAACCCTGATCCACGACTTCGACACCCTGCGCTACCTCAACCCCGGTGCCGAAGCGGTGCAGGTGCAGGTGATGGCCGACGCGCTGATCGCCCCGGCATACAAAAGCCGAGGCTTGCTCGACACCGCCGTGGTCACGATCCGCTTCGATAACGGCGCGATTGCCACCGCCGAAGCCAGCTTCCAGGCGGTGTATGGCTACGACGTACGCGGTGAAGTGTTCGGCAGTGCCGGCATGCTGACCATGGGCGGCGTGCAGGCATCCGACCTGGTGCGCTACCAGGCCCAAGGCATCCAGGCCGACACCCAACGCCTGGACACCGACCTGTTGCGCGACGCCTACATCGCCGAGCTCAACCACTTTGTCGACTGCCTGCGCAGCGGCGCCAAACCCCTGGCCAGCGGCGAAGATGCCCGCGCCGCCCTGGCGATTGCGCGCGCGTGTATCGAGTCCTGCGAGCAAGGCACGGCGGTGAGCCTGTGATCCCGTTCAAGCTGGCGGTCAGTGCCGAGATGGTGTTCCTGGACCTGCCGTTCGTGGAGCGGGTCAAACGCATTCATGCACTCGGTTTCAGCGCCGAAATCTGGAGTTGGACAGACAAGGACATCAACGCCCTGGCCGCGACAGGCGCGGACTTCACCTCGATGACCGGCTACATCAGCGGCACGCTCACCGACCCTGACGGTATCCGCCATTTGCTCGACAGCGCCCGCGAATCCCTGGGCATTGCCGAGCGCCTCAACTGCCCCAGCCTCAATCTGCACGGCACCGGCCTGGGTGACGGCGGCCTGCCGGTGCAGCCCGTCAGCCACACCTCCGGACGCATGTGGCTGAGCGCCTGCAAGACCCTGGAAAAGATCGCACGCCTGGGCGAGGACGCCGGCCGTGTGTTCCTGCTGGAAAACCTCAACACCGAGCTGGACCACCCCGGCACCCCGTTCGCCCGTGCCGCCGACACCCTGGCCCTGATCGAAGCGGTGGGCAGCGCGCATTTGAAGATGAACCTGGACCTGTACCACGCGCAGATCGGCGAAGGCAACCTGATCGAACTGATCCAGCGCGCAGGCCCCGCCATCGGAGAAATCCAGGTGGCCGACGTGCCCGGACGCCAGGAGCCCGGCACCGGCGAAATCCACTACCCGGCGATTGCCAGGGCGCTGCATGCCATGGGCTACAACGGCGTGGTCGGCCTGGAAGGCTGGGCCAGCGGCGACAGCGACAGGGCCCTGGAGCGTTTCCGCCAGGCGTTCACCCTATAACAACAAGAGGAACACCTTATGCATCGCTATTCATTGATCGTGGCCACACTGTTACTGCTGTTGAGCCAATCAAGCTTTGCCGCGTATCGCATCGGCGTGAGCATCGCGCGGGTCGACGATAACTTCATGACCTACGTGCGCACCGGCCTTGAAGCAGCCGCCACGCAACAGGACGTGCAGATCCAGTTCGAGGACGCCCAGGGCGACGTGGTGCGCCAGCTCAATCAGGTCGAAGGCTTCCTCAACCAGAACGTCGACGCGGTGATCGTACTGCCGGTGGACACCGCCGCCACCGCCAACATCACCCGCGCCGCCGTCGCCAGCAACACCCCACTGGTGTACGTCAACCGTCACCCGGATGAACGCACATTGCCCAAGGGTGTGGTCACCGTGGCGTCCAACGACATTGAGGCCGGGCAATTGCAGATGCGCTATCTCGCGGAAAAACTCGGCGGCAAGGGCAACGTGGCGATCATCATGGGCGACCTGGCGCAAAACGCCACCCGCGACCGCACTGAAGGCGCCAGGCAGGTGCTCAAGGAATTTCCGGGCATCAGGATCGTTGAGCAGCAAAGCGCCGAATGGCAACGCAGCAAGGCCATGGACCTGACCAGCAACTGGTTGCTGGCGGGCACGCAGTTCGACGCGATCGTGGCCAACAACGATGAAATGGCGATTGGCGCGGCCATGGCGTTACAGCAGGCGGGCAAGGCCAAGGGCGAAGTGGCGATTGTGGGGATCGACGGCCTGCCCGATGGACTGGCGGCGATCCGGCGCGGCGTGCTCAGCGCATCGGTGTTCCAGGACCCCAAAGCCCAGGCGACCCAGGCCATGCAGGCGGCAGTGCGGATGATCAAGGGCGAGCCGATTGAGTCGGAGGTGTGGGTGCCTTTCGAGCTGATCAAGCCCGAACAGGTGGCCGTCTTCGAGCAACGCTACAAATAAATCGAAGGCAAGCCCCCTCCCACACAAACAACGTATCCACGATGCGAAGCGAGCCGCTCTTGATCTGCTTTTGATCTCAGGCGCCCCGTTAAACCACGCTGGCCGAACGCAGGCTTGAATTCGTGGGTAACCCGGCAGGACGCCGGGTTAGCCGCACTGGGCCAGGGATGGCCCATTGCGGCGGCCCACGGATTCAAGCCTTCGTTCGGGCACACCGAGCCTAAGCGAGGTGCCGAGTGGTGGGGCATGAGCGTTTTGCTTACTTTTGCGCTTTTCAAAAGTGAGCCGCTGTAAAAGCGGAACCATTAGCAGCCGTAACCGCAGAAACGGATATGTACTCGATCTGATCCAACATACTGGTCGGCCCCGAGGCCGCCATCGGGGGCAAGCCCCCTCCCACATTTGGATCGCGGATCGACACACGATACCGGTCGGCTCTAAGGCCGCCGCGCTTTTGATCTTGATCTTAGGCGCCCCGTTAAACCACGCTGGCCGAACGCAGGCTTGAATTCGTGGGT
>NZ_CVTK01000050.1:450859-481438 GCF_900004785.1 Pseudomonas sp. 28 E 9 | reverse complement strand
CGATCTCTCGTAAGCGGGAGGCGAATTCTACAGCGTTACACGCTGCTGTCAACACCTCTTTTTCAACTTCCTTTTGGCTTCGATGAACTGAAGCGACTTGCTGTCGAAACCTACTTAACTCATTGTTTACCAAGGAGTTTTCCGTTTCGACTGCGCCGGAAGTGGGGCGAATTATAGAGAGATATAATTCGCCGTCAACCCCTAATCAGAGACTTATTCGGATTTGAGCGTAATACGCGCAAACGCCTTCTTCCCCGCCTGGCAAACGTGGGTAGCGCCCAGCTCGTATATAAAGGTGCGATCAACCACCTCACCATCTATACGCACACCACCCGAACCGAGCAGGTCACGCGCCACCGCAGAGTTCTTCACCAAGCCTGCCTTATTAAGGACTGCCGCGATCGGCATCGCCTCAGCCGCAGTCAATTCGACCTCCGGCAGGTCGTCCGGCAACTCGCCATCCTTCATGCGATTGCCCGCCGCACGGTGAGCGTTGGCCGCAGCCTCTTCACCATGGAAGCGCGCCACGATCTCTTCGGCCAGCTTGATCTTCACATCACGCGGGTTGGCACCCGCCTCTACGTCAGCACGCAACGCATTGATTTCATCCATCGAGCGAAAGCTCAGCAATTCGAAGTAACGCCACATCAACGAATCCGGAATGGAAACCAGCTTGCCGTACATCACCCCCGGCGCTTCCTGGATACCCACATAGTTACCCAGGGACTTGGACATCTTCTTGACGCCGTCCAACCCCTCCAGCAACGGCATGGTCAGAATGCACTGCGCTTCCTGCCCATAGGCGCGCTGCAGCTCACGCCCCATCAGCAGGTTGAACTTCTGATCCGTCCCGCCCAGCTCAACATCCGCACGCAAAGCCACCGAGTCATACCCCTGGACCAGCGGGTAAAGAAACTCATGGATCGCGATCGGCTGATTGGTGGAGTAGCGCTTGTCGAAGTCATCACGCTCAAGCATGCGTGCGACGGTGTACTGCGACGTCAGGCGAATGAAATCCGCCGGCCCCATCTGGTCCATCCAGGTGGAGTTGAAGGCCACCTCGGTTTTGGCCGGATCAAGGATTTTGAACACTTGGGTCTTGTAGGTCTCGGCATTGTCGAGAACCTGCTCGCGCGTCAGCGGTGGGCGCGTTGCGCTCTTGCCGCTCGGGTCGCCGATCATCCCGGTGAAGTCACCAATAAGGAAGATGACCTGATGCCCCAAATCCTGGAACTGACGCAGCTTATTAATAAGCACGGTATGGCCAAGGTGCAGGTCAGGCGCGGTAGGGTCAAAGCCTGCCTTAATACGCAGGGGCTGGCCACGCTTGAGCTTTTCTATCAGCTCGGCCTCGACCAACAGTTCTTCCGCACCACGTTTTATCAGCGCTAGCTGCTCTTCAACCGACTTCATAACAGACCCGCAAGGCTCAGATTCAAAAGGGAACCAACCATACAAGATCAGGGACTAATTACAAGTTTTGCCCTGTGAACGGACACCCTTTCGCAAGCCCAGCGTTCGCGAGCTTGCGCCACAGATGATTTGGTTATATTTTATACAGTTATTTCATCTTCATCATGTCATTCATCTTTTCCATTTCATCTTCAAAGTCAAAATACTTATGACCACTGAACCGTCTAAAGCGCCGCCGCTTTACCCGAAGACCCACCTGCTCGCCGCAAGTGGTATCGCCGCCCTTCTCAGCCTGGCACTCCTGGTATTCCCTTCCAGTGACGTAGAAGCCAAACGAACATCCCTAAGCCTTGACCTGGAAAGTCCCGTTGAGCAACTGACACAAGATCAAGACGCTTCCGACGCGCAACAAGCCACAAATACCCCGACCGAGTCTCCGTTCGCGCAGATTGAAGACACCCCGCAAGAGACTCAAAACGCCGGCCAGGACAAGCCCGCAGCCGTCGCGTCCAAGAACGCCCAGCATCGCGAAGTGATCGTGAGCAAAGGTGACACACTGTCAACACTGTTCGAAAAGGTCGGATTGCCCGCCGCCACCGTCAATGACGTCCTCGCCACCGATAAGCAAGCCAAGCAGTTCACCCAGCTCAAACATGGCCAGAAGCTTGAATTCGAACTGACGCCCGACGGCCAACTGAATAACCTGCACACCAATATCAGCGACCTGGAAAGCATCAGCCTGAGCAAAAGCGCCAAGGGTTTTGCCTTCAATCGCATCACCACCAAGCCGGTCATGCGTTCTGCCTACGTACATGGCGTGATCAACAGCTCGCTGTCGCAATCCGCCGCCCGTGCCGGCCTGTCCCACAGCATGACCATGGACATGGCCAGCGTGTTTGGCTACGACATCGACTTCGCCCAGGACATACGCCAGGGTGATGAATTCGATGTGATCTACGAACAGAAAGTGGCCAATGGCAAAGTAGTCGGCACCGGCAATATTCTCTCTGCGCGCTTCACAAACCGCGGCAAGACCTACACCGCCGTGCGCTACACCAACAAACAGGGCAACAGCAGCTACTACACGGCTGACGGCAACAGCATGCGCAAGGCGTTCATCCGTACACCGGTGGACTTCGCCCGTATTAGCTCGCGTTTCTCCATGGGTCGCAAGCATCCAATTCTGAACAAAATCCGCGCCCACAAAGGTGTCGACTACGCCGCTCCGCGTGGCACGCCAATCAAGGCAGCCGGCGACGGCAAGGTCCTGTTGGCCGGGCGTCGCGGTGGTTACGGCAACACGGTGATCATCCAGCACGGCAATACCTACCGCACGCTGTATGGCCACATGCAAGGGTTCGCCAAGGGCGTGAAAACCGGTGGAAACGTGAAGCAGGGCCAAGTGATCGGTTATATCGGCACGACTGGCCTGTCCACCGGGCCGCACTTGCACTATGAGTTCCAGGTCAACGGTGTCCACGTTGATCCACTGGGCCAGAAGCTGCCGATGGCCGACCCCATCGCCAAGGCAGAGCGCGCGCGCTTCATGCAGCAAAGCCAACCACTGATGGCCCGCATGGATCAGGAACGCTCCACCCTGCTGGCTTCGGCGAAGCGCTAAGGTATGCCGCGCTATATAGGTGTGATGTCCGGGACCAGCCTCGATGGCCTGGACATCGCCCTCATCGAGCAGGATTCGACGCTCAGCCTGATCGCCACCCACTACATCCCCATGCCTGCCACGTTGCGCGCCGAGTTGCTCAGCCTGTGCGCCAGCGGCCCGGATGAGATTGCCCGCTCGGCCATCGCCCAGCAGTCCTGGGTAACACTCGCCGCCCAAGGCATCCACGCCTTGCTGGCCCGGCAAAACCTCACCCCTCACGACATCCGCGCGATTGGCAGCCATGGGCAGACCATCCGCCATGAACCCGCCCGGGGCTTTACGGTACAGATCGGCAATCCGGCATTGCTCGCCGAGCTGACGGGCATCACGGTGGTCAGCGACTTCCGCAGCCGCGACGTCGCCGCAGGTGGCCAGGGCGCGCCCTTGGTACCGGCCTTTCACGAGGCGCTGTTCGGTGAACGTGTCGGCAACCGTGCCGTGCTGAATGTCGGTGGCTTCAGCAACCTGAGCCTGATAGAAACCGGCAAACCTGTATCGGGCTTTGACTGCGGCCCGGGCAATGTCTTGCTGGACGCGTGGATTGATCATCAACGCGGCGAGCCGTTTGATCGTGACGGGCAATGGGCAGCCAGTGGCAAGGTTCAGCCGCCGTTACTCAACACGCTGCTCAGCGATGCTTTTTTCGCGACCAAAGGGCCGAAAAGTACCGGAAGAGAAGTGTTCAACCTGGACTGGCTGCAGCACCATCTCGGCGAGTTGCCGGCGTTTCTTCCCGAGGATGTGCAAGCCACATTGCTCGAGCTGACCGCCCTGACCATCGTCGAATCCCTGCAAAGCGCTCAACACCAGACCGACACTCTGCTGGTCTGCGGCGGTGGCGCCCATAACGGGACACTGATGAATCGACTGGCTGCACTGCTACCGTCCACCCAGGTCAGTAGCACAGCCACCTATGGCGTAGACCCGGACTGGGTGGAAGCCATGGCCTTCGCCTGGCTGGCCCATTGCTGCCTGGAAGGCATCGCCGCGAACCGCCCGAGCGTCACCGGTGCTCGCGGGCTGCGGGTGCTGGGCGCGATCTACCCCGCCTGATCCCCAGACAGCACAACGCCGCTTGGCTAATCAAAGCCAAGCGGCGTTTTTTATCCGTGCACGTTCTTTATCCGTGCAGGTCAGGCGTTCGATCAGATCGAGAACGAAGACCCGCAACCACAGGTAGTCGTGGCGTTGGGGTTCTTGATCACGAAACGCGACCCTTCCAGCCCTTCCTGATAATCCACTTCAGCTCCCGCCAGGTACTGGAAGCTCATCGGATCCACGACCAGGCTCACGCCCTCGCGCTCAACGATGGTGTCATCGTCGGCCACATCTTCATCGAAGGTAAAACCGTACTGAAACCCTGAACAACCGCCGCCCGTAACAAATACGCGCAGCTTCAAGCGATCATTACCCTCTTCATCGACCAGGCTCTTCACCTTGTGCGCAGCACCGTGGGTGAATTGCAAAGCCGTGGGGGTGAAGGATTCAACGCTCATGCTGATAATCTCCCGGCGTAGCGCCGTCATATGCGTAATAGCGAGCATTATCCGCTTCTCCTAGAAAAGCGGTCAACTATTATGCGGGGCAGCGGCAAGCTTCAAGCCTTAAGCCACACGCTTGCCGCTGACAACTTGAAGCTTGCAGCCGCTTTTAAGGCAGCATCCCTGCGTGGGACAGGCCGAGCTTCTCATCCAGGCCAAACAGGATGTTCATATTCTGCACCGCCTGGCCCGACGCACCCTTGACCAGGTTGTCGATCACCGACAGCACCACCACCAGGTCGCCGTCCTGCGGACGATGCACCGCAATCCGGCACACGTTGGCGCCGCGCACACTGCGGGTTTCCGGATGGCTGCCCGCCGGCATCACGTCGACGAACGGCTCATTGGCATAACGCTTTTCGAACAATGCCTGCAGGTCGACCGACCGATCGACAACCGTCGCGTACAACGTGGAGTGAATCCCACGGATCATCGGCGTCAGGTGCGGCACGAAGGTCAGGCCCACGTCCTTACCCGCAGCGCGGCGCAGCCCCTGACGGATCTCAGGCAAATGACGATGCCCTTTGACCGCATACGCCTTCATGCTTTCCGACGTCTCGGAATACAGCGAACCTACCGCAGCACCGCGACCGGCGCCGCTGACACCGGACTTGCAGTCCGCGATCAAACGCGAGGCGTCCGCCAGGCCTGCTTCCAGCAACGGCAGGAAACCCAGCTGAGTCGCCGTCGGATAGCAACCCGGCACCGCAATCAGGCGGGCCTGCCTGATCTGCTCGCGATTGACTTCCGGCAAGCCGTACACCGCTTCTTCCAGCAACTCTGGTGCGCCGTGAGGCTGGCCGTACCATTTGGCCCACTCATCGGCATCCTGCAGGCGGAAGTCGGCGGACAGATCGATCACCTTGGTGCCCGCCGCCAACAGTTCACCGGCCAATGCATGCGCGACCCCGTGAGGCGTGGCGAAGAACACCACGTCACAGGCACCCAGTGTCTTGATGTCCGGCACGCTGAAGGCCAGGCCGTCGTAGTGGCCTCGCAGGTTCGGATACATATCGGCCACGGCCAGGCCCGCCTCGGAGCGTGAAGTGATGACCACCACCTCAGCCTGCGGATGCTGAGCCAACAGACGCAGCAATTCGACACCGGTGTAACCCGTGCCGCCGACGATACCGACCTTGACCATAAACCTGCCCTCAACGAACCACTGGAAAGCCGTCGATAATAGGGGCCGTATCGTCCTGCGACAACCGCCAACGTGACGTACGGGCGCTTGAGCTACTACTATCTTCGCTACCGTGAACCTGGGAATAACTAAAAATGCTTTATCTATGGGTCAAAGCCTTCCATATCGTCAGCATCGTCTGCTGGTTTGCCGGGCTGTTCTACCTGCCACGCCTGTTTGTCTACCACGCCCAAAGCGAGGACACCGTCAGCAAGGAGCGCTTCAGCGTCATGGAGCGCAAGCTGTACCGCGGCATCATGGGCCCGGCGATGGTCGCCACGCTGGTCTTCGGCATCTGGTTGCTGGTGCTCAACCCCGGTATTTTCCAATCGGGCGCGTGGATCCACGCCAAGCTCACCCTGGTCGTCCTGTTGATCGGCTATCACCACATGTGCGGCGCGCAGGTAAAGCGCTTCGCCCGTGGTGAAAACAGCCGCAGCCATGTCTTTTATCGCTGGTTCAATGAAGTGCCGGTCCTGATATTGCTGGCAATCGTAATTCTGGTCGTGGTCAAACCGTTTTAACTTCAATTACTCGGGGGAACCTCCAATGTCGCTGCCCGCCCTGCTTGAACAACGCCTGCGCCTGCCCGTGGTGGCTGCCCCCATGTTCCTGATCTCCAACCCGCAACTGGTGCTGGCCTGCTGCCGCAACGGGGTGGTCGGCAGTTTCCCGGCGCTCAACCAACGCGAAAGCAGCGGCTTCAAGGTCTGGCTGGAGGAAATCGAAGCAGGCCTGGCGCTGCTGGATAACCCCGCCCCCTATGCCGTAAACCTGATCGCGCACAACAGCAACCCACGGCTTGAAGCCGACCTGGCCCTCTGCGTCGAGCACCAAGTGCCCATCGTCATCACCAGCCTCGGTGCCGTGAAGGAGTTGGTCGATGCCGTGCACAGCTACGGTGGCCTGGTGTTTCACGACGTCACCACCCGCCGTCACGCCGAAAAAGCCGCTGAAGCGGGCGTCGATGGGTTGATCGCGGTCGCCGCCGGCGCAGGTGGTCATGCCGGCACCTGGAGTCCCTTTGCGCTGATTGCAGAGATACGCCAGTTCTTCGACAAAACCCTGCTGCTCGCCGGCTGTCTCAACCACGGCCGGGAAATTCTCGCCGCCCAACTGCTCGGTGCGGACCTGGCGTATCTCGGCACGCGCTTTATCGGTACCACCGAAAGCCAAGCACCGGATGCGTATAAAGAGATGCTGCTCACAGCACACGCCGCCGACATCGTGCACACTCCGGCTGTTTCCGGCGTGCCTGCAAGCTTCATGCGCCAGAGCCTGGAAAACGCCGGTTTTGATCTCGCTGCCCTCCAGGGAAAAGGTGAGGTCAATGTCGGCTCCAAGCTCAAACCGTTGAGCGATGAGGCCAAGGCATGGAAGACTGTATGGTCGGCCGGCCAAGGCGTCGGTGAGATCAATGATTTACCCGGCGTGGATGAACTCGTCGCACGCCTGGACGCTCAATACCGCCAGGCACGCGAAAACGCAGCACAATTGCGTTGGCCACGTTGACCCAGATGCCAGGCCTGCCAATTGAGCCGGCCTGCACAACCTCCCTGAAAAAAGTGCCAAGGATGCCCGCATGAGCGACAACCGTTTCAAGATTGTGTTTGACGGAGCCTTGCGCCCGGGTGTCGAAAGCACCACCGCCAAGCTGAACCTCGCCGAGCTGTTCAAGAGCGACGTCGAGGCGATCGAAAAGCTGTTCACCGGCCGCGAGGTCGCGCTCAAGCGCGATCTGTCACGTGCCGACGCTGAAACCTATCTCACCGCGCTGCAGAACGCCGGAGTCGCCGCACGTATCGAGGCCGAACAACCTGTGGCTTTCAGCCTTGCCGAAACCCACGAGACAGGCTCGTCCGCGCCGGACTTCTCAACCTCCGCCGCTTCACCGTATGCACCACCACGCGCAGCCGTTGGCGATAACCTGCCGGAGTATTCCACGCTCAAGGTCTTCACCATCCACGGGCGGATCGGTCGCCTGCGCTATCTCGCCTGGACGCTCGCGCTGACCGTCGCGATGCTGGTGGCTGGCGGGATCATCAGTACCGTGGGTTTCGCGGTGGCTACTGCTTCGCCAACGATCGCAATCATTCTCGGCTCGCTGCTGGGTCTCGCGCTGTTTGTGGGACTTGTGGTCGTCAGCGTGCAAATCGGCGTGCAGCGCCTGCACGACATCGGCTGGTCTGGCTGGCTGTACCTGCTGAACCTGGTTCCGGTGGTGAACAGCATTTTCCCTCTGCTGCTGCTGGTATGGCCGGGCAACACCGGCGCCAACCAGTACGGTGCACCTCCACCGCGCAACTCCACGGCGGTTAAAATCCTCGCTTCGTTGTGGCTGGCGTTCATCCCGCTGATGCTCATCGTCGTGGTAACCCTGGGCATGAACGGCTACCTGGACCAACTGGAAGCCAACATGGGCGGCGGCTATGAAAGCAGCTCCATTACCGCCGACGACGCCGCCGCCCCAGACGTCATGGTCGAGGACGAAGCAGCGCAGAGTGCTGACGACACGGCCGAACCTGTAGACTCTCCAGAACAGTGAAGAAACGCCCCCCCGCCTGTGATGCCTCTGTCACAGGCTCGGTGGCGTGGCGATGGAGAAAGGCATGACCCGTTACGCTCTGATCACCGGTGCCTCAAGCGGTATCGGCCTGGCTTTGGCCGAAGCACTGGCTCGACGTGGCCGCAGTTTGATTCTGGTGGCCCGCCAGCGTGATCAGTTGGAAAGCATTGCAACCGAATTGACTCAACGTTTCGGCGTCGAGGTGCTGTTCCGTGCCTGTGACCTCGGCGAGCCGCTGCGGTTGTCGGGTTTTTTACTGGAGCTCGAAGAGGGTGAGCGACAGATCGACCTGTTGGTCAACTGCGCGGGTATCGGCACCAGCGGGCCGTTCCTGGCCCAGGACTGGATGACCGAACAGGACCTGATCGAAGTCAACATCCTCGCCCTGACTCGCATGTGTCACGCCCTGGGCAATGCCATGGCGCTGCATGGCGGCGGGCAGATTCTCAACGTCGCCTCGGTCGCCGCCTTCCAGCCGGGCCCGTGGATGAGCAGCTACTACGCGAGCAAAGCCTATGTACTGCACTTCTCCGAGGGCCTGCGCGAGGAGCTCAAGACCTGTGGCATCAAGGTTTCGGTGCTCTGCCCCGGGCCTACGCGCACCGCTTTCTTCGGCACCGCGCAAATGGACACTGCAAAACTCGACCGCGGCCAGCAGTTGATGAGCCCCGAAGAAGTCGCGCTCTTCACCGTGCGTGCGTTGGAGAAGAACAAGGCGATCATCATTCCGGGGCGCCGCAACCGCTGGCTCGCCTTCAGCCCGCGCCTGAGCCCACGCTGGCTTACCCGAAAAATTGCCGGTGCGATCAACAAGGCCTATTGCCCGCGTTGAGCGCCCCAGTACACTGACCCTCTCGTTCACTATGGAGAAACAGCTGTGGATACTCTGTTCACCAAGATCATCAATCGAGAAATACCGGCGAACATCATCTATGAAGATGACCAGGTGCTGGCTTTCCACGATATCGCCCCGCAGGCGCCGGTGCATTTCCTGGTCATCCCGAAAAAGCCCATTCGCACCCTCAACGACCTGACCGAGGGCGATAAAGCCCTGGCCGGCCATATTCTGTTCACGGCCCAACGCCTGGCGGTGGAGCAAGGCTGCGAAAAAGGCTTTCGCGTGGTGATGAACTGCAACGAAGACGGCGGACAAACCGTGTACCACATCCATATGCACGTGCTGGGTCAGCGCCAGATGAACTGGCCGCCGGGCTGAGTGCGCCGGGGCAAATTGACTCAGCGCAAACGCGCCGTCCTCTCTTGCGGTAAACTGGCCGCCGAGATTCTTTCCGGAGGTCAGCATGACTACCCAACGTCACTACTCGCCGATTGACCGTCTGTTACTGCAAGCCGACACAGCCATGCGTACGCTGCTGCCATTCAGCGGCCAACCGTACCGCCCGTCACCGGCTATCGTGCAGCCGGACGCACAGATGAGCGGGAGCGAGACCCGCCACGTGGCCGGCCTTATGCGTATCAACCATACCGGCGAAGTCTGTGCCCAGGCGTTGTACCAGGGCCAGGCCCTGACCGCCAAGTTGCCGCAGATACGCGCGGCGATGGAGCATGCGGCCGAGGAAGAGATCGACCACCTGGCCTGGTGCGAACAACGCATTCGCCAGTTGGGCAGTCATACCAGTGTGCTGAACCCAGTGTTTTATGGCTTGTCGTTCGGGATTGGCGCCGCTGCCGGCCTGATCAGCGACAAGGTCAGCCTGGGTTTTGTCGCGGCAACCGAGCACCAGGTGTGCAAGCACCTGGACGAACACCTTGAACAACTGCCGGCCGAGGATCAAAAGTCGCGGGCCATTCTCGAGCAGATGCGCATCGACGAAGAGCATCACGCAGAAAGCGCGCTGGATGCCGGCGGCTTTCGCTTCCCTGCGCCGGTGAGGTTCGGCATGAGCCTGTTGGCCAAGGTCATGACCAAAAGCACCTATAGAATTTGAAAGCATCTCATCCAAAAAAAGGGCGCCATGAAGGCGCCCTTTTTTTGCCCGTCGTTCTACGATCAACCCAACTCGATAATTTCGTAATCATGGGTGATCGCTACACCGGCCGCGCCGAGCATGATCGAGGCCGAGCAGTATTTCTCTGCCGACAGCTCGATGGCACGCTTGACCTGCGCCTCCTTGAGCGCCCGGCCCTTGACCACAAAATGCATATGAATCCTGGTAAACACCTTGGGATCTTCGGTGGCACGCTCGGCCTCCAGAAAGGCTTCGCAGCTTTCCACGGCCTGACGGGATTTTTTCAGGATACTGACCACGTCGAAATTGCTGCAACCGCCGACACCCAGCAGCAGCATTTCCATCGGGCGTACACCCAGGTTGCGGCCACCGGCTTCCGGCGGGCCGTCCATGACCACCACATGGCCACTGCCCGACTCACCGAGGAACATGGCTTCGCCCGCCCATTGGATGCGTGCCTTCATCGCCCAGACTCCACTGCTAAAAAAGGGTCGCCAGCTTAGCACAGGGCCTCAGGACAGCCGTGCACTGCATGAAAACGATCAATAAACAGCGTTTGCCGGTGAAATACGCTAATCGAGTCAGAATGTGTCTGGTAAGCTGGCGCCAAATCAATGGCGCATTGCCATCCTTTGTACAGCGTACGTCGCTGATAAAAACAAATCCAACCCCATCGCGCAGTCTTTCGGGATACAACCATGGTTGCTCTTACTCCCACACCCAAGATCAAGAACCTCGACAAGCTGCTGATGCATTGCCAGCGCCGGCGTCATCCGGCCAAGCACAACATCATCTGCGCGGGCGAGCGCTCCGAAACCCTGTTCTTCATTATCAAGGGCTCGGTCACCATCCTGATCGAGGACGAAGACGGTCGCGAGATGATCATTGCCTACCTCAACACCGGGGATTTCTTTGGCGAACTGGGACTGTTCGAGCAGGCGGGCAAGGAGCAGCAGCGCAGCGCCTGGGTACGCACCAAGGTGGAGTGCGAAGTGGCCGAGATCAGCTATACGAAATTTCGCGAACTGGCCCAACAGGATCCGGACATCCTGTATGCCTTGAGCGGGCAGATTGCCCAGCGCCTGCGGGATACCACGCGCAAGGTCGGCGACCTGGCATTCTTCGATGTGACCGGGCGTGTCGCTCGCTGCCTGCTGGAGCTGTGCAAGCAACCTGACGCCATGACCCACCCCGATGGCATGCAGATCAAAGTCACACGCCAGGAAATCGGGCGCATCGTCGGCTGTTCGCGGGAAATGGTGGGACGCGTGCTCAAGGATCTGGAAGAGCGCAACCTGGTGCACGTCAAAGGCAAGACAATGGTGGTGTTCGGCACCCGTTAACCTGGCAGCAAGCCTGCCAGCATCTGACGGTACAAGGTGTCGAGCCGGCTGATCGCGTCGGGCGCGGTGAACACCTCGTGCAGTGCGATATGGCTCTCGGCCCGCACCCGCTGTTCCAGGCCACAGGCTTGATTGAAACGATTGACCGCCATAATCAGCTCATCGCGATCGTTGTCCAGCAATAAGGCACCGTGCACCAAGCCCACCGGGCGGCCACCGCTCTGGCGCCAACGTTGGGCCGTGCCGACCATTTTCCGGCCGTTGAGATTGACGTTGTAACGACCGTCGCAGAACGCGCCGTCGATTTCGCCAACGGATGCGTCGCCGCCCAACTCGATCAATACATCACAAATCGGCTGGCACAACCGTTGGTAGCCGGTTTCGATGCGCCCTTGATCGCCTTCACTGCGCGGGGGCGCGTAGACCAGGGCGATATTGACCGTGGCGGCGGACTGCGGCACCGGCTCACCGCCGGTTTCGCGCAACAACACCGGCCAACCCGCGTCTGCCGAGACCTGGCTGGCGGCTTCAAAGGCCGGTAATCGGCTCAAACGACGCGGCATGACGAGGGCTTGATCGTTGGGTTGCCAGAACAACAGGCCGAATTCCTGTTCACCGGCGCAGACGGCAGCCAGAAGCGCTTGTTCGGCGGCAAGCCCTGCCTCCACAGTCATCGACACCAGCTTAGTCATCACATTGACCTACCTGAATAAGCACAAGACCAATGTGGGAGGGGGCTTGCCCCCGATGGCAGTGGCCCAGCCAAACCTCTTGGTGACTGAACCACCGCTATCGGGGGCAAGCCCCCTCCCACACTTTTTTGCTGCATTTCAAAAAACGGACCGACTGCGCTGGAATCAATCCAGGGTCGAACCGCTGACCGTCACGCCACGCTCCGGGAAGAACAGACGCTGCAGTTCAGCCCCTGGGTTCTCGGCGCGCATGAACGTCTCGCCGACCAGGAACGCATACACTTCGCTGATTTCCATCAGCTCCACATCGGCGCGGTTGACGATACCGCTCTCTGTAATCACCAGGCGATCACGCGGAATACGCGGCAGCAGATCAAGGGTGGTTTCCAGACTGACGTCGAAGGTATGCAAGTTACGGTTGTTGACCCCCACCAGTGGGGTGTCGAGGATTTTCAGCGCGCGCTCCAGCTCGTCGCCATCATGCACCTCGACCAGTACATCCAGGCCCACACCCTTGGCCACAGCCGCCAGCTCGGCCATCCTCACGTCATCCAGGGCGGAAACGATCAGCAGCACACAGTCGGCACCCAGCGCGCGGGCTTCGACGATCTGGTAGGGATCAACCATGAAATCCTTGCGAATAACCGGCAATTTGCACGCGGCGCGTGCCTGTTGCAGGAATAAGTCGGAACCCTGGAAGTAATCGATGTCAGTCAGTACGGACAGGCAGGTCGCCCCGCCCTTTTCATAACTGGCGGCGATTTCATGTGGCACGAAGTGCTCGCGGATAACGCCTTTGCTCGGGGAGGCTTTCTTGATCTCAGCGATCACAGCCGGCTGCTTGAGCTTGGCCTGGGCGATCAAGGCATTGGCAAAACCGCGCGGTGCATCGGCTGCCTTTGCCTGGGCTTCCAGTTCAGCCAGGCTCACACGGGCACGGCGCTCGGCAACTTCTTGAGCCTTGCGCGCCAGGATTTTTTCCAGAACGGTAGGAACACTCATGCTTCATTCTCCATCTTGAATACGGCGGTGAATGCTCCGAGTTCTTCGAGTTTCTCGCGAGCCAGACCGGTGTGCAATGCATCGTGAGCCAGGGCCACACCTTCCTTAAGACTATAGGCATGGTCCGCTGCGTAAAGTGCCGCGCCCGCATTGAGCACAATCATTTCCGCAGCCTTTTGACCGTTTTCGGTTTTGCGTCGCCCCAATGCATCACGAATCAAGTCAAGCGACGCCGCCGGGCTTTCCACCGCCAGGCCGTGCAGGCTCTGGCTCTTCATGCCCAGGTCCTCAGGCTCGACCCAGTATTCAGTGACCTGGTCGTCCTTCAACTCTGCCACGAAGGTCGGTGCGGCCAGGCTGAATTCATCCAGACCGTCTTTGGAGTGCACCACCAGCACATGCTTGCTGCCCAGGCGCTGCAGCACTTCAGCCAACGGCCGGCACAACGCCTGGCTGAAGACACCGACGACCTGATGTTTCACACCGGCCGGATTCGTAAGCGGGCCGAGCATATTGAACAGGGTACGCAGGCCGAGGTCCTTGCGCGGGCCGGCGGCGTGTTTCATCGCGCCATGGTGGGACTGGGCAAACATGAAGCCAATGCCGACGCTGTCAATGCAGCGTGCCACCTGTACCGGCGTCAGGTTCAGGTAGATACCGGCGGCTTCCAGCAAGTCGGCGCTGCCACTTTTGCCGGACACCGCGCGATTGCCGTGCTTGGCCACGGTGCAACCCGCTGCCGCGACCACGAACGAGGACGCCGTCGATACGTTGAAAATGTTCGCACCGTCGCCGCCGGTGCCGACCACATCGACCACGCCGTCGAGGGTCTTGAGTTCGACCTTGTCCGCCAGCTCACGCATCACCGACACGGCGCCGACGATTTCGTCGATGCTTTCGCTCTTCATGCGCATGGCCATCATAAAGGCGCCGATCTGTGCGTCGGAGCACTGACCGGTCATGATCTCGCGCATCACATCGCTCATTTCAGCGGTGCTCAGGTCCAGGTGGCCGACGATACGACCCAGGGCAGTCTTGATATCCATGGAAAGTCCTTAGCGCGTGCCGCCGCTCTGCTTGAGAAAATTGGCGAACAGCTCGTAGCCCTGCTCGGTCAGGATCGATTCAGGGTGAAACTGCACCCCTTCGATATTCAGTGTCTTGTGGCGCAGGCCCATGATCTCATCGACCGAGCCGTCCTCCAGCTGGGTCCAGGCCGTCAGTTCCAGGCACTCGGGCAGGGTTTCGCGCTTGACCACCAGGGAATGGTAACGGGTCACGGTTACAGGATTGTTGAGCCCCTGGAAGACCCCCAGGTCCTTGTGAAATACCGGGCTGGTCTTGCCGTGCATCACCTGGCGCGCGCGCACCACATCACCGCCAAAGGCCTGGCCAATGGACTGGTGCCCCAGGCACACGCCCAGAATCGGCAGCTTGCCGGCGAAATACTGGATGGCTTCCAGGGAGATGCCCGCTTCGGTCGGCGTGCACGGGCCGGGCGATACCACGATGCGCTCCGGGTTCAGCGCAGCGATCTGGGCGACTGTCAGTTCGTCGTTGCGCACCACCTTGACCTCGGCACCCAGCTCGCCCAGGTACTGCACAACGTTGTAGGTAAAGGAATCGTAGTTATCAATCATCAGCAACATGTGGGTTCAAACCTCTTGAATTCACTGATTTCAAATGACCGCCTTCCAGGCATTTGGCCCGCTGCCGGACGCACGTTCCGGTTGCCGGGGTGAGCGGCAAGGGGCGTCAAACAGGGTGAAGAAGGCAAATCGGTACAGGTCCGGCCAGGCCGGCGGAGAAAAATGTCAGGCGCGCCAACGCCAACGGGCGTGTGCCTTGACTACTCGCATCAAGAGTCTGCTGATGATCAACACGGGGAGGGTCTCATTCATACGTCCAGGCACAGTAACGTAGCCTCGCCAACCGTGCAATATGGCGCCGCAAATACGGGCTGGGCTCAATGCGCTGCCCACAGCAAAATTCGGTTTTGCCCTATAGAAAACGCTCGATACTTTGCTAGTGTTTCGGTTCCGACACAAAAACAACTCAATGGAATTTTCCATGCTCAGAACTCCGTTGTTCGCACCCCTGGCCGCCGGCTTGCTTTCCCTGGCTTGTGCACAGGCTCATGCAGCATCGTCACCCTATTCAACAATGGTGGTATTCGGTGACAGCCTGGCCGATGCCGGCCAGTTTCCCGACGGCAGTGCCGGATCGACCCTGCGCTTCACCAACCGTACCGGGCCGACGTTCCAGGGAGACTATGGTCTGGTTTCTTCGACGCTGCTCGGCGCGAAGCTGGGTGTAGCGCCAAACGACCTGAATGCCTCCACCTCACCGGTGCGCGCGATCCAGGGCTTGCCGGACGGAAACAACTGGGCGGTCGGCGGCTACCGTACCGACAATATCCTCGACTCCATCACCAACGTCTCCAACGCGGCGATCCCACCCGGCAATGCAGGGGGCGGCACGGTGCTGCGCAGTCGACAGGGTTACCTGCCGGCAAACGGCGGGCTGGCCGATCCGAATGCGCTGTACTTTCTCTCCGGTGGCGGCAATGACTTCCTCCAGGGGCGCGTACTCAGCCCCGCTCAAGCGGTCGCCGCCGGCGGGCGATTGGCCGACAGCGCACAGGCCCTGCAACAAGCCGGTGCGCGTTACATCATGGTATGGATGTTGCCCGACATCGGCCTGACGCCGGCCGTCAACGGCACGCCGCAGCAGGCAGCGACGTCGGCCCTGAGCGCTGTTTTCAACCAGTCCCTGGTACAGCGCCTGTCGCAGATCGATGCGCAGGTCATCCCGCTGAACATTCCATTGTTATTGAATGAAGCCTTCGCCAATCCGGCCCGCTTCGGCCTCGCCACCGGGCAAAACCTCACGGGCACCTGCTTCAGTGGCAACAGTTGCACCGCCAATCCGGTGTACGGCATCGGTGGCACCAACCCGGACCCGACCAAGCTGATCTATAACGACTCGGTCCACCCGACCATCGCCGGGCAACAGCTGATCGCCGACTACGCCTATTCGCTGCTCGCCGCGCCGTGGGAAATCACGCTGCTGCCGGAAATGGCCCAGGGCACATTGCGCGCCCACCAGGATGAGTTGCGCAATCAATGGCAGGCAGACACCGGCCACTGGCAAGCCGTCGGCCAATGGCGCGCGATCGTGGCAGCCGGCGGCCAGCGGCTGGATTTCGACGACCAGAACAGCTCGGCAAGCGGCGATGGCAGCGGTTACAACCTCAATATCGGCGGCAGCTACCGACTCAACGAAGCCTGGCGCGTAGGCGTCGCCGCGGGCCTGTACCGCCAGACACTGGAAGCCGGCGCCAGCGATTCGGATTACAAGCTCAACAGCTACATGGGCACCGCGTTCGCCCAATATCAGCAGAATCACTGGTGGGCCGATGCGGCCTTGACCGGCGGCAAACTGGACTTCGATAACCTCAAGCGCAAGTTCGCCCTGGGCGTCAGCGAAGGTTCGGAGAAAGGTGACACCGATGGCTGGCTCTGGGCCTTGAGTGGCCGCGTGGGCTACGACATCGCTGCGCCAGGCAGCGACTGGCACCTGTCGCCCTTCATCAGCGCCGATTATGCGCGCGTCGAAGTCAACGGCTACTCGGAGAAAGACAGCCGCTCCACCGCCCTGACCTTTGATGACCAACAGCGCGACTCCAAACGCCTTGGCGTCGGCTTGCAAGGCAGCTACCGCATCACCCCGCAGACCCAGGTGTATGGGGAAGTGGCGCATGAGCATGAGTTCGAGAACGACACGCAGAAGGTCAACATCGCGCTCAACAGCGTGCCGGGGATCGACTTCAAGCTGGACGGGTATACGCCGCGCAGTAATTCGGATCGCTTGAGCCTGGGTGTCAGCCACAAGCTGACGCAGGAACTGGCGTTGCGCGCGGCGTATAACGTGAGGAAGGATGACAACCTGACCCAGCAAGGGGTCAGTGTCGGGGTGAGCCTGGATTTCTAACGGCAGCACAATGAAGGTCTAATGTGGGAGGGGGCTTGCCCTCGATAGCGGTCTGTAAGTCCATGATGTGCTGGCTGAAACACTGCTATCGGGGGCAAGCCCCCTCCCACATTTGAATCACATTCGGCTTCAGTCCTGCGGGGTTTGCTCAGCCAGCGCCACCGCCCGGAACATCGCGCGGCGCTTGTTCAGGGTTTCTTCCCATTCCAGGGCCGGCACCGAGTCAGCCACAATGCCGCCACCGGCCTGCACATGCAGTTCGCCATCCTTGATCACTGCCGTACGGATCGCAATCGCGGTGTCCATGTTGCCGTTCCAGGCGAAATACCCCACGGCGCCGCCGTAGACGCCTCGCTTGACCGGCTCCAGCTCGTCGATGATTTCCATCGCGCGAATCTTCGGCGCGCCCGACAAGGTACCGGCCGGCAGAATGGCACGCAGTGCGTCCATCGCGGTCAACCCGGCTTTCAGTTCCCCGGTGACGTTGGACACAATGTGCATCACATTGGAGTACCGTTCGATGACCATCTTCTCGGTCAACTTTACCGAGCCGATTTCCGAGACACGCCCCGTGTCATTGCGCCCCAGATCAATCAGCATCAGGTGCTCGGCGATTTCCTTGTCGTCGCTCAACAGGTCTTCTTCCAACGCCAGGTCCGCTTCTTCGGTGGCGCCACGCGGGCGCGTACCGGCGATGGGCCGCACGGTGATCAGGTTGTCTTCGACGCGCACCAGCACTTCCGGTGAACTGCCCACCACGTGGAAATCGCCGAAGTTGAAGAAGTACATGTACGGCGTCGGGTTGAAGCAGCGCAGCGCCCGGTACAGGTCAATCGGCGCCGCCTTGAAATCAATCGACATCCGTTGCGACGGCACCACCTGCATGCAGTCACCGGCGAGGATGTATTCCTTGATGGTGTCCACTGCGCGCTCGTAGTCCGCCTGCGTGAAGCTGGAACGAAACACCGGGTCAGCGGCAGGCGGACGGCTGAGGTCCAGGCCACGACGCGGCGTGATCGGCTGGCGCAGCTTGTCCAGCAGTGCTTCGAGACTGGCCTGGCCTTGTTCGTAGGCATCCGCCCGGGACGGGTCGGCCAGCACAATCGCGTGCATCTTGCCGGCGAGGTTGTCGAACACCACGACCGCATCGGAGACCATCAGCAGGATGTCCGGCACGCCCAGCGGGTCCGGGTTCGGGCATTTACCCAGGCGCTGCTCCACGTAGCGCACGCAGTCATAACCGAAATACCCCACCAGGCCGCCGTTAAAACGCGGCAGGCCGGCAATGGTCGGCACGTTGTAGCGCGCCTTGAAGGCCTCGACGAACGCCAGCGGGTCGTCTACGTCATGGCTTTCGATCTCGACGCCATCATGGGTGATGCTCACATGATGGTCATGAACCCGCAGTACCGTGCGGCACGGCAGGCCGATGATCGAATAACGGCCCCACTTCTCGCCGCCCTGTACCGACTCCAGCAGATACGAGTTCGGCTCATCGGCCAGTTTCAGGTAGATCGACAGCGGCGTGTCGAAGTCGGCCAGGGTTTCGCGGGCCATGGGGATACGGTTATAGCCGGCAGCGGCCAAACGCAGGAATTCTTCGCGGATCATCAGGTGCCTCGTGGTGTGAGGGTCAATCGGTCGGTAGGCAAACGTGCCGCACAAAGCGGCCAGGATCAGTCAGGCGCGCCAACGCCAGCGGGCCAGGGCCTTGATGACTTTCATCCAGAGTTTGCGAGTGACCACCACGATGGGATTTCCTGAAAAGGACGGATCAATATCGGGCAACGTTATCTCAGCGCCCGCGCCCAGGCAACCGGGGATTAACAGGCGCAGGTCATCAATCACCAGCGCCGGCGATTCTTCGGCAATCGGCCGGCCATGGTTGTAGCCGTAACTCAAGGCCACGCACTGCACCCCTGCGGCTTTTGCCGCCAATACATCGCTGCGCGAATCGCCCACGAACAACGATTGGGACGCCGGAATGTTGGCCATTTTCATCACGAAGAACAGCGCCGCCGGGTCGGGCTTTTTCTGCGGCAGGGTGTCGCCGCCGATGATCCAGCGAAAATACCGGCCGATCTTCATCTGGTCCAACAGCGGTGCGACGAAGCGCTCCGGCTTGTTGGTGATCAAGGCCATTTCCACGCCCTGCTTGCTCAACCATTTGAGGGTGTCACGCACGCCGGGGTACACCACCGTCAGTTCGTGGCTGCTTTCATAGGCGGCATTGAACAGCTCCAGGGCATGTTCGGCTTCCACCTCATCCACACCGGCGGCGTCGATATTGCCCGCCAGCGCCCGACGCACCAGCATCGGCGCACCGTTGCCGACCCATTCGCGCACCGCCTCGATCCCCGCAGGCTTGCGCCCCAGTTTGAGCAGCATCTGGTCCACCGCCGCCGCCAGGTCGGGCACCGAGTCGATCAAGGTACCGTCCAGATCGAACATCACCAGCCGTGGCAATTTGCCGGGGAACAGCTGCTCAAAGCCGCTCATGGACGCGCCAGCGCCAGTTCGGCGTGCATCTTGGCGATGACTTCCTGGTAATCCGGGGCATTGAAGATCGCCGAGCCGGCCACGAACGTATCGGCACCCGCAGCAGCGATCTCGCGAATATTGTTGACGTTGACCCCACCGTCGATTTCCAGGCGGATATCGCGGCCCGATGCGTCGATCAGCGCCCGCGCTTCGCGCAGTTTGTTCAGGGTGCCGGGGATGAACTTCTGCCCGCCAAAACCCGGGTTGACGCTCATCAGCAGGACCATGTCGACCTTGTCCATCACGTACTCCAGCACGCTCAAGGGTGTGGCCGGGTTGAACACCAGGCCTGCCTTGCAGCCGCCTTCGCGGATCAGTTGCAGGGTACGGTCGACGTGCAGCGTGGCTTCCGGGTGGAACGTGATGTAGGTCGCACCGGCTTCGATGAAGTCGCCGACAATGCGGTCCACCGGGCTGACCATCAGGTGTGCGTCGATCGGCGCGGTAATCCCGTACTTGCGCAACGCTGCGCAGACCATCGGGCCGATGGTCAGGTTGGGCACGTAGTGGTTGTCCATGACGTCGAAGTGCACGAAGTCGGCGCCGGCGGCCAACACCTTGTCCACTTCTTCGCCCAGGCGGGCGAAGTCGGCGGAGAGAATCGATGGAGCAATGACGAAGGGCTGCATGACGCACCTTTTTTGAGCTAAATCACGATGGCGCGCATTGTATACCTCAGCTTTGCCCTGCGCACCGTGACCTCACTCAACGGCTAGTACGCCGCCCGGTAGATTTTCTCGATATCGGCCGCGCTGAGCTGGCGCGGGTTATTGCGCATCAGGCGTTCGATGCCCGCCGCTTCAGTGGCCATCGCCGGGATAGCCTCCTCAGGCACGCCGAAACTGCGCAGGCCGGCCGGGATTTCGACGGCGGCGCACAGTTTCGTCATCGCCTCGACAGCCTGGTCGGCGGCATCATTCACGCTCAGCCCGCTGACATTCACGCCCATGGCCTGGGCGATGTCGCGCATCCGCTCGACACAGGCCAGCTTGTTCCAGTGCATCACATAGGGCAGCAACAGCGCATTGCTCACGCCGTGGGCGATGTTGAACCGGCCGCCCAACGGATACGCCAGCGCATGCACCGCGCCCACGCCGGCATTGCCGAAGGCCATCCCGGCCATCAGGCTGGCGGTGGCCATGTCGTCACGGGCTTGCAGGTTGGCCGGGTTGGCGTAAACCTTGGGCAGTGCGCTGGCAATCAGCTTGATCGCGCCGATCGCCAGCGCATCGGTGATCGGCGAGGCGTTCAGCGACAGGTAGGATTCAATGGCATGCACCAGTGCGTCGACGCCACTGGCGGCGGTGACGCTGCGCGGGCAGGTCAGGGTCATTTGCGGGCTGATCAGCGCCACATCCGGCAGCAGGTAGTCGCTGACGATGCCTTTTTTCAGCTGCGCGGCCTTGTCCGAGAGGATTGCCACGTTGGTCACCTCCGAGCCGGTGCCCGCCGTGGTGGGAATGGCGATCAACGGCGGGCCCTTGCGCGGCACCTGGTCGACCCCGAACAAATCCGCCAGGGCGCCGTGGTAACCGGCGTAAGCGGCGACGCTCTTGGCGATGTCGATGGCACTGCCGCCGCCCACGCCGATCAGGCCATCGTGCCCGCCATCGCGGTAGGCCTGCATGCAGTCTTCGACAATGGCGATTTCCGGGTCGGGCAGCACGCGGTCGAAAATTTCATACGGGCGGCCGCCCAAGTGCTCGAGCGCCAGCGCCACCGTGCCGGACTTGACCAGCACGGCATCGGTGACGATCAACGGATTATCCACATCCAGGCGGGTGAGTTCGGCGGCGAGCTGTTCAATGGCGCCAGCGCCGGTGAGCAGTTTGTGGGCGATCTTGAATGAGGAAGTACTCATGTGCGCGGCCTCTTATTGAGAGATGGGCTGGCACAAGAGTAGCTCGGGATTTCGGGTTGCCTAGCATTCAGCAACTGAATGGTCATTATCTGAATGAACAAAGAACCAATGTGGGAGGGGGCTTGCCCCCGATAGCAGTGTGTCAGTCAGCACATCTGAGACTGATACACCGCTATCGGGGGCAAGCCCCCTCCCACATTTTGATCTGTGCCGGGTTTTAGACCTGTGCGGTACGCAGCTTTTCGCCCCGCCCGCGCAACCATTCAAGCGTCAGCAACAGCACCACTGAAAACCCGATCAGCAACGTCGCCGCCGCTGCAATCGTTGGGCTGAGATTTTCCCGAATGCCGCTGAACATCTGCCGTGGCAACGTGGCTTGCTCGGGCCCTGCGAGAAACAGCGTCACCACCACTTCATCGAACGAGGTGGCGAAGGCAAACAGCGCCCCGGAAATCACCCCCGGAGCGATCAGCGGCAAGGTCACCCGGCGAAACGCGGTCAACGGTGACGCGCCCAGGCTGGCCGCGGCCCGCACCAGATTGTGGTTGAAACCCTGCAAGGTCGCCGACACGGTAATGATCACAAACGGCACGCCCAGCACCGCATGCACCACGATCAACGAGAAGAAGCTGTTACCCAGACCCAGCGGGGCAAAGAACAGGTAACTGGCCACGCCGATAATCACCACCGGCACCACCATCGGCGAAATCACCAATGCCATCACCAATGCCTTGCCGGGGAAGTTGCCACGGGTCAGGCCAATCGCCGCCAGCGTGCCGAACACCATCGCCAGCACCGTGGCCGCCGGGGCGACGATGATGCTGTTGCGCAGGGCGCGCATCCATTCGGCCGAGGCGAAGAAGTCCTGATACCACTGCAGCGAAAAGCCCTGCAACGGATACACCAGGAAACTGCCGCTGTTGAACGACAGCGGGATGATCACCAGCACCGGCAGGATCAGGAACAGCAGGATCAGGCCACACAGAATCCGCAGGCTGTAGAACCACAGCCGCTCCACCGGTGACATATAAGGGCTCAGCATTGCAGGGTCTCCTCAGCTCAGGCGCAGGCGACTGGCGCCCACCAGCCGGTTGTAGATCAGGTACAACAGCACCGTCGCCAGCAGCAGCAAGCCGCCCAGCGCCGTGGCCATGCCCCAGTTGATGCTGGTGTTGGTATAGAAGGCCACGAAGTAGCTGACCATCTGGTCGTTCGGGCTGCCCAGCAAGGCCGGGGTGATGTAGTAACCAATCGCCAGGATGAACACCAACAGGCAACCGGCGCCGACACCGGCGTAGGTCTGCGGGAAGTACACGCGCCAGAAGCTGGCGAAGGGGTGACAGCCCAGGGAAATCGCCGCACGCATGTAGGTTGGCGAAATGCCCTTCATCACGCTGTAGATCGGCAGGATCATGAACGGCAGCAGGATATGCACCATGGAGATGTACACACCGGTACGGTTGAACACCAACTCCAGCGGCGTATCGATCAGGCCCATGCCCATCAGGGCGCTGTTGATCAGGCCACCGGATTGCAGCAGTACGATCCACGCCGCCACACGCACCAGGATCGAGGTCCAGAACGGCAGCAATACCAGGATCATCAGCAGGTTGCTTTTACGCGCCGGCAGGTTGGCCAGCAGGTACGCCAGGGGATAGGCCAGCAGCAGGCAGATCACGGTGATGACCAGGCCCATCCAGAATGTGCGGGCGAAGATATCCAGATAGATAGCCTGGTCAGGCGTGGCCGGCGCGATTTCGCCCAGGTCGTCGATACGGTGATCGACGGCCGCCAGCAGGTAGTAAGGCGTCAGGCTGCTGGTATTGCGTCGGATCGCCTGCCAGTACGCCGGGTCGCCCCAGCGTTCGTCGAGGGTTTCCAGCGCAGCTTTATAAGAGGCCGGCGCGTCGGCAAACGGCAGCGCCCGCGCGGTTTTGGTCAGCAGGCTGCGATAGCCGGCCAGTTCCATGTTCAAGCGCTTGGACAGATCGCCCAGGGTCTGGTTTTTGCGCGCTTCGCCCAGGTCCTCACTGAGCGCCTGGTACACCGACTCGCCGGGCAAGCCACGACCGTCCCAGGCCGTCACTGCTAACACTGTGCGCGGCAGGCCTGCGACCACTTCCGGGTTGCCGACGCTTTTGTAGAGCAGCGCAACAATGGGCACCAGGAACACCAGCAGCAAAAACAGCACCAGCGGCGCAATCAAGGCCTGGGCCTTCCAGCGGTTGAGCCGCTCGGCACGGGCCAGGCGCTGCTTGAGGGTGGGAATGGCGAGGGCCATGACTGAACTCCGGATCTTGAAGATAAATGCAGATCCCCTGTGGGAGGGGGCAAGCCCTAATGCCAATCTGTAGGAGCGAGCTTGCTCGCGAAAAACTCACAGGCGCCGCGTTCATTCAGGAAGCACGCGTTATCGTTGACGTTTTTCGCGAGCAAGCTCGCTCCTACAGACTGGGAGGGGGCAAGCCCCCTCCCACATGGATTATTTGGCGGCCCAGGAATTGAAGCGCTGCTCAAGCTGCTCGCCGTTATCGGCCCAGAAGCTCACATCGATCTGCACCTGGTTGGCGATATTTTCCGGCGTGGTCGGCATGTCCTTGAGCACGTCTTTGGCCAGCAACGGCACGGCCTGGGTGTTGGCCGGGCCGTAGGCGATGTTTTCCGAATAGATCTTCTGCTGCTGCGGCTGCACCGAAAAGGCGATGAATTTTTTCGCCGCTTCGGCGCGATCCTTCGCCAGGCCTTTTGGAATGGCCCAGGCGTCGAAGTCGTAGATGCCGCCGTTCCACACCACTTTGAGGTTGCTTTCTTTCTGCACGGCGGCGATCCGGCCGTTGTAGGCCGAGCTCATCACGACGTCACCCGAGGCCAGGTATTGCGGCGGCTGTGCACCGGCTTCCCACCACTGGATCGACGGCTTGAGTTCGTCGAGTTTCTTGAATGCACGGTCCTGGCCATGTTTGCCGGCCAGCACTTTGTAGACGTCCTTGGGCGCTACGCCGTCGGCCATCAGCGCGAATTCCAGGGTGTATTTGGCGCCTTTGCGCAGGCCACGCTTACCCGGGAATTTCCTGGTGTCCCAGAAATCCGCCCAGCTGGTCGGTGCACTGGCGAGTTTGTCGGCGTTATAGGCCAGCACCGTCGACCACACGAAGAAGCCCACGCCGCAGGGCTGGATCGCGCCTTTGACGTAGTCGGCGCCGTTGCCGAACAGTTTCGGGTCGAGGGGCTCGAACATGTCTTCGTCGCAACCACGGGACAGTTCAGGCGACTCCACTTCCACCAGGTCCCAGGACACGCTCTTGGTGTCGACCATGGCTTTGACCTTGGCCATTTCACCGTTGTATTCACCGGCAATGATCTTGCCGTTGCCCGCGCTTTCCCACGGGGCATAGAAGGCCTTGACCTGGGCCGCCTTGTTCGCGCCGCCAAAGGAAACGACGGTCAGGTCCGGGCCTGCCATGGCCTGTGTCGCGCCCATCAGGCCGATAGCCAGGGCCGAATACTTAAGGGATCTCAACATTGTTGTGCTCTCCACGTGCAGGGTTGGTGAAGCCAGGGGGCGATCAATTCGCCTCTAGAAGTGGGTCGAGTGCGCGAACGTGCTCGACTTGCCAGCCAATCGGTACCACGTCGCCGACCGTCAGGGCCGGGTCCAGCTCGGCGATCGGTTGTTTCACGAAAAAATCGGTTTTGCCGCAGACTTCCAGGCGCACACGCACGTGGTCGCCCAGGTAGATGAACTCCGCCACCCGCCCGGAAAAACGGTTGATGCAACGGTCACTTGCGCCATTGAGGCTGACGCGCTCCGGCCGCACCGACAGCGTCACCGGGCCGCCGATCGAGCCGACGTTCACCGCCAGCGCCTCGACCTTTTCGCCGCGCGCCAGCTCCACCACACAGCGCTCGCCGGTGTGGCTGTGCAGACGGCCATTGAGACGGTTGTTTTCGCCGATGAAGTTGGCCACAAAAGTATTTTTCGGCTCTTCATACAGGCTGCGCGGCGCGGCGATCTGCTGGATTTCGCCCTGGTGGAACACCGCCACGCGGTCGGACATGGTCAAGGCTTCGCCCTGGTCATGGGTCACATACACCACGGTCACGCCAAGGCGCTGATGCAGGTGCTTGATTTCCATCTGCATGTGTTCGCGCAATTGCTTGTCGAGGGCGCCGAGGGGTTCGTCCATCAGCACCAGTTGCGGCTCGAACACCAACGCGCGCGCCAACGCCACCCGCTGTTGCTGGCCCCCGGACAGTTGCGCCGGATAGCGTTGGGCGAACGCGTCGAGCTGGACCATGTTCAGCACGCGCTTGACCCGCTCACTGATGTCGGTCTTGCTCAAGCCACGCACGGACAGGGGAAACGCCAGGTTCTCGGCCACGGTCATGTGCGGGAACAGCGCATAGTTCTGGAACACCATGCCGATGTCGCGCTTGTGCGGCGGCACGTTATTGATTGAGCGCCCGGCCAGCTGGATTTCGCCGGCGGTGGGTGTTTCAAAGCCGGCCAGCATCATCAGGCTGGTGGTCTTGCCCGAACCGGACGGCCCGAGCAGGGTGAGGAACTCGCCCTTGCGAATCTCCAGGTTGAGGTCTTTGACGATCAGGTTTTCGCCATCGTAGCTTTTCTGCACGCCACGAAAGCTGACCAGCACATCATTTGAATCCACCTCGCTCATACCCGCACCTTTGTGTTTTGGACCGCTGTGACACAAGCGTAGTCCAGGCGCAAGGCCCCGGAAATCGGGGGCGAGGAGAGAATCCCATCAGCCGGATGGAAGGTTCGGGGTAGGGATCGCCCTACACGGATGGCGGGCATGGGACAGTGCAGCTGCAAGCGACGAGCTGCAAGCGGCAAGAACAGGCTCGGCGGCGTTTTTGAGGTGTCGCTGATGGATACGCCGCTACAGCAGCTTGTGTTCCATGGCGTATTTCACCAACTCGGCCAGGGAGGTGATGTTGAGCTTTTGCATCAAGCGCGCCTTGTGCGTGCTGATGGTTTTGCTGCTCAGGGCCAACTGCAGGGCGATGTCGTTGACGTTGGCACCTTGTGCCAGGCGTTCAAACACCGAAAATTCGCGCTCCGACAGCAGCGAATGCAAGGGGCGCGAATCCGTCAGGCCGACTTCGAAGACCATGCGGTCTGCCAGGTCCGGGTCGATATAGCGCCCACCCGCCGCGACCTTGCGAATCGCCATCAGCAGCAATGCCGGGTCGCTGTCCTTGGTGGCATAGCCGGCCGCACCCACCTTCAGGGCACGGGCGGCCATTTGCGCCTCATCGTGCATGGACAGCACCAGGATCGCCGGCGGGTTGCTCAGCGCGCGGATACGCGCGATAGCCTCCAGGCCATTCACGCCGGGCATGGAGATATCCAGCAACACCACCTCGCACGGCACATGGCGCAGGGTCTCAAGCAATTGCTCGCCATTGCTCGCTTCGCCTACCACCAGCAGGTCCTTGGCCAGGCCAATCAATTGCTTGATGCCTTCCCGGACAATGGTGTGGTCTTCGGCTACCAGTACGCGGATCACAGGGGTTTCCTCTTATCGTTATGCATCCAGCGGCACCGTGACGCTCAGGGTGGTGCCCTCCCCCAACTCGCTGACCAGGCTCAACTGCCCGCCCATGATCAGTACCCGTTCGCGCATGCCGACCAGGCCGAACGATACCGCTCGCCCCTGCGCCTGCACGAAGCCGATACCGTCATCGCTGATGGTCAGCCGCAGGTTCGGGCCATCCACGCCCAGCGTCAGCTCCACAGTATGCGCCTGGGCATGGCGCATCACATTGGTCAGCGCCTCCTGCAGGATGCGGAACAGGCCGATGGCCTTGGCGTCGCTCAGTAGCGGCGGGTTTTCCGGGACGCGAACCAGGCAGGGAATCTGCGTGCGCGCTTCGAAGCGTCGTGCCTGCCATTCGATGGCCGAGGCAATGCCGGCGTCGAGAATCGGCGGGCGCAGCGCCGTGGCGACATCACGGACCAATTGAAAAAGCTGGGCGATCAGGCGCTTCATGCTGTTCAAGCGCTCGTTCAGGCCCGGGTCGAGTTGCGCATAGGCCAATTCACACATTGAGGTTTCCAGCTTGAGCACGGTGAGCATCTGCCCGAGTTCGTCGTGTACTTCGCGGGCGATACGCGCCTTTTCTTCTTCGCGCACCGTTTCCAGGTGGGCTGACAATTGGCGCAACTGTGCCTCGCTTTGCAGCAGGGCGGCCACATAACGGCGACGCTCGGTGACGTCAGTCAGGTAAACCACCAGGTACTCGCCGTCGGCAAAGCGCAGGAAACTCAACGACACGTCTGCCGGCAGGATGCTGCCGTCGGCGCGCAGGCAGTCGGTGGCAAAGGTCTGCGCGCCCTCCTCGCTGGCACGCCCACGCTTCCACAGGTTAAGCCAGCGGTCCATGGTCAGCGTCGGGTCAAAGTCGATCAGCGGTCGCTCGATCAATGCGCCAGCGCCATAGCCGAGCATGGTTTCGGCGGCGCGATTGGCGTAACGCACGTGACTGTCCCAATTGACCCACAGGATGCCGACCGTACTTTGATCGATGGAAAACTGCGTCAGGCGCAAGGCTTCAGCGCCAGCGGCGCGCGCCGCACTTTCCTCCCGCGCCGCCAACAGATCGTGCTCCAGGTTGCGTTGTTGGCGGCGCTGCCAGAGCACCGCGGCGAGGCTGGCGAGCAGTAATAGCCCAAGCAGCACGCTGAGGTTTTTCCACACGCCCATGGCGTTTGATAAACGCGGGTACTGAGGTTGCAGCCAGCGGCTGTGCAATTGGTCGAGGTCGCGGGCGGGTATCGCCCGCAAGGCGCTTTGCATGATGCCGGCCAGTTGCGGCCATTCACGCCGCGTGGCCACTCGCAGCAACTGCGGCAGGCCGATATCGCCGACCACCGCCAGCCCGGCAAACTCCGCCTCGCCGGATAACCGGCCCAGTTGCGCCTCATCCACCACCGCATAGCGGGCCTGCCGGCTCACCAGTAACTGCAGGGCCTGGCGCTCCATGGGCACGCCTTGCAGGTTGAGGTTGGGATAGGTGCTGCGCAGGTAGTCGGCCACCGTGCTGGGCATGCGCACCGCGATGCGCGATTGTGCGTCGAGTTTTTCCAGCTCCACCGCGCCGCCGCCTTCACGAATACCGACAATATGCTGGGGCACGCGCATATAAGGGTCGCTGAACAACCACAGGCGCAAGCCGGCCGGGGTTTGCTGCAGGCCGGGGGCGATGTCCACCTCGCCGTCGCGCACGGCGGCCTCCAATTGCTGCTGATCGGGAAAGTTGCGCCAGGTCAGCTCGATGCCCAGCGCCCTGGCCAGCCACTGCATCAACTCGACATTGGCCCCGGACAACCGCTGCAGCCGTCGGTCGTATTGCGCGTAAGGCGCCTGCAACACCAGGCCCACCCGCAACTGCGGATGCTGCGCCAGCCACGCACGCTGCTGCGCATCCAGTTGCGCCTGGGGCACGACGGGGGCAGGCGCCGCGTTCGCCATCAAGGCAACACACAGACAGCCGATAACCAGCAGCAAGCGAAAACCCATGATCCACGTCTCACATCACTGACAAATACCGATCAACCCATTAGGCTGCTGGGATCTTCCGGCCGGGATTTAACGATGCCACCTCTAAACCGTTCGGCACTGCCAGCATTGTGCCTGTCGCTGCTATTTACCAGCGCCTTTTCTGTTCAAGCCGCCGATGCGCCTGCAGCCGTCGCGGAAAAACCTGCCGAGCGCCAGCCCTTGCCCGAGCGCAGCGAGGCAGAAGCCCGCGCGCTCGAACGCCAGGTTGCGCAACAGGAACAACAACAATTGCAGGCCGGCAGCGAGTCGTTCCTGGCCCTGTGGAGGCCCGCCAACAGCGCCGAACCCCGGGGCGTGGTGATTATCGTGCCAAGTGCCGGCGAAAATGCCGACTGGCCGCAAGCAATCGGCCCGTTGCGGCGCAAACTGCCGGACGCTGCCTGGGGCACCCTCAGCCTGTCATTGCCGGACGTCAATCTGGACACCCTGCCGCCACGCGTCATCGAGCCGCCCAAAGCGGCGGTCGATACCAGCAGCAAGGACGGCAGCACGGTCGCCAAACCCGTCGAACAGGCCGCCAGCGCGGAAGCCGAAGGCACTGACCCGGCTGTGGTACCGGGCGCGGATGAACAGGACAAGACCGACGCCAAACGTATCTTCGACCGCATCGACGCTGCCGTCGCCTTCGCCCAGACCCAGGGCGCCCGCAGTGTGGCACTGCTCGGTCACGGCACCGGCGCATGGTGGGCTGCGCGTTACCTGAGCGAGAAACAACCCGCCCAGGTGCAGAAACTGGTGATGGTGGCCGGCAAGACACCCGCCGCTCGTCAACCGGACCTGCAGCAATTGGCGCCAGCGCTGAAAGTACCTACGGCGGATGTGTTCTACCAGGACGGCGCCCAGGACGGCAAAAACGCACTGGCCCGTATCCAGGCAGCCAAACGCGGCAAGAATGACGGCTACAAGCCGGTGCAACTCCACGCCCTGCCCGGGAACGATGCGGCCGAGCAGGAACAGCTCTACCGGCGAGTTCGCGGCTGGTTGAGCCCGCAGGGCAATGCCGATTGAACACATTTTTCGAAAGTGTTGAATAACCAATGTGGGAGGGAGCTTGCCCCCGATAGCCATAAGTATCTACACAACTCAGCAGCGCCCAACCGTAACCACGATGCGAAGCGAGCCGCTCGTGATCTTGATCTTGATCTGCTTTTGATCTTAAGCGCCCCGTCAAACCACGCTGGCCGAACGCAGGCTTGAATCCGTGGGTAACCCGGCAGGACGC
>NZ_CVTK01000050.1:402182-450748 GCF_900004785.1 Pseudomonas sp. 28 E 9 | reverse complement strand
TGATCCAACATCCTGGTCGGCCCAGAGGCCGCCATCGGGGGCAAGCCCCCTCCCACAGGGTCCCGCAGGGTACCTAAAAGTTGTGTAGATACTCATGCCCCGATGACAGTGTGTCAGCCAATACATTGGGTGACTGATACACCGCTATCGGGAGCAAGCCCCCTCCCACATTTGATCGGCGATGTCAGCGAAAGTCCCGCCGCTCGCGAATCAACGCATAAGCGTTATGCAACTCACGGGTACGCTCGGTCGCCTCACGCACTTGCGCGGGGCTGGCGCCACTGCCGGCGATCTTGTCCGGGTGGTGGCGGCTGAGCAGGCGGCGATAGGCGCGCTTGATCACCGACGGCTCAGCGGTCGCCGTCACCCCCAGAATCCGCAGCGCCTCCTGATAAGCCCCGACACGGTTCACCAACGGCTTGCGCGCCGGCGCGTAATCGGAGGCCAACGCGCGGATTTGTTGCGGCGTCCAGCCCAGCCATTTGCCCCACCGTTCGATCAGGTCACGCTCGGCATCATCCGCCCGGCCATCCGCCCAGGCCATCCGCCAGCACGCACGTAGAACGCCCTCGGCGGCATGGGGTTGCGCCTTGAGCACGCGCAGATAACTGCGCACACGATCAGTGCCGGACTTGCCACGATTAAACGCCATGATGGCTCGGCGCTGGGCCGGCTCGGTCATGTCCAGTGCGCGCATTTCCTGGCGCGCCTGCTGGATATGTCCGTCCACAATGCGGCCGTTGCTTTTGGCCAGGCGCCCCAGCAGCACGAACAACAATTCGTCGTTGCGCAATGCGGGTCGTCCGCCCATGCGTTCGCGCAACTGCGCCCAGCTGTGCAATTGCAGGCGCCGGTCCAGCGCCTGCCCCAGCAATGCACCCAACAGAGCCCCCGGAATGCTGGCAATCGCAAAGCCAGCCCCGGCGCCGATCAGCGTCCCTGGCCACAGCATCCTATCGTCCCGCTGTCAGCAAGGTTTCGACCTGCGCCAGACGTTCAAGCGTTCCGACATCCACCCAGCGTCCCTTCATGTGTTCACCCGTCACCCGACCGTTGGCCATCGCCGCGCGCAGCAACGGCGCCAGCTTGAAGGCACCCGCACTGCAACCCGCGAACAATTGAGGGTCGAGCACGGAAATGCCACTGAAGGTCAGGTTATCGGCACCGGGCGCCGCATCATGAAGCACGCCGTCGTCCAGGTAGAAATCCCCGCCGGACGGATGATGCGCCGGGTTGTCGACCATCACCAGATGGGCCAGGCCCTGGAGCGGTCGCTTCAATTGGCTGAAGTCGTAATCGGTCCAGATATCGCCGTTGACCACCAGGAACGGCTCGTCACCCAGCAACGGCAGCGCCTGGAAAATCCCGCCGCCGGTTTCCAGCGGCTCGCCTTCGGCTGAATAACGGATACGCACGCCGAACTGGGCACCGTCACCCAGGTAGCTTTCGATCTGCTGACCGAGCCAGGCATGGTTGATCACGATCTCGGTGAAGCCGGCCCTGGCCAGCGCTTCAAGGTGATACTCGATCAGCCGTTTGCCGCCTGCCTGCACCAGCGGTTTGGGCGTATGCAGCGTCAGCGGGCGCATGCGCTCGCCCTTGCCGGCCGCCAGGATCATCGCTTTCATACGCAAGCCTCGGCCGGTTGGTGCAGGCTGCTGAGCAGCTCACCCAGGTCACTCAACTCCGGTCGGTCGGCCAGCACCGCTTCTATATAAGCAAAGAAGCGCGGCACGTCCGCCAGATAGCGTGGCTTGCCATCGCGGTGGCAGATCCGCGCGAAGATGCCGATGACCTTGAGGTGACGCTGCACGCCCATCAGGTCGCTGGCACGCAGGAAGTCTTCAAAATCCTCCTGCACAGGGATGCCCAGTTGCCCGGCGCGCTCCCAATAGCCGCGCTGCCACCCGCGCACGCGGGCCTGGGGCCAACTGAGGAAGGCGTCCTTGAACAGGCAGGTAATGTCATAGGTCACCGGGCCATAGACCGCATCCTGGAAATCCAGCACCCCAGGGTTAGGCTCGCTGATCATCAGGTTGCGCGGCATATAGTCGCGGTGCACCAGCACGGTGGGCTGGGCCAGGGCGCTGTCGATCAAGCGGTCACTGACGCGCTGCCAGAGGGCCTGCTGGCGGGTATCAAGCTCGATACCCAGGTGCCGGCGTACGTACCATTCAGGGAACAACTCAAGCTCGCGACGCAGCAGGGCGACGTCATAGCTGGGCAGCGGCGCGTCCATCGGCAACTGCTGGAACGCCAGCAGCGCATCGATGGCGTCGGCGAACAATTGATCGGCATTTTGCTCGTCAATCACGTCCAGATAGGTTTTTCGGCCCAGGTCATTGAGCAAAAGAAAGCCACGGGGCAAATCTTCTGCATAAATTTTTGGCACATTAATTCCCGATTTCGCGAGCAAATACGCGATATCGACGAAAGGTTTGCAGTTTTCCTGGGGCGGTGGCGCGTCCATTACGACGAATGTATGCGCCCCACCCTCCCACCGGAAGTAACGCCTGAAACTCGCGTCGCTGCTGGCCGCGGTCAATGTGGCCGGGGGTACGGGGCCCCAGTCCTGAGCGTTGAAGAGAATCGGCAACTGCTCATCCAGCCAGACTTCCAGCTGTTGTAAACGTAGATCGTGCTCGGGCATTACAAGGGTCTCCGACGGCGCTAGCCGTCAAGCGGGGCATGCTTTATTATCACGCATCTTTTTCAGACCATCGAGAGGCGTGCGGCCCAAACCGCGGGCAGATGGCACGCAGGAAGCCCGGACTAATAAGATGGCATTGAAATCCCCCGCGTTTCGTAGAAAATTTCCGTTGCTGGTAACCGGCAGTCTGCTGGCCTTGCAACCTTTCGCCACCTCATTCGTGGTCGCCGCGGAACAGTATGACTGCTCAGTCTCTGCTTCGGGTGCCTGGGATTGCGCGCCGAAAACGGCCGCCGCCCCATTGCCACCGCGCCCGGTGCATGACGGTTCTGCCGTCAGCTCGGCCAACAGCACGCCGCAGGGCGAGGCTGGCGGCAGCGTCGACGCCGAGCCCAAGACCATGCTGGTCACCGAAGCCAAGGGCCGTGGGCTGCGTTCGCGCAGCAAAGACTACAGCCACCTGGACTGGGTGCCTCGCGAGAAGCTGACCGCAGCACAGTTGGCCGAAACCGGCCCTTACTGCGGCGGTGCCTACATCGAGCCGACGCGTCCTGGCATGAATGACAAGACGAACAAGAGCGATGCGCCGACCTTCATCGGTGCCAAGGCTTCTCGTTACGAGCAGGAACAGCAGGTCGCCACACTGGCCGGTGACGTCGTCATGCGCCAGGGCAGCATGCAGCTGGAGTCCGACGAAGCCAGCCTGTACCAGGCCGAGAACCGTGGCGAGCTGAACGGCAACGTGCGCCTGCGCGACAACGGCGCGCTGATCGTGGGCGACCGTGCCCAGGTCCAGCTCGACACCGGCGCGGCCCAGATCGACAACGCCGAGTACGTGATGCACAAGTCGCGTATCCGCGGTAACGCGCTGTACGCCAAGCGTGCCGAGAACGCGATCATCCGTCTCAAGGACGGTACGTACACCACCTGCGAGCCGGACAGCAACGCCTGGCAGCTCAAGGGCAACAACATCACGTTGAACCCGGCCACCGGTTTCGGTACGGCCACCAACGCGACGTTGCGGGTCAAGAACATCCCGATCCTGTACACCCCTTACATCTATTTCCCGATTGACGATCGCCGTCAGTCCGGCTTCCTGCCGCCGAGCTTCAGCACCGGCAGTGAAACCGGCTTTACCCTCGTGACGCCGTACTACTTCAACCTGGCACCGAACTACGACGCCACGTTGTACCCGCAATACATGACCAAGCGCGGCTTGTTGATGGAAGGCGAATTCCGCTACCTCACCAAGTCCAGCGAAGGCCAGTTCGGCGGGGCGTACCTGAACGACGACAACGACGAGCGCAAGAACCAGACCGATTACGAAAAAACCCGCTACATGCTCAACTGGCAGCACAGGGGTGGGTTGGATTCGCGCCTGACGTCCCAGGTGGACTACACCAAGATCAGCGATCCTTATTACTTCCAGGATCTGAAGTCGTTTGAGGAAGGTGTACAGAACCGGGACTTCCTGAACCAGCAGGGTTCCCTGACGTACCGGGGCGATTCTTATCAGGCTCGCTTGAATGTCCAGGCGTACCAGTTGTCCACAATCTCTCAAATCACGCCGTATGACCGCTTGCCGCAGCTCACGCTGGACGGCCAACTGCCGTTTCATCCGGGCGGCTTGAACTTCAGTTATGAAACCGAAGCCGTACGTTTTGATCGTGACTTGCAGAGCGGTACGTTCACCGACGAAAACGGCTTGGTTTCACCTCGCCTGGATAGCAACGTACTGGGTCTTACCCGGGCCAACGGTACTCGCCTGAACGTCGCGCCAGCCGTCGAATACCCGATGAATTGGACTTACGGTTTTATTACGCCGAAGCTCAAGTACGTCTACACCAAGTACGATCTTGACCTTGATACGATCGGTAAAAACACGCTGGCTGCAGGCGATACGTTCAAGAGCTCCCAGGACCGCGCGATACCGATCGCCAGTGTAGACAGCGGCCTGTACTTCGACCGCAGAACCAATTTGTTCGGCAAGGACTTCAACCAGACCCTCGAACCGCGGGCCTACTACCTCTACGTACCGAACAAGGACCAGAGCGATATTCCGGTTTTCGATACCAGTGAATACTCGTTCAGCTACTCCTCATTGTTCCGCGACAACCGCTTCAGCGGCACCGACCGGATTGGTGACGAGAACAAACTGTCCCTGGGCGTAACCAGCCGCTGGATCGAAGATAACGGTTTTGAGCGCCAACGCGTTTCGGTAGGTCAGGCCGTGTACTTCAAGGACCGAGAGGTTCAACTGCCAGGCGTATTGGCCGCCGATCGCGATGACGCGCGTACCGACGTATCGCCTATCGCGCTGGAATACGAATTCCACTTCAACCGCGACTGGCGCGCCACAGCCGACTACAACTGGGACCCCGAGAGCCACTCCCCACGGTCCGGCAGCGCGATGTTCCACTACCAGCCGGAAAACGACCCGAACAAGGTGATCAACCTCGGTTATCGCTATCGCAACGACCAGATCGTCTATAACCAGCTGGCCAACAAATGGCAATTCGGTGGTGACTACGGCAAGCCGGGCGATCCGAACTACGTGAAGGATTACTACAAAATCCAGCAACACGACTTCTCGATGATGTGGCCGATCATTCCACAGTGGAACCTGATCACCCGCTGGCAGTATGACTATGCACGTAACCGTACCCTGGAAGCCTTTGGTGGTTTCGAGTACGACAACTGCTGCTGGAAACTGCGCGTCATCAACCGTTACTGGGTTTCCAACGACGAATACAGCCAGATCGCCCCGCTTAACGAAAAGGGTGACCACGGGCTCTTCTTCCAGATCGTCCTCAAAGGACTCGGCGGCCTGACCGGCGCCAAGGTAGAGAGCTTCCTCGACAAAGGCATTGAAGGTTATCGTGAACGTGAAGACAAAGCTTTCTGAGTGTTTGCGCCCGCTAGTGCTGGGCGCGCTGTTCCTGGGTGCCGCCTCGGCGCATGCCGCGGTGCAACAGCTGGATAAAGTCGCAGCCATCGTCGATAACGACGTGATCATGCAGAGCCAGCTGGACCAGCGGGTCAAGGAAGTTCAGCAGACCATCGCCAAGCGTGGCGGTGGTGTGCCGCCGACCAGCGTCCTGGAGCCCCAGGTGCTGGAACGCCTGATCGTCGAAAACCTGCAACTGCAGATCGGCGAGCGCTCCGGCATCCGTATTTCGGACGAAGAGCTGAACCAGGCCGTCGGCACCATCGCTCAACGCAACAACATGAGCATCGATCAGTTCCGCGCAGCCCTGGCGCACGATGGCCTGTCCTATGAGGACGCGCGTGACCAGATCAAGCGTGAAATGATCATCAGCCGTGTACGTCAACGTCGCGTAGCGGAGCGGGTGCAGGTGTCGGAGCAGGAAGTGAAGAACTTCCTGGCCTCGGACCTGGGCAAGATGCAACTCTCCGAAGAACTGCACCTGGCCAATATCCTGATTCCGACGCCAGACAGCGCCAACGCCGAGCAGCTCAATGCCGCCGCAGCCAAAACCCAGGCGATCTACGACCGCCTCAAGGCGGGTGCTGATTTCGCTCAAATGGCGATTGCCCAGTCCGGCAGCGACAACGCGCTCGACGGTGGTGACATGGGCTGGCGTAAAGCCGCTCAACTGCCGCCGCCGTTCGACCGTGAGCTCAGTGCCATGAACGTGGGTGACATTACCCAGCCGGCACGTACTCCAGGCGGCTTTATCATCCTCAAGCTGCTCGGCAAGCGCGGCGGCGAGACCTCGCTGAAAGACGAAGTACACGTTCGTCACATCCTGGTCAAACCCAGCGAAATCCGCACCGAAGCACAAACCAAGGAGCTGGCGCAGAAGATCTATGACCGCATCGAAAGCGGTGAAGACTTCGCCACCCTGGCCAAGAGTTTCTCGGAAGACCCAGGCTCGGCCCTCAACGGCGGCGACCTGAACTGGATCGACCCGAAAGCCCTGGTGCCGGAGTTCCAGCAGGTAATGGCCGATACGCCGCAAGGCGTGCTGTCCAAGCCGTTCAAGACCCAATACGGCTGGCATGTACTGGAAGTCCTTGGCCGTCGCGCCACCGACAACACCAACCAGGCCCGCGAGCAGCAAGCCCTGACCGTACTGCGCAACCGCAAGTACGACGAAGAGCTGCAAACCTGGCTGCGTCAGATCCGTGACGAAGCCTACGTAGAAAACAAGCTGCCGGCCGCCGAGCAAACAGGCACCGACCAGGCAGCGCAGTGAAACCCCAGCGTTTCGCGGTAACACCCGGCGAGCCGGCCGGCATTGGTCCAGACCTGTGCCTGCTGCTCGCCTCGCACCCCCAGCCACACCCCCTGATTGCCATTACCAGCCGCGACCTGCTCCTTGAGCGGGCCGCGCAGCTGGGTGTGGCTGTCAACCTGCTGAGCGTTGCACCGGGCAACTGGCCCGACCAGCCGGCGCCGGCGGGCAGCCTGTATGTGTGGGACACCCCGCTGCATGCCAAGGTCGTCGCCGGGCAACTGGACAAGGCCAATGCGGCCTTTGTGTTGGAAACCCTGACCCGCGCCGGCCAAGGCTGCATCGACGGCGACTTCGCCGGCATGATCACCGCGCCCGTTCATAAAGGCGTGATCAACGAATCCGGTATCGCCTTCTCAGGTCATACCGAATTCCTGGCCGAACTCACCCAGACTGAACAAGTCGTGATGATGCTGGCCACCCGTGGCCTTCGCGTCGCGCTGGTCACCACCCATCTGCCGCTGCGCGATATCGCCGACGCCATCACCGCCGAGCGCATAGAACGCGTCACGCGCATCCTGCACGCCGACCTGCAACACAAATTCGGCATTGCCCAACCGCGCATCCTGGTCTGCGGGCTCAACCCCCACGCCGGTGAAGGCGGCCATTTGGGCCATGAAGAAATCGACATCATTGAACCGACATTAGAGCGTCTGCGCCAGGAAGGCATGGACCTGCGCGGCCCATTGCCCGCAGACACTCTGTTTACCCCCAAATATCTGGAGCACTGCGACGCAGTGCTGGCGATGTACCATGACCAGGGGCTGCCCGTGCTGAAATACAAAGGCTTCGGCGCCGCAGTCAACGTGACACTGGGCCTGCCGATCATCCGCACCTCCGTCGACCATGGCACTGCCCTGGACCTGGCGGGCAGCGGCAAGATCGATACCGGCAGCCTGCACGTGGCCCTGGAAACCGCCTATCAGATGGCCGAGACCCGTATATGACCGAGCATTACCAACACCGGGCGCGCAAGCGCTTCGGGCAAAACTTCCTGCACGACGCTGGCGTGATCGACCGCATCCTGCGCTCCATCCATGCCAAGCCAGAAGACCGCCTGCTGGAAATCGGCCCGGGCCAGGGCGCACTGACCCAAGGCCTGCTGGCCAGTGGCGGTCAACTGGATGTGGTGGAGCTGGACAAGGACCTGATCCCGATCCTCAACCAGCAATTTGCCGGCAAGCCCAACTTCAACCTGCATCAGGGCGATGCGCTGAAGTTCGACTTCAACACCCTCAACGCCGCGCCCAACAGCCTGCGCGTTGTCGGCAACCTGCCGTACAACATCTCCACCCCGCTGATTTTCCACCTGTTGAACAACGCCGGGATCATCCGCGACATGCACTTCATGCTGCAAAAAGAAGTGGTGGAGCGCCTGGCCGCAGGCCCAGGTGGCGGTGATTGGGGCCGGCTGTCGATCATGGTCCAGTACCACTGCCGCGTCGAACACCTGTTCAACGTCGGCCCGGGCGCGTTCAACCCGCCGCCGAAGGTCGACTCGGCCATCGTGCGCCTGGTGCCCCATGCCGTCCTGCCGCACCCGGCCAAGGACCACAAACTGCTCGAGCGCGTCGTACGCGAAGCGTTCAACCAACGGCGCAAGACCCTGCGCAACACGCTCAAGGCGCTGTTGAGCAATGCCGAGATCGAAGCTGCCGGCGTCGATGGCAGCCTGCGTCCCGAGCAACTGGACCTGGCCGCATTCGTGCGCCTGGCCGACCAGTTGGCTATCCAGCCTGCGCCAGCAGCAGAGCAGGTGTAAGGACAAATGTGGGAGGGGGCTTGCCCCCGATGAGGTTGTGTCAGTGCAGGAAGGTTTAACTGAACCACCGCTATCGGGGGCAATCCCCCTCCCACACTTGAACCCTGTCATACCCGACTGCATGTCTGGCCTAGTGCCCACCTCTTGGCCTAGACTGATCCGCATCTGCTGTCCTCCGCTTTTGCTTTTAAGGCCTCTTGCATGTCCGATCCTCGCTACCAGATCGACGTCAGCGTCGTCACCCGCTTCCTGGCGGACCAATCGCAACCCGAACTCAACCGCTTTGCCTTTGCCTACACCATCACGGTGAAAAACAACGGGCTGGTGCCGGCCAAGTTGCTGTCACGCCATTGGGTGATCACCGACGGCGACGGTCAGGTTGAAGAAGTACGCGGCGCGGGCGTTGTCGGCCAGCAACCGTTGATCGACATCGGCGCCAGCCACACCTACAGCAGCGGCACGGTGATGACCTCCAGGGTCGGCACCATGCAGGGCTCGTATCAGATGAAAGCCACCGACGGCCACTTGTTCGACGCAACCATCAAGCCGTTCCGCCTCGCGGTGCCCGGAGCCCTGCACTGATGGCGACGTACGCGGTCGGTGACCTGCAAGGGTGCCTGGAGCCCCTCAAGTGCCTGCTTGAACAGGTCGCCTTCGACCCCGTGAATGATCGCCTGTGGCTGGTCGGCGACTTGGTCAACCGTGGCCCGCAGTCGCTGGAAACCCTGCGCTACCTCTATAACCTGCGCGATTCGCTGGTCTGCGTGCTGGGCAACCATGACCTGCACCTGCTCGCGGCCGGCCAGAACATCGAGCGCCTGAAAAAAGGCGACACCCTGCGCGAGATCCTCGAAGCACCGGACCGCGCCGAGTTACTGGAATGGCTCCGTCGACAAAAGCTCATGCACTACGACGAGGCCCGTAACATCGCCCTGGTCCACGCCGGCATCCCACCGCAATGGACCTTGAAGAAAGCCCTCAAGTGCGCCGCCGAAGTCGAAAGCGCCCTGGCCGATGACAACCTGTACACCGTCTACCTCGACGGCATGTATGGCAACGAGCCAGTGAAGTGGGACAACGAGCTCACCGGCGTCGCCCGCCTGAGAGTGATCACCAACTATTTCACGCGCATGCGTTTCTGCACGGCGCAGGGCAAGCTGGACCTCAAGAGCAAGGAAGGCGCCGACACCGCCCTGCCCGGCTACCAGCCCTGGTTCGCCCACAAGGAACGCAAGACCCGGGACACGAAGATCATCTTCGGCCACTGGGCCGCTCTTGAAGGCAACTGCGAAGAACCCGGCGTGTTCGCCCTCGACACCGGCTGCGTGTGGGGCGGCGCCATGACCCTGATGAACATCGACACCGGCGAGCGTATCAGTTGCCAGTGTGAATCCCCTGCACCCACCCTACAGACGGCCGCCGCCAAGCCCTAGGAGCCCGCCATGAGCGAATTCAAACGTATCCCTCCCGAACAAGCCCAGGCCCTGCGCGAGCAAGGCGCCGTGGTCGTCGATATCCGTGACCAGCCAACTTACGCTGCAGCCCACATTGCCGGCGCCCGGCATCTGGACAACGTCAACATCGCCGACTTCATCCGCGCCGCCGACCTCGACGCGCCGGTGATCGTGGCGTGTTATCACGGTAACTCCAGCCAAAGCGCCGCAGCCTATCTGGTCAGCCAGGGCTTCTCCGACGTTTATAGCCTCGATGGCGGCTTTGAGCTGTGGCGTGCGACCTATCCTGCGGAAATTTCTTCAGGCGATTCGCAATAATTTTTTTCACACCCCGCTACCCCGCGTGACGCTTGGGCTTGCGCCGTTTCTGACGAACGGCGCAGCCAAACTAATTACGTATCGCACCTTGAACTCCCCGATTACCAACTATCCTTAAGTGCAGGCCATCCAAATCAGGGGAGAGCCGGTACACCGGCGCGCGGGTCATCGGTAGCGTTTCAGGGTGTTCTGGGGGGAAAACAGCCATTGGGGAACGCCAATGGCTGCCAGCATCGACTGATTGATCCGGCGTCGGCTCCACGTATCGAGCGAGGTGACGACGTCATGAGTATCTTTAGCCACTTCCAACAACGTTTCGAGTCCACACAGCAGGAAGAACTCACGCTTCAAGAGTATCTTGAGCTGTGCAAACGGGACCGCAGCACCTATGCGTCTGCCGCCGAACGCCTGCTGCTGGCGATTGGCGAGCCGCAGCTGGTAGACACCTCGAACAATTCGCGCCTGTCGCGAATATTCTCCAACAAGGTGATCCGGCGTTACCCGGCCTTTGAAGACTTCCACGGCATGGAGGAATGCATCGACCAGATCGTCTCCTACTTCCGCCATGCGGCCCAGGGCCTGGAAGAGAAGAAACAGATCCTCTACCTGCTCGGTCCCGTTGGCGGCGGCAAGTCGTCCCTGGCGGAAAAACTCAAACAGCTGATCGAGAAGGTGCCCTTCTACGCCATCAAGGGCTCACCGGTGTTCGAGTCGCCTTTGGGGCTGTTCAACGCCACCGAAGACGGTGCGATCCTCGAAGAAGACTTCGGCATCCCACGGCGCTACCTCAATACCATCATGTCGCCCTGGGCCACCAAGCGCCTGTCCGAGTTCGGCGGCGATATCAGCCAGTTCCGGGTGGTCAAGCTCTACCCATCGATCCTCAACCAGATCGGCGTCGCCAAGACCGAGCCGGGCGACGAGAACAACCAGGACATCTCGGCGCTGGTGGGCAAGGTCGATATCCGCAAACTCGAAGAATTCCCGCAGAACGACGCCGACGCGTACAGCTACTCGGGCGCGCTGTGCCGGGCCAACCAGGGCCTGATGGAGTTCGTGGAGATGTTCAAGGCGCCGATCAAGGTGCTGCACCCACTGCTCACGGCCACCCAGGAAGGTAACTACAACAGTACCGAAGGCCTGGGCGCGATTCCGTTCACCGGGATTCTGCTGGCGCACTCCAACGAATCGGAATGGCACACCTTCCGCAACAACAAGAACAACGAAGCCTTCATCGACCGTATCTACATCGTCAAGGTGCCGTACTGCCTGCGAGTCAGCGATGAAATCAAGATCTACGACAAACTGCTGTTCAACAGCTCACTGGCCAAGGCCCATTGCGCCCCCGACACCTTGAAGATGCTCGCCCAGTTCACCGTGCTGTCGCGCCTCAAGGAGCCGGAGAACTCGAATATCTACTCGAAAATGCGCGTGTACGACGGTGAAAACCTCAAGGACACCGATCCCAAGGCCAAATCGATCCAGGAATACCGTGACACGGCGGGCGTCGATGAAGGCATGAACGGCCTGTCGACACGCTTCGCCTTCAAGATCCTCTCCAAGGTCTTCAACTTCGACCCCCACGAGATCGCCGCCAACCCGGTGCACCTGCTCTACGTGCTGGAGCAGCAGATCGAACAGGAACAATTCCAGGCCGAAACCCGCGAGCGCTATCTGCGTTTCCTCAAGGAATACCTGGCGCCGCGCTATATCGAGTTCATCGGCAAGGAAATCCAGACCGCCTACCTGGAGTCCTACAGCGAGTACGGCCAGAACATCTTCGACCGCTACGTGCTGTACGCCGACTTCTGGATTCAGGACCAGGAATACCGTGATCCCGAAACCGGCGAAATCCTCAACCGCGTAGCGCTCAACGAAGAGCTGGAGAAGATCGAGAAACCCGCCGGCATCAGCAATCCGAAGGATTTCCGCAACGAAATCGTCAACTTCGTGCTGCGCGCCCGCGCCAACAACAACGGCAAGAACCCAACCTGGCTCAGCTACGAGAAACTGCGGGTGGTGATCGAGAAGAAAATGTTCTCCAACACCGAGGATCTGCTGCCGGTTATCAGCTTCAACGCCAAGGCGAGCAAGGAGGACCAGCAAAAACACAACGACTTCGTCACACGAATGGTCGAGCGTGGCTACACCGACAAACAGGTACGCCTTCTTTCGGAATGGTACCTACGGGTCCGGAAATCGCAATGAAGTAGCTGCAAGCTTTTAGCTACAAGCTGCAAGTAAAAGCCGATCCGCTTTTACTTGTCGCTTGCGGCTTACAACTTGAAGCTCCCCGGAGGGGCCCATGAGCTATGTGATCGACCGACGCCTCAATGGCAAGAACAAGAGCACGGTAAACCGCCAGCGTTTCCTGCGGCGTTACCGTGACCACATCAAAAAGGCGGTTGAAGAGGCCGTCAGCCGCCGCTCCATCACCGACATGGAGCATGGCGAACAAATCAGCATTCCGGGACGCGACATCGACGAACCCGTGCTGCACCACGGCCGGGGCGGCAAGCAGACCGTTGTGCATCCCGGCAACAAGGAGTTCACCACGGGTGAACACATTGCACGTCCTCAAGGAGGCGGTGGAGGCAAGGGCGCGGGCAAGGCCGGCAACTCCGGCGAGGGCATGGACGAATTCGTGTTCCAGATCACCCAGGAGGAGTTTCTCGAATTCATGTTCGAGGACCTGGAGCTGCCCAACCTGGTCAAACGCAACCTGACCGGCACCGACACCTTCAAAACCGTACGCGCCGGTATCAGCAACGAGGGCAACCCGTCCCGTATCAACATCATCCGCACCCTGCGCTCAGCTCACGCCCGTAGGATCGCCCTGTCAGGCAGCAGCCGTGCAAAGCTCAAGCACGCCAAGGAAGAATTGGCGCGTTTGAAGCGCGAAGAACCGGATAACTTCGGCGATATCCAGGAAATAGAAATCGAAATCGAGAAACTCAGCGCGCGTATTCACCGTGTGCCGTTTCTTGACACCTTCGATTTGAAATACAACCTGCTGGTCAAGCAACCCAACCCCAGCTCCAAGGCCGTGATGTTCTGCCTGATGGACGTGTCCGGCTCCATGACCCAGGCCACCAAGGACATCGCCAAGCGTTTCTTTATCCTGCTGTACCTGTTCTTGAAACGGAACTACGACAAGATCGACGTGGTGTTTATCCGCCATCACACCAGCGCCCGGGAAGTCGACGAAGAGGAATTCTTCTACTCGCGCGAAACCGGCGGCACCATCGTCTCCAGCGCACTGAAACTGATGCAGGAAATCATGGCCGAACGCTACCCGGCCAATGAGTGGAACATCTATGCGGCCCAGGCGTCCGACGGTGACAACTGGAACGACGATTCGCCGATCTGCCGGGATATCCTGATCAACCAGATCATGCCTTTCGTGCAGTACTACACCTACGTCGAAATTACCCCCCGTGAGCACCAGGCGCTGTGGTTCGAATACGAGCGCATCGGCGAAGCCTTTGCCGACACGTTCGCCCAGCAGCAACTGGTCTCGGCCGGCGATATCTACCCGGTCTTCCGTGAACTCTTCCAGCGCAGGTTAGTGACATGACCGCCAAAAAAGAGCATAAGCGCCAACCTATCTCCACCGGGTCCGAGTGGACCTTTGAACTGATCCAGGCCTATGACCGGGAAATCAGCCGCATCGCGGCAGGTTATGCGCTGGACACCTACCCCAACCAGATCGAAGTGATCACCGCCGAACAGATGATGGATGCCTACGCCTCCGTCGGCATGCCGCTGGGTTATCACCATTGGTCCTATGGCAAACACTTCCTCAGCACCGAAAAGTCCTACACCCGCGGCCAGATGGGGCTGGCCTACGAGATCGTGATCAACTCCGACCCATGCATCGCCTACCTGATGGAAGAAAACACCATCTGCATGCAGGCGCTGGTGGTGGCCCACGCATGCTACGGGCATAACAGCTTTTTCAAGGGCAACTACCTGTTCCGCACCTGGACCGATGCCAGTTCGATCATCGATTACCTGGTGTTCGCCAAGCAGTACATCATGCAATGCGAGGAGCGCCACGGCATCGACGCGGTAGAGGACCTGCTCGACTCCTGCCACGCCCTGATGAACTATGGCGTCGACCGTTACAAACGCCCCTATCCGATTTCGGCAGAAGAAGAGCGCCTGCGCCAGCAGGAGCGTGAGGAACACCTGCAAAAGCAGATCAACGATCTGTGGCGCACCATTCCAAAGCGTGCCGGCAAAAACAGTGACAAGGACAATGCACGCTTCCCCGCCGAACCTCAGGAAAACATCCTGTATTTCCTGGAAAAGCACGCCCCGTTGCTGGAACCTTGGCAGCGGGAAATCGTGCGCATCGTGCGCAAGATCGCCCAATACTTTTATCCGCAGCGCCAGACTCAGGTGATGAACGAGGGCTGGGCGACGTTCTGGCATTACACCCTGATGAACGACCTGTACGACGAAGGCCTGGTCACCGACGGTTTCATGATGGAGTTCCTCACGTCCCACACCAGCGTGGTGTTCCAGCCCGGGTTCGATAGCCCCTATTACAACGGCATCAACCCCTACGCACTGGGCTTTGCGATGTACCGCGACATCCGTCGCATGTGCGAGCACCCAACCGAAGAGGATCGCCGCTGGTTCCCGGAAATCGCCGGCAGCGACTGGCTGTCCACCATCAAGTTCGCCATGAGCAGCTTCAAGGACGAGAGTTTCATCCTGCAGTACCTGTCCCCGCAGGTGATTCGCGATCTGAAGTTGTTCAGCATCATGGACGACGACCTCAAGGAGGACCTGGTGGTGCCGGCTATCCATGACGAGCCGGGCTATCGGACTATCCGCGAGACCCTGGCGGCGCAATACAACCTGGGCAACCGCGAGCCCAACGTGCAGATCTACAGCATCGATGTGCGCGGGGATCGCTCGCTGACCTTGCGTCACCAGCAGCACGACCGCAAACCCCTGGGCGAATCCACCGAAGAAGTGCTCAAGCACTTGCACCGGCTATGGGGCTTCGACATCCACCTGGAAACCCTGCAGGGCGACCAGGTGATGAAAACCCACCATGTCCCACCGCGCAGCGATCACAACGATAACGACTACGGCCGCCTGGACCTGGCCGTCGTGCATCTCTGAAACGGCAAAGCCTCCATTGGCCAGGCACAGGCGGTATCCTGTGCCGCTAATGGAGGCTTTTTCATGAAAATCTACAAAGTCGGCGGTGCGGTGCGTGATCGCCTGCTGGGCATCAAGGTCACCGACATCGACCGCGTCGTCGTCGGCGCCACCACCGAAGAGATGCTGGCCAAAGGCTTCAAGCCGGTCGGTGCTGACTTCCCCGTGTTCCTGGACCCAAAAAACGGCGATGAATACGCCCTGGCCCGCACCGAACGTAAAAGTGGCCGGGGTTACGGCGGCTTCGTGTTTCACGCCAGCCCCGAAGTCACGCTGGAAGAAGACCTGATTCGTCGCGACCTGACCATCAATGCCATGGCTGAAGACGATGAGGGCAATCTGACCGACCCTTACCACGGCCAACGCGATCTGGACGCGCGTATTTTACGTCACGTATCGCCCGCTTTCGCCGAAGATCCCTTGCGAGTGCTGCGCGTTGCGCGCTTCGCCGCGCGTTATGCGCACCTCGGATTCACCGTGGCCGCGCCAACGCTTGCGCTGATGCGTCAGCTCAGCGAATCCGGCGAACTGGAGGCGCTGACCCCGGAGCGCAGTTGGAAAGAAATTTCCCGGGCACTGATGGAAGATCAGCCTCAGGTGTTTATCCAGGTGCTGCGCGACTGCAATGCGCTGAAAACCTTGATGCCGGAGGTGGATGCGCTGTTCGGCGTGCCGCAACCCGCAGCCCATCATCCCGAGATCGACACGGGCCTGCACACATTGAGCGTGTTGGAGCAGGCGGCCTTGCACAAGCAACCGCTGACCGTACGCTGGGCCTGCCTGCTGCACGACGTGGGCAAGGGCCTGACGCCTGTGGATAAGTTGCCGCAGCATATTGCCCACGAACATCGGGGCTTGAAGCTGATAAAGGCCGTCAATGAACGCTTCAAAGTGCCAAGGGATTGCCAGGAGCTGGCGCTGCTGGTGGGCCAATATCACACCCACGGCCATCGAGCCCTGGACCTGAAGGCCTCGACACTACTGGAGTTGCTGCAGAGTTTTGACGTCTACCGTCGCCCGCAACGCTTTGAGGAGTTTGTGCTCGCCTGCGAGATGGATGCGCGGGGTCGCAAGGGCTTTGAACAGCGAACTTATCCACAGGCCGATTATTTGCGTGGCGCGGCGAAGGTTGCGCGCGAGGTGCAGGTAGCACCGTTGCTGGAAAAAGGCTTCAAAGGCCCCGCGCTGGGCGAAGCGCTCAAGCGCGAACGGCTTAACGCACTCAAAGCCTACAAGGAACAACACAAGCCCCTGTAGGAGCGAGCTTGCTCGCGAAAAACCTGAGAGCGCCGCGTTATCGTTCACGTTCTTCGCGAGCAAGCTCGGCTCCTACAGAAGCACGTCTGCCGTAAGTTGCCGGCCCTGCCATTCAAACCCGACAGGCGCGAGCACCTGGTCAATCTGCGCATCTCGCCACAGCTCGGCCATGGTCTTGCCCGCCTCCGGGTGAACACGATCCGGCGCCATCATCGACAGCGGCCACAGCACAAAAGCGTTTTTCAGGATTTCTGCGCGTGGCAGGATCAAACCGTCGAAATTACCCACCAGATCGCCATACAGCAGCACGTCGATGTCCAACGGCAAGCCTTTGCGATCGGGCGCGTAACGACCATTGTCGGCCTCGATGGATTTCAACCGGCGGTCCAGCTCCATCAACGGCAGGTCGGTGCAGCCCGACACCACCAGATTGAAGAACGGCCCGCTCTTGATACCCACCGGCTGGCTTTCGAACACCGCCGAACAGCGCATGTCCGTCAAAAAGCTCGCCAGCGCATCAAGGCCCGCACGCAAATTGAGCTCGCGCTCGATATTACTGCCAAGGCCAAGGTAAACCTGAGTCAGCGACATCCGCGCTCGATCTCCACGCCCACGCCCTTGGCGGCCGGGACGGCACCCGGCTTGGTCAATTTGAGGTGAAGCCAGGGAATCTGGAATTCACTCATCAGCACTTGGGCAAGGCGCTCGGCGAAGGTTTCCACCAGTTGGTATTGGGACTGTTCGGCAAAGGCCTGGATACGCGCGGACACGCTGGCGTAATCCAGGGCCAGGGTCAGGTCATCACCGGCGGCGGCCGGACGGTTGTCCCAGGCAAAGCTCAGGTCCAGGCGCAGGCATTGACGGATGCCGCGCTCCCAGTCGTAGGCGCCGATCACGGTGTCGACTTCCAGGCCTTCGATAAACACTCTGTCCAAGCACTCTTCTCCGCAGCACGACAAGGGCGCGATGCCCCGTTAGAATCAGGGCGTCCTCGCCCGGAATAGTTAGCATGTTTTGGTCACTGGCGATTCTCGCCTACCTGCTCGGCTCGCTGTCCTTTGCCATTTTGCTCAGCCGCCTGACGGGAAATCCCGATCCGCGAATGAGTGGCTCAGGCAATGCCGGCGCCACCAATATGTTGCGCCTGGCCGGCAAGAAACTTGCCGTATTGACGCTGCTGGGCGACCTCTGCAAGGGCCTGCTGCCCGTACTGATCGCCAGCCTCGCGGGCCTTACCCTGCAACAGCAGGCCTGGGTGGGCATCTGCGCCGTCCTCGGCCACCTGTTCCCCCTGTACTTCCGCTTTCGCGGCGGCAAAGGTGTCGCCACGGCGGCCGGCATGCTGCTGGGCATCTACCCTCCGGCAGCCTTACTGGCGGTGCTTGCCTGGCTGCTGACGTTCTACCTGACCCGTACCAGCTCACTGGCGGCACTGATCGCCACACCGCTCACCCTGCCCTTGCTGGCCTGGCAGGAACCGGCGGCGCTGCTGCCGATGAGCGTACTGACACTGCTGATCGTCTGGCGCCACCGCGGCAATCTACGCGACCTGTTTGCCGGGCGCGAACGGCATTTTTAACAGGGTCCACGTTACCCCCTACAACGGCGACAACTGCTCCATCGGCCAACGCGCCTGCACGCTGATCGCCAGGCTTTCATGCTGCCCGGCCTGCAGGCGCTGGCAGCCGGCGTAGGCGATCATCGCGCCATTGTCGGTGCAAAACTCAGGGCGCGCGTAAAACACATCGCCCTTCATCTCCCCGAGCATCTTCTCCAGCGAGCTGCGCAAGGCCTTGTTGGCGCTGACGCCGCCGGCAATCACCAGCCGCTTCATGCCGGCCTGCTTCAGGGCACGCTTGCACTTGATGGTTAAAGTCTCTACCACGGCCTGCTGGAACGCCAGCGCGATGTCGCAACGGGCTTGCTCGCCGTCGTCCCCGGCGCTGACGCTCTGCTGCCAGGTATTCAACGCCGAGGTTTTCAGGCCGCTGAAGCTGAACATCAAACCAGGGCGATCACACATCGGCCGTGGGAATGTGTAACGACCGGCCACGCCTTTTTCGGCGAGCCGGGCGATTTCCGGACCGCCGGGATAATTGAGCCCCATCATCTTCGCGGTCTTGTCGAATGCTTCGCCGGCGGCGTCGTCCAGCGACTCGCCCAACAACGTGTATTGACCGATGCCGTCGACCTGAACCAGCTGCGTATGGCCCCCCGAAACCAACAAAGCGACGAACGGGAACGCCGGCGGTGTTTTTTCCAGCATCGGGGCCAGTAAATGACCTTCCATGTGGTGCACACCGAGGGCCGGAATGCCCCAGGCAAATGCCAGCGCCTGGGCACAGGAAGCCCCAACCAGCAGGGCTCCGACCAATCCGGGGCCTGCGGTGTAGGCAATGGCATCGATCTCGGTCGGCACGCAGCCGGCTTCATCCAACACCTGGCGGATCAACGGCAGCATACGTTTGACGTGATCACGGCTGGCAAGCTCCGGCACCACGCCGCCATAGGCGCGATGCAGGTCGATCTGACTGAAGAGTGCATCGGCCAGGAGCCCGCGTTCACTGTCGTAAAGTGCGACACCGGTTTCGTCGCAGGAGGTTTCAAGTCCCAGTACTAGCATGGGTTTGCGCCTTGTAGAGGCTGAATTCGAAGGCGCGCATAATAGTCGCCACTCCCCCTCCCGACTAGCGGTTTTCGATCAGAGGCTTTGCATTCCTGCCAATGAGGGGTTAACATCCGCAACCCTTAAAAACCGACGACCTCAGCCGCGAATTTTTTGCGACGAGAACGTTGATCCCGGTAATGAAAGAAGGTAGCTCTGGATGCCAGCCGTCAAAGTAAAAGAGAACGAACCCTTCGACGTAGCTCTGCGTCGTTTCAAGCGCTCCTGCGAAAAAGCCGGTGTTCTGGCTGAAGTTCGTAGCCGCGAATTTTACGAGAAGCCAACTTCTGAGCGTAAGCGTAAAGCAGCAGCCGCTGTTAAGCGTCACGCCAAGAAAGTTCAGCGCGAGCAGCGCCGCGCCGTTCGTCTGTACTAATACACAGACGTTCGTAGCAAGCTTCTGCCAAGCCCGGCCCTCAGCCGGGCTGTTGGCATTTGCGGATATCGCTTGATGCTTCATCGTCGACGCCGCACACGCGACCGAGACACCGCTTCAAACGTCAGGACTGGCTCTTTTGCCAGCGGTGCACGTCTCTTCTGACGAGCCTAACAAGGCTACTGACGAGCACACCTAATTCTTCAAGCAGGCGATCATACTGTGTCGACTGTGCCCATAGCTGAGCTTCCGAGACCGCCCACAGGTCAAGACCGGACTCACGGGCAACTTTTATTCGTCGAACACTGATAGAAACTAACGTCAGCGAATGTTCGGCAGATACACTCTCTGACATCCCATGCAGACGATAATGATCAGGCACCCAACGTGCGCTTGAACATTTCACGGGCCCTCATTTACACGCAGTGATGACGAGAACGCCATGGCCGGGCTGATTCCCCAGAGCTTTATTGACGACCTTCTGAACCGCACCGACATCGTCGATGTCGTCAGCTCACGCGTGCAACTGAAAAAAGCCGGCAAGAACTACACCGCCTGCTGCCCGTTCCATAAAGAAAAAACCCCGTCGTTCAGCGTAAGCCCGGACAAGCAGTTCTATTACTGCTTCGGTTGCGGTGCAGGCGGCAACGCCCTCGGCTTCCTGATGGACCACGACAACCTGGATTTCCCCCAGGCCGTCGAGGACCTGGCAAAAGCCGCCGGCATGGAGATCCCCCGCGAAGAAAGTGGCCGCGCGCACAAGCCGCGACAGCCCACTGACTCGCCGCTGTATCCACTGCTGACCGCCGCTGCCGACTTCTATCGACAGGCACTTAAAAGCCATCCGCAGCGCAAGGCCGCCGTCGATTACCTCAAGGGCCGCGGCCTCACCGGTGAAATCGCCCGGGACTTCGGCCTCGGTTTTGCACCGCCCGGCTGGGACAATCTGTACAAGCACCTGAGCAGCGATACGCTCCAGCAAAAAGCCATGATTGATGCCGGCCTGCTGGTGGAAAATGCCGAGACCGGCAAGCGCTATGACCGCTTCCGTGACCGCGTGATGTTTCCCATCCGCGACAGCCGCGGCCGCATCATCGCGTTCGGTGGCCGCGTGCTGGGGGACGACAAGCCCAAGTACCTGAACTCTCCGGAAACCCCGGTTTTCCATAAGGGCCAGGAACTCTACGGACTGTTTGAGGCACGCAAGAACAACCGCAACCTCGACGAAATCATCGTGGTTGAAGGCTATATGGACGTGATCGCCCTGGCCCAACAAGGCCTGCGCAATGCAGTGGCGACGCTCGGTACCGCCACCAGCGAAGAACACATGAAACGCCTGTTTCGCGTGGTGCCCAGCGTGCTGTTCTGCTTCGACGGCGACCAGGCCGGCCGCAACGCCGCCTGGCGCGCGCTCGAGGCCACGCTGTCGAGCCTGCAGGATGGACGCCGCGCACGCTTTCTGTTCCTGCCCGAAGGCGAAGACCCGGACACCCTGGTGCGCTCCGAAGGCACCGACGCGTTCCGTGCCCGCATCAATCAACACGCACAGCCGCTGGCGGACTATTTCTTCCAGCAACTGACCGAAGAGGCCGACCCGCGCTCGCTTGAAGGCAAGGCCCATATGGCCACCCTCGCAGCGCCGTTGATCGATAAAGTCCCGGGCGCCAACCTGAAATCACTGATGCGCATGCGCTTGCTGGAAATCACCGGCTTGAGCGGCGAAGCCGTCAGCCAGCTGGTGCATAACGCACCGCAAGATGCACCACCGGCCTACGACCCCGGCATGGATTACGACGCCATGCCGGACTATTCCGACTTCCACCAATCGCAGGATGCGTATGCGCCCCAGCAGGAGTGGACGCCGAAAAAGCCCGGCGCCGGCGGCAAAAAATGGGACAAGAAGCCCTGGAGCAAGAATGGCAAACGCGGCGACCGCGATGAGGCCCATGCCCCGCGCACTCCGGTTGCCGTGGAAGCGCCGACGCTGATTGCCTTGCGCACGCTCATCCATCACCCGCAATTGGCGGGCAAGGTTGAAAGCGCCGACCATTTCGCCAACGCGAGCAACACCTACGCTCAGGTGCTTATCGCCTTGATCGAGGCCGTGCAGAAAAATCCTAAGCTAAACTCAATCCAGCTGATGGCTCGCTGGCATGGCACGGAACAGGGCCGTTTGTTGAAGGCACTTGCGGAAAAGGAGTGGCTAATTGACGGCGATAACCTTGAACAACAGTTTTTAGACACCATTAATAGGTTATCCGCGGGTCAGCACACACAGACCCTCGATGAGCTCATTAAGAGAGCAAGACAGCCGGGATTGTCGGCTGAAGAGCAAATTCAGATAGCAAAACAGATGCGCGACCTTTTAAAACAGAACGTTTGCACATCAAACCCGACCTCAGCTGGCGTGTGAGGTCATAGCTCGGGTATAATCCTCGGCTTGTTTTTTGCCCGCCAAGACCTTCAGTGGATAGGGTGTTATGTCCGGAAAAGCGCAACAGCAGTCTCGTATCAAAGAGTTGATCACCCTTGGTCGTGAGCAGAAGTATCTGACTTACGCAGAGGTCAACGACCACCTGCCTGAGGATATTTCAGATCCTGAGCAGGTGGAAGACATCATCCGCATGATTAATGACATGGGGATCCCCGTACACGAGAGTGCTCCGGATGCGGACGCCCTTATGTTGGCCGACGCCGATACCGACGAGGCAGCCGCTGAAGAAGCCGCTGCCGCGTTGGCCGCGGTGGAGACCGACATCGGTCGCACGACTGACCCTGTGCGCATGTATATGCGCGAAATGGGTACCGTCGAGTTGCTGACACGTGAAGGCGAAATCGAAATCGCCAAGCGTATCGAAGAGGGCATCCGTGAAGTGATGGGCGCAATTGCGCACTTCCCTGGCACGGTTGACCACATTCTCTCCGAGTACACTCGCGTCACCACCGAAGGTGGCCGCCTGTCCGACGTCCTGAGCGGTTATATCGACCCGGACGACGGCATTGCGCCACCTGCCGCCGAAGTACCGCCGCCGGTTGATCCAAAAGCGCCGAAAGCGGACGACGATACCGACGAAGACGAGGCTGAAGCCAGCACCGACGACGAAGAAGAAGTCGAAAGCGGTCCGGACCCGGTCGTCGCTGCCCAGCGTTTCGGTGCGGTTTCCGATCAAATGGAAATCACCCGCAAGGCGCTGAAAAAGCATGGTCGTGGCAACAAGCAGGCTATTGCCGAGCTGTTGGCCCTGGCTGAGCTGTTCATGCCGATCAAGCTGGTGCCCAAGCAATTCGAAGGCCTGGTTGAACGGGTTCGTAGCGCCCTTGAGCGTCTGCGTGCACAGGAGCGTGCCATCATGCAGCTCTGTGTCCGTGATGCGCGCATGCCGCGTACCGACTTCCTGCGCCAGTTCCCGGGCAACGAAGTTGACGAAACCTGGAGTGACGCCCTGGCCAAAGGCAAGTCGAAATACGCCGAAGCCATTGGTCGCCTGCAGCCGGACATCATCCGTTGCCAGCAGAAACTGAGCGCACTGGAGGCCGAAACAGGCCTGACGATCGCCGAGATCAAGGACATCAACCGTCGCATGTCGATCGGTGAGGCCAAGGCCCGCCGCGCGAAGAAAGAGATGGTTGAAGCCAACTTGCGTCTGGTGATCTCCATCGCCAAGAAGTACACCAACCGCGGCCTGCAATTCCTCGACCTGATCCAGGAAGGCAACATCGGCCTGATGAAGGCTGTGGACAAGTTCGAATACCGTCGCGGCTACAAGTTCTCGACTTATGCCACCTGGTGGATCCGTCAGGCGATCACTCGCTCGATCGCCGACCAGGCCCGCACCATCCGTATTCCGGTGCACATGATCGAGACCATCAACAAGCTCAACCGTATTTCCCGGCAGATGTTGCAGGAAATGGGTCGCGAACCGACCCCGGAAGAGCTGGGCGAACGCATGGAAATGCCTGAGGATAAAATCCGCAAGGTATTGAAGATCGCTAAAGAGCCGATCTCCATGGAGACGCCGATTGGTGATGACGAAGACTCCCATCTGGGTGACTTCATCGAAGACTCGACCATGCAGTCGCCTATCGATGTCGCCACTGTTGAGAGCCTCAAGGAAGCGACTCGCGACGTACTCTCCGGCCTCACTGCCCGTGAAGCCAAGGTACTGCGCATGCGTTTCGGCATCGACATGAATACCGACCACACCCTTGAGGAAGTCGGTAAGCAGTTTGACGTGACCCGTGAGCGGATCCGTCAGATCGAAGCCAAGGCGCTGCGCAAGTTGCGCCACCCGACGCGAAGCGAGCATCTGCGCTCCTTCCTCGACGAGTGATACCAGAACCCCCGGCCCAGGCCGGGGGTTTTGCTTTCCAGCCATTTCTTTCTACACATTTACTCCCTCGCAACGCCCCGCCCTCGCAATGCCCGTCTACACTCGAGACATTCCCCGTGCCATAACGAGACCGTTATGCCCAGATTGCCGACCGTGATACTGCTGTCGCTGCTGACCTGGACCGCAACGGCTGGCGCGATGACTCTCACTGATGATGAGCGTAGCTGGCTGACGGACCATCAGGAGCTGCGCCTTGGGGTGGATGCGTCATGGCCACCCTTTGAATACCGTGATGAAAATGGCCGCTACCAGGGCCTGGCCGCCGATTATGTACGCCTGATCCAGGATCGCCTGGGCATCAGGGTCAAGTTGATCGAGCCGGCGAATTGGACCGCCGTGCTCGAACAAGCGCGCAACAATCAGCTCGATCTGCTACCCGGCGTCATGTCCACCCCGGAACGCCAGAGCTTCCTGGCCTTCACGCGCCCATATATCGACTTTCCCATCGTGATACTGGCCCATGAAGGCGGCGCGAAACCACGCAGCCTCAAGGACTTGTACGGACTGAAAATCGCCGTGGTGGAAAACTACGCGCCCCATGAATTACTGCGCACCCACCACCCGGACCTCAATCTCGTCGCGATGCCTAACGTCACCTCCACGCTGCAGGCCCTGGCCATCGATGAAGTGGATGCGGTAGTCAGTGACCTGGCGTCCAGCGTCTGGAGCCTGCGCCAACTGAAACTCGATGGTTTGTACGTCAGCGGCGAAACGCCCTACCGCTATCAGTTGGCAATGGGCGTGCCACGGGATGAAAAAATACTGGTGGGCATCCTGGACAAGGTCCTCGCCGATCTCAGCCCAACCGAAACCGATGCGATCCAGCAGCACTGGGTGGGCAGTTTCAGCGATCACCGCACGTTCTGGGCAGATCTGTTGATGTACGGCCTGCCTGCGGTGTTGCTGCTGAGTACCGTGCTGGCCATAGTCATTCGAATCAATCGCCGGCTCAGCTCGGAAATTTCCCGCCGAGTGGCCCTTGAGCAGCAACTGCGCAGCAGCGAGTACCACTATCGCGGCCTGGTGGAGAGCCTGTCCGCCATCGCCTGGGAAGCCAGCATCAGCGATTTCACCTACAGCTACGTGTCGCCCCATGCTGAGGAACTGCTTGGCTACCCCCGTGCCCACTGGCTGATCCCCGGCTTCTGGCGCAACATCGTTCACCCCGCCGACCTGGTGCGCGCCGAAACCTATTGCTACCGTGAAACCCGCGCCAACCGTGATCACAGCATCGACTACCGTGTCATCACCGCCGACGGCCGCTGCCTGTGGGTGCGCGACATTGTCAGCCTGATCAAATACGGCCCGGAACCGGTGCTGCGCGGCCTGATGATCGACATCAGCGAGGCCAAACGTACGGAAGAGGCACTGCTGCTGTCCGAGCAGAAGTTCGCCAAGGCGTTTCATGCCTCCCCCGATGGCTTGTTGCTGAGCCGTCAAAGCGATGGCCTGCTGATAGAAGTGAACGAAGGCTTCAGCCACCTGACCGGTTACACCAGCGCCACCTCGCTCGATCAATCCACCCTGGACCTCGGCATATGGGTCGATCTCAATGAGCGCAAGCACATGCTGGAATTGATGAAGCGCGACGGCTTCGTGCGCGACTTCATCTGCCATATTCGCCATGTCGATGGCCGGATTCGCCTCTGCGAACTGTCCAGCCGCCCGCTGCCCATCGGCGAAGAAGACTGCATGCTGACCATCGCCCGCGACATCACCGAACGCCAGCAAATGCAGGAAAAACTGCAACAGGCCGCCACCGTGTTCGAGAGCACCGCCGAAGGCGTCTTGATCACCGATACGCGGCAGAACATCAGCGCCGTCAATCGCGCGTTCAGCGAAATCACGGGCTACAGCGAAACCGAAGCACTTGGCCACACCCCGCGCCTGCTCGCCTCCGGCCTGCACGACAGCGCCTTCTATGCCGCAATGTGGCACCAGTTGACGACCCAGGGACACTGGCAGGGCGAGATTTCCAACCGCCGCAAGAACGGTGAGCTCTACCCAAGCTGGCTCACCATCAGTGCGGTGCGCAATAGCGACCAGGTGGTCACCCACTTCGTCGCGGTATTTGCCGACATCTCCAGCCTCAAGCTCGCCCAGGCGCGCCTCGACTATCAGGCCCATCACGATCCATTGACCGGCCTGCCCAACCGCACGCTGTTTGAAAGCCGACTGCAAGCCGCCCTCAATGGCCAGCAGGAAAGCGGGAATCAAGGTGCCGTGCTGTTTCTCGACCTGGACCGTTTCAAACACATCAATGACAGCTTGGGCCACCCGGTCGGTGACCTGCTGCTCAAAGACATCGCCGTACGCCTCAAGGATCAACTGCGCGATATCGACACCGTCGCCCGCCTGGGCGGCGATGAATTCATCATCCTGCTGCCCGGCCTGCAACAGGCCAGTGACGCGCAATACCTGGCAAACAAACTGCTCGATTGCTTCACACCGCCCTTCCAGGCCGGCGAACACGAGTTCTTTATCAGCGCGAGTATCGGTACCAGCCTGTACCCACAGGACGGCACCGACGTCGCCACCCTGGTCAAAAACGCCGACGCCGCGATGTACCGCTCCAAAGCCAAGGGCCGCAACCGCGTTGAAAGCTACACCCGCGACCTGACGGCCCAGGCCAATGAACGCGTGGCGCTGGAGCACGAGCTGCGCCGCGCCATCGAACGTGACGAATTGAGCCTGTATTACCAACCCAAACGCAGCCTGATCACCCGCGAACTGATCGGCGCCGAAGCCTTGATTCGCTGGCACCACCCCACCTTCGGCGACGTCCCGCCCGAACACTTCATCGCCCTGGCCGAAGAGAACGGCACTATTTTGCAAATTGGCGATTGGGTACTGGAACAGGCCTGTCGACAGCTGCACGCCTGGCAAGGCGCTTTCGAGGACTTCGGGCCGCTGTCCGTCAACCTCGCCGGCGCGCAGCTACGCCACCCCAACCTGCTGTCGCGCATCGAACAACTGCTGCGCGATTACCGCCTGGAACCCGGCTGCCTGCAACTGGAGATCACCGAAAACTTCATCATGAGCCAGGCGGAAGAAGCACTGGCGGTGCTGCACCAGCTCAAAAGACTGGGCGTACAACTGGCAATCGATGATTTCGGCACCGGCTATTCGTCCCTCAGCTACCTCAAGCGCCTGCCGCTGGACTTCCTCAAGATCGACCAATCCTTCGTCCGCGGCCTGCCCGACGACCCCCACGACGCCGCCATCGTGCGCGCCATCATCGCCCTCGGCCACAGCATGCAATTCACCATCATCGCCGAAGGCGTGGAAAACCCCGCACAGCAAGCATTCCTCGCCGCAGAAGGCTGTGAACAGATGCAAGGCTACATCGTCAGCCTGCCCCTGCCACCGGAGCTATTTGCCGAAACCTTCCTTCGTACACGGATGAGGGATTTTACGGATGGCACAGCGAGGAAACCGTCGTTATAATCCGCGTCCAGTTACAAGGGCCTATAGCTCAGTTGGTCAGAGCAGAGGACTCATAATCCTTTGGTCCACGGTTCAAGTCCGTGTGGGCCCACCACCTTCAAGGCCACGTATTACGTGGCCTTTGTCGTTTCTGCAGTAGACGGAACCTGACTGAAAATCGCCAGAAAATCTCTTCCGTCCACAAACCGCCCACACGGTTGAGTTTTACTCATTGTTGAAGGTTTCCCCTCACCTCAACGGCGCAGCAAACGATCCAGCACCAACAGAGCCACTGCACCAATCGCGATGGCGGCAACCGGTTTTTCCTTAACGAAAGTCGATACGCTGTCCAGTGCATCGCCATAAGTCTGAGTCAGTTGCCCGGCAGCTTGGCGTCCAGCGCCTTCGGCTTCCAGCTTCGAATCACCAAACAATTTACCCACGGCGCTCTGTGCCTTGCCGGCAAGCTTCTCTGTAACGCCTTCGACTTGTTCACTCTTCATAACTCACCAAACCTTTGCGTGTAAGTGGGAAACCCAGGGTCTGCCTGGGCCAGGGTTATCTGCAAATCTTTAGGGGGATGGGGGTTGGGATAAGTTCAAAGTAGATAAGTCGCCAGAGAGGCCAAACAAAAGTTGGAGGGTGGGATTTGAGCCAAAAAAAGCCGCGCATTGCGCGGCTTTCGTGTGTCTGGCATAGCGGTTCTGTAAGCCGAACCAAGCCTGTAACATGCATGCCCACTACCCCCGCACTGGAGCTTCTCCCCTTGCCCACCCTGGACGAAATCGATCGCCAACTGATCGCCGCGTTGCAGCTCAACGCTCGCGAAAGCGTGGCCATGCTTGCACGGCAACTCGGCATTGCGCGTACCACGGTGACGTCGCGCCTGGCGCGCCTGGAGAAAACCCAGGTGATTACCGGTTATGGCGTGCGCCTGGGCCAGCGCTTGGCGGATGGCGGTTTGCAGGCTTATGTCGGGATTACCGTGCAGCCGCGCTCGGGCAAGGAAGTGCTGCGCAGGTTGAGTGCAATGGCTCAGGTCCAGCAGTTGTGCGCGGTGAGCGGTGAGTTTGATTATGTGGCGTGGCTGCGCACTGAGTCGCCGGAGCAGCTGGATCAATTGCTCGATCAGATCGGCAGTGTCGATGGTGTGGAGAAAACCACGACTTCGATCATTCTCAGTAACAAATTGGATCGCGGGCAACCTATCTGACCAAACAGCTCGTCATAATGACTAAAATAAGTGCAATCCGACGACACATTGCGTCTTATTAACGAGCGCGACGCTCCCTAAACTGGCTGCCATCTTTTCCTATACTCAACGGGCCCTCTCCCGCCGAGTCGTCAGTAAGGTCCGCCATGAGCATTCCGTCCAGCAGCATCGCCAAGCCCCATCGCCACCCCACCGACGGTAAGAAACCCATCACTATCTTCGGCCCGGATTTCCCGTTTGCCTTTGATGACTGGATCGAGCATCCCGCCGGCCTGGGCAGTATTCCTGCCGCCAATCACGGCGCTGAAGTGGCGATCGTGGGCGCCGGCATTGCGGGGCTGGTGGCGGCCTACGAACTGATGAAGCTGGGCTTGAAGCCGGTGGTGTACGAAGCCTCGAAGATGGGCGGTCGCCTGCGCTCCCAGGCTTTTGAAGGCGCCGAAGGGATTATCGCCGAGTTGGGTGGGATGCGTTTTCCAGTGTCGTCCACCGCCTTCTATCACTATGTGGACAAACTGGGCCTGGAAACCAAACCCTTCCCCAACCCGCTGACGCCGGCATCCGGCAGTACCGTCATCGATCTGGAAGGCCAGACCCACTACGCGCAAAAACTGTCCGACTTGCCTGCGCTGTTCCAGGAAGTGGCCGACGCCTGGGCCGACGCCCTGGAAGCCGGTTCGCAGTTCAGCGATATCCAGCAAGCGATCCGCGACCGCGACGTGCCGCGCCTCAAGGCACTGTGGAATAAGCTGGTGCCGCTGTGGGACGACCGCACCTTCTACGATTTCGTCGCCACCTCCAAAGCGTTCGCCAAGCTGTCGTTCCATCATCGCGAAGTCTTCGGCCAGGTCGGTTTCGGCACCGGCGGCTGGGACTCGGACTTCCCCAACTCGATGCTGGAAATTTTCCGCGTGGTAATGACCAACTGTGACGACCATCAACACCTGGTGGTCGGCGGTGTGGCGCAAGTGCCCATGGGCATTTGGCGTCACGTACCCGAGCGCTGTGCCCACTGGCCCGCCGGCACCAGCCTGAGCTCATTGCACAGAGGCGCGCCACGGGCCGGGGTGAAGCGCATCGCCCACGCCGCCGACGGTCGTTTCGCCGTCACCGACAACTACGGTGACACCCGCGAGTACGCTGCCGTATTGACCACCTGCCAGAGCTGGCTGCTGACCACCCAGATCGAATGCGACGAAACCCTGTTCTCGCAAAAAATGTGGATGGCCCTGGACCGCACGCGTTACATGCAGTCGTCGAAAACCTTCGTCATGGTCGACCGCCCGTTCTGGAAAGACAAAGACCCGCAAACCGGCCGCGACCTGATGAGCATGACCCTCACCGACCGCCTGACCCGTGGCACCTATCTGTTCGATAACGGCGACGACAAGCCGGGAGTGATCTGCCTGTCCTACTCCTGGATGAGCGACGCGCTGAAAATGCTGCCCCAGCCCATCGATAAGCGGGTCAAGCTGGCACTCGACGCGCTGGCCAAGATCTACCCGAAAGTCGACATCAAGGCGCGCATCATCGGCGACCCGATTACTGTCTCCTGGGAAGCCGACCCGCATTTCCTCGGCGCCTTCAAAGGCGCGTTGCCCGGCCACTATCGGTATAACCAGCGCATGTATGCGCACTTCATGCAGAAGGATATGCCCGCCGAGCAACGTGGGATTTTTATCGCCGGCGACGACGTTTCCTGGACACCGGCCTGGGTTGAAGGCGCGGTGCAGACCTCGCTGAACGCGGTGTGGGGCATCATGACCCACTTCGGCGGCGGCACCCATCCGGAAAACCCGGGGCCCGGCGATGTGTTTGACGAGATTGGGCCCATCGCCCTGCCCGAATAAGGAGCCTGACATGCGTGTCGCCCTGTACCAATGCCCGCCACTGCCGCTGGATGTCGCCGGTAATCTCACACGTCTGCGGCAACTGGCGCACGAAGCAGCGGGAGCCGATGTGCTCGTGTTGCCGGAGATGTTCCTGACGGGCTACAACATTGGCGCCGAGGCAGCAGGCGCCTTGGCCGAGGCTCAGAATGGCGAGTCTGCCCAAACCATTGCCGACATCGCGCAAAGTGCCGGGTTGGCGATCCTGTACGGTTATCCGGAGCGTGCCGAGGATGGCCAGGTCTACAACGCCGTGCAGTTGATCGACGTCCATGGCACACGCTTGTGCAACTACCGCAAGACGCATCTGTTTGGCGATCTGGACCATTCGATGTTCAGCGCCGGTGACGACGACTTCCCGTTGGTGGAATTGAACGGCTGGAAGCTGGGTTTCCTGATTTGCTACGACCTGGAGTTCCCGGAAAACACGCGCCGCCTGGCCCTGGCCGGTGCCGAACTGATTCTGGTGCCCACCGCCAATATGGTGCCGTTCGACTTTGTCGCCGACGTCACCGTGCGGGCGCGGGCGTTCGAGAACCAGTGTTTCGTGGCCTACGCCAATTACTGCGGGCACGAGGGCGATATTCACTACTGCGGCCAAAGCAGCATTGCCGCGCCGGATGGTCAGCGCATCGCCCAGGCGGGCCTGGATGAGACGTTGATCGTCGGCACGCTGGAGCGGCAAGCGATCCTCGACGCCCGCGCCGCCAATCACTACTTGCAGGACCGTCGCCCCGAGCTTTACGGCGCACTGCACAAGCCCTGACCCACCGGGTTTGCTAGCATAGGCACTTGCCCCGTTTCGGAAGTGCCCATGCCTGCGCCGGTTCACCCTCACCCTCTGCACCTGACTTTGGCCAATGGCCTGCACCTTTGCCTGCGCCCTGCGCCACGCTTGAAGCGCTGCGCCGCCGTTTTACGCGTGGCGGCGGGCAGTCATGACGCGCCGTTGGCATGGCCGGGGCTCGCGCATTTTCTGGAGCACTTGTTGTTTCTGGGAACTGAGCGTTTTCCTACAGGCGAAGGGCTGATGGCCTACGTGCAGCGTCATGGCGGGCAAGTGAATGCCAGCACCCGGGAGCGCGTCACCGAGTTTTTTTTCGAGCTGCCGGTGTCGACCTTCGACGAAGGGCTGGTGCGCTTGGCCGACATGCTGACGTACCCTCGCCTGGCCATTGACGACCAACTGCGCGAGCGCGAAGTGCTGCATGCGGAGTTCGTGGCCTGGTCTCGGGATGCCAAGGCGCAGCAACAGGTAGCCTTGCTGAAGGGCCTGGCCGCTGATCATCCGCTACGCGGCTTTCACGCGGGCAATCGCGACAGCCTGCCAGTGGAACGTGAGGCCTTTCAGCAGGCGCTGCGCGAATTTCATCAGCGCTTCTATCAGAGCGGGCAGATGACATTGAGCCTGGCCGGCCCGCAATCCCAGGAACACCTGGAAGCGCTGGCGCAGCGATTCAGTACGCAGTTGAGCCCTGGCCCGCTGCATCCCCAGGCCGCGCCACCGGCGCTGATGGCCGGGCAAGCGCGGGGCTATCAGCACGCTGCCGATCATCATCTGCACCATGTCATCACCTGTGATGCACCGCGCGAAGCGCTGGCGTTTCTCTGCACCTGGCTCAACAGTGCGGCGCCGGGCGGCTTGCTCGCTCAACTCAAGGATCGACGCCTGGCAACGGCAGTGCACGCCTCGGTGCCGTATCACTTTGCCGGACAGGCCGTGCTGGATATCGACTTTACCCTCGACAGCCAAAGCGACTCGACCACACAGATCGAGGCGCTGTTGTACGACTGGCTGAGTTTTTTCGCACACAGCGACTGGGCGCCGTTACGCGAGGAGTTCGCCTTGCTCACTGCGCGCCAGCAGCAGGTCCAGGGCGCTCTGGCGCTGGCACGCAACGACACCGAAGAGTTATCGGAGCAAGGCCTCGCAGCCCTCAGGGCCATGCTCGACGCCTTGCACCTGCCGCCTGCCACGCGCGGGTGGCAGCTTCCACCGAATAACCCGTTTCTGCGCCCACCCGTCAGAGCAGAGCGAGCCGGCTTGATTCGCGGCCAAACCAGCGCCCACCGTGGCTTGCGCACATTCGCCCAGGATCGCTCACGGGGACGACGGGACCTGTCGGCGCTGACCTTCAGCCAGGCCTTGGCCAATGACACTGACGAAGGCGCGCTGTACCTGCGCTGGCGATTTGACTGCGGCGTGCCTGCCGGTCTGGAAAACCAGTTGCAGCCGCTGCGCGAGCGTGCCGCTCAGGCGGGTGTCGAGTTGTGTTTCGAAACCATCGCCAATGACTGGCAGGTAAAAATGCTTGGCGTCCACGAACCCATGCCCGCCGTGCTCGAAGCGCTGGCGCACTGCTTGGCCACTGCCGATGAACATCTGCCGCCACCGCCCTCGGCACCGATGATCGCCATCCGCGAACTGCTCAAGGCATTGCCCGGTTGCTGTGCCGGTGTTCAGCCAACGCCGCAGGCGACGCCAGACCCATGGGCCACCGCGCGTTGGCATGGGCTGGGCGCAGGTTTACCGGCAGCCTGTGAAGCGGCCATCAAGACCGCCTCGGCACGACTGCCTGGGCAGCCTGCACCGCTTCAGTATCCGCCTGAAAATCTCCAGGACCAGCGTCTCTGGCACGAGATAAACACCGATTCCGGCGAAGCAGCGCTGTTGCTGTTCTGCCCGACACCCACCCAGGCCCTGGGCGATGAAGCCGTCTGGCGCTTGCTCGGTCATCTGCTTCAAGGGCCGTTCTATCAGCGCCTGCGCGTTGAACTACAAATCGGCTACGCGGTTTTCAGCGGCATCCGACAGCTCAATGGGCAAACCGGCCTGCTGTTCGGCGTGCAGTCCCCCAGCGCTTCCCTGGATGAAATCGTCGAACAGGTGCAGACCTTTCTGGCACACCTGCCGTCATTGATCGAGCGCAGCACCGACATGGGTAACGAGGCGCTGGCGCAGCAATTCACGGTCCAGTCACTGCCCATGACTCAAGCCGCCGACTTGCTGTGGCACGCGCACCTGGCGGGCCGCCCATCGGACTACCTGGAGCAATTACAAGATTTGATACAAACCCGCTCACGGGAAGATGTACAGCGCGCCGCTCAACAGTTGAACGACGCCACAGGCGGCTGGCGTTGCCTCGCCAACGGGCCGTGCGCCCAAGGGGCGTGGCACTCGGCCGATTGATCGTTGCCAACCCTGCAACAGGCTTTTTCTTTCAAGACAGCGCTAACTCGAAAAGAATTGCGTAATATTCACACGCAATATCTGAACATCTCCCATGGGAGGTGGACTATATGTACTACTTGGTAGTGAACATCCCCATCCCTTGATAGGAGTATGAATATGACCTGGTCCAAACCTGCCTACACCGATCTGCGCATCGGTTTCGAAGTCACCATGTACTTCGCCAGCCGTTAATTCGCTGGGTACTACAACGCCTCGGTTCGCCCGGGGCGTTTTTGTTTTGAGCTTTGCTGATGGAGCGACCATGTTTGTCCAGATTCTAGGTTCCGCCGCCGGCGGTGGCTTCCCGCAGTGGAACTGCAACTGCGTGAACTGCGCAGGTTTTCGTGATGGCAGCCTGCGGGCCCAGGCGCGTACCCAGTCGTCCATTGCGATTTCCGGCGATGGTGTGAACTGGGTGCTGTGCAATGCGTCGCCGGATATCCGCGCGCAGTTGCAGGGCTTTGCGCCGATGCAACCGGGCCGCGCCCTGCGTGACACCGGCATCGGCGCGATCATCCTGATGGACAGCCAGATAGACCACACCACCGGCCTGCTGAGCCTGCGCGAGGGTTGCCCGCATCAGGTGTGGTGCACCGATATGGTCCATGAAGACCTGAGTACCGGCTTCCCGCTGTTCACCATGCTCACCCACTGGAACGGCGGCCTGGCCTGGAACCGTATCGAGCTGGACGCCAGCTTCACCATCAACGCGTGCCCCAACCTGCGCTTCACCCCGCTGCCGCTGCGCAGCGCGGCGCCGCCTTATTCGCCGCATCGCTTCGACCCGCACCCGGGCGATAACATCGGCCTGATCGTCGAAGACCTGCGCACCGGCGGCAAACTGTTCTACGCCCCAGGCCTGGGCAAGGTCGACGCGCCGCTGCTGGAGATCATGGCCGGCAGCGACTGCCTGCTGGTAGACGGCACGATGTGGGACGACGACGAAATGCAGCGCCGTGGCGTCGGCACTCGCACCGGCCGCGAAATGGGCCACCTGGCGCAGAACGGTCCTGGCGGTATGCTCGAAGTGCTGGAGCAGTTGCCAAAGCAGCGCAAAGTGCTTATCCACATCAACAACACCAACCCGATCCTCGATGAAGACTCCCCCGAGCGAGCCGAGCTGGTGCGGCGCAATGTCGAAGTAGCCTACGACGGCATGAGCATTGAGTTGTAGGAGACCTCAGATGACTGATACACCGATGACCCCTGAAGCATTCGAACAGGCCCTGCGCGCCAAAGGCGCCTTCTACCACATCCACCACCCGTACCATGTGGCGATGTACGACGGCCGCGCCACCCGCGAACAGATCCAGGGCTGGGTCGCCAACCGCTTCTACTATCAGGTGAACATTCCCCTGAAGGACGCCGCGATCCTGGCCAATTGCCCGGACCGGGAAATCCGCCGTGAATGGATCCAGCGCCTGCTCGATCACGATGGCGCGCCCGGAGAAGACGGCGGCATCGAAGCCTGGCTGCGCCTGGGCCAGGCCGTCGGCCTCGATCCCGACCAACTGCGCTCCCAGGAACTGGTGCTGCCCGGCGTACGCTTTGCGGTAGATGCCTACGTCAACTTCGCCCGCCGCGCCAGCTGGCAAGAGGCCGCCAGCAGCTCGTTGACCGAACTGTTCGCGCCGCAGATCCACCAGTCGCGCCTCGACAGCTGGCCGCAGCATTACCCGTGGATCGACCCGGCCGGCTATGAATACTTCCGCACCCGGCTGGGCCAGGCCCGTCGCGACGTGGAACACGGGTTGGCGATCACCCTGCAGCACTACACCACCCGTGAAGGCCAGGAGCGCATGCTGGAAATTCTCCAGTTCAAACTGGACATCCTGTGGAGCATGCTCGACGCCATGAGCATGGCCTACGAACTGAACCGCCCGCCATACCACAGCGTGACCGCAGAGCGGGTCTGGCATAAAGGGATCACCCTATGAGTTTTGATCGCAGCAAAAAACCGACTTGGCGCCCAGGCTATCGCTATCAGTACGAGCCCGCACAGAAAGGCCATGTGCTGCTCTACCCGGAAGGCATGATCAAGCTCAACGACAGCGCCGCGCTGATTGGTGGACTGATTGACGGCGAGCGCGACGTGGCCGCCATCATCGCCGAGCTGGACCAGCAATTCCCCGGCGTGCCGGAACTCGGTGATGACATCGAGCAATTCATGGAGGTCGCCCGTGCCGAGCACTGGATCACCCTTGCCTGAAAAACCCGCTATCGGCCTGCCGCTCTGGCTGCTCGCCGAGCTGACTTATCGCTGCCCGCTGCAGTGCCCGTACTGTTCCAACCCGCTGGATTTTGCCGAGCAGGGCAAGGAGCTGAGCACCGAACAGTGGATCAAGGTATTTCGCGAGGCCCGCGAGATGGGCGCCGCGCAGCTTGGGTTTTCCGGCGGTGAACCGCTGGTGCGCCAGGACCTGGCCGAGCTTATCGGCGAGGCGCGCAAGTTGGGTTTCTACACCAACCTGATCACCTCCGGCATCGGCCTGACCGAACAGAAGATCAGCGACTTCAAAAAGGCCGGCCTGGACCATATCCAGATCAGCTTCCAGGCCAGCGACGAACAGGTCAACAACCTGCTGGCCGGTTCGAAGAAAGCCTTCGCGCAAAAACTCGAAATGGCCCGCGCGGTGAAAGCCCACGGTTATCCGATGGTGCTGAACTTCGTCACCCACCGGCATAACATCGACAAGATCGACCGCATTATCGAGCTGTGTATCGCGCTCGAGGCGGACTTTGTCGAGCTTGCCACCTGCCAGTTCTACGGCTGGGCACAGCTCAACCGTGTGGGGTTATTGCCGACCCGGGAACAACTGGTGCGCGCCGAACGCATCACCAACGAATACCGCGCCAGGCTCGAAGCCGAAGGCCACCCGTGCAAGTTGATTTTTGTCACGCCGGATTACTACGAAGAACGCCCGAAAGCCTGCATGAATGGCTGGGGCAGTATTTTCCTGACAGTCACGCCGGACGGTACCGCCCTGCCCTGTCATGGCGCCCGACAGATGCCGGTGCAGTTTCCCAATGTGCGCGACCACAGCATGCAGCACATCTGGTACGACTCGTTCGGTTTCAACCGCTTTCGCGGCTACGACTGGATGCCCGAACCGTGCCGTTCATGCGATGAGAAGGAAAAGGATTTCGGCGGCTGCCGCTGCCAGGCTTTCATGCTCACCGGGGATGCGAGTAACGCAGACCCGGTGTGCAGCAAGTCCGAGCAGCACGGCATAATCCTGCAAGCGCGGGAAGAGGCCGAACATGCCACCCAGACCATTGAACAGCTGGCGTTTCGCAATGAGCGCAATTCACGCCTCATCGCGAAAGGCTGAGGGTCTCAGCGCTTGGCGATGATGTACACGGCGTGAATGATACCGGGGAAGTAACCGCACAGGGTCAGCAGGATGTTCAGCCAGAATGCGCCGCCAAATCCTACTTGCAGGAACACACCCAGTGGCGGCAGCAGAATGGCGATGATGATACGAATGATGTCCATGGGTCAGCTCCAAAAATCGGCTCGTGTGAGCCGTGTAGCTAATCGACATTGGCGCTTCGTGAGGGTTCAGTGGTTTCTGGCATTGGGCCATCTCATGCCAGAATCTGCAGGCCATGCTTTTGAACAATGCTCAACAACTTGAGCGCCATGCCGCTGGGTTGTTTTTCGCCAGACTCCCACTGCTTAACAGTCGATGCGCTGGTGTTCAGGTAGCGCGCGAACACGGGCTGGCTGACGTGGCTGCTTTCACGCAAGTGTTTGATCTGCTCGGCTGGCATATGTGCAGGCACCGTTGCCAGACACGTTTCGTCGAACTCACGAAGCGTGGTTTTGCTGATGGCGCCAATTGTATAAAGCGCTTCGGCGGACTGGTGAATAGACTCAAGCGCTTCACTTTTATATTTCCTGGTCATGATGTATCTCCACAAACTCTTTTAAATCCAGCAATTGCTGAATCTGGACATGGTTTAAGTCTTCGTAGAGCTTGGCCAGCAACCGAAAGCCATCCAGTTCACGCTGACTGATATTGCTCTGACTCTGCTTGGCGAACAGCAATTGGTAGACCCAGTAGTGCCTGCCTTTAGCCAGGACAATGGAGCGATGGCGATTTTGGTTCAGCCGCTTCTTCCAAACGCCGCCGCCCAAATTTTCAGCCTGCCCGTTCAGTAAATCGCTGAATGCTTCTTTTAGCTCAGAATCGCTTATCCAAGCTTTGCTGGCTGCTTTCGCAAAATTCCGAGTTTTGAACAATCTGAGCTTCATGAAAATCCTTCTCGAAAACATACCACTCAGTGGTATAGATTAGAAGAGGGCGTTGGGCGCCCCCATCGACATTCCTTGCCGAAGCCCGCTAAAAAGCCATTGTTTCCGACGACGCACAAGCAACCTTTTCAGTCCAAAAATTACGCACGCAAAAAAACGCCCCCAGCCAAAAGAATCAGGCTGGAAGCGCCGCGTATCCCGCGAGACGGTTCAGGAAATGGGGTTAGACGGCAATGCCCTTGCGGCATTGCAGTTGGGCGGTGCGTACCCGAGAGAAGGCACGGGCCAGGCGCAGGAGCATTTCGTCAATGTGGTTCTTGCTGATGTTCAGGGCGGGGGTGAAACGCAGACAATCCGGCTGCGCAGCCGTGAGGATCAGGCCTTCGTGCAGCGCGGCCTTTACCACCGCAGCCGCGCAATCGTCCGACAGCGTCAGGCCCCATATCAGTCCGTTGCCGCGCAGTTGCCCATGCTCGTAACGGTAGGCCAGGCGGGCAAGGCCTTCTGCCAGGTAGAGGCCGGATTCGCGTACGTGTTCGAGAAAGCCGTCGGTCAACACGGCATCGAGCACCGCGATCCCCGCTGCGGCCATCAGCGCATTGCCGTGATGGGTACCGTCCAGCTCGCCCGTTTCGAAGCAACAGGCGGTGCCACGTGCCAGCAACGCCGCCAGCGGCACGCCACCGCCCAGGCCTTTGCCAATGGTAATGATGTCGGCGCGAATGCCATATTGCTGCTCGGCGAGCAGACTGCCGCAGCGGCCGATCCCGGTTTGCACTTCATCGAGAATCAGCAGGATGCCCAGTTCGCGGCACAGACGTTCGACGCCCTTGAGGTAGTGTTCGGTCGCAGGGATGACACCGGCGGCGCTTTGGATCGGCTCCAGCATGATGGCGACGGTATGCGCATCGACGGCGGCGTGCAGAGCCGGCAGATCGTTGAAAGGTACATGACTGAAACCCGGCAATTGCGGCTCGAAACGGTTTTCCCAGGCAACGGCCGAAGCCGACATCGCGGCGAAACTCTGGCCGTGGCAGCCGTTGCTCACCGTAATGATGTGATAAGCGCCGCCGCGATGCAGTTGGCCCCATTTGCGCGCCAGTTTGATTGCGGCTTCGCAGGCCTGGGCACCGCTGTTGAGCAGGTAGGCCTGATCGCTGCCGGTGTGATGGCACAGGCGATCAACCAGGTCGAGCTGCGCCCGGTTGTACAAGCCCATGCCCGGGTTGATCACGGTTTGCATCTGTTCGGTGATGGCGTCGCGCACCGCTTGTGGGCTGTGGCCGAGGCTGTTGGCGCCGCCGCCCTGGCTGAAATCCAGGTAGGCACGGCCGTTACTGTCCGAAAGCCAGGCGCCGTGACCCTGGACGAACACCTCGCAGGGACGCGCGACAGTGGGCATCAGGCATTGGCTGGAAAAATCATCAGGCGGAGCATGAAGTACCAGGTCGTCAAGACTGGGCACCGGGCGCCGGAACAGGTTCACAGTTCAGCCCCGATAGCAACCGCACCTGGGTAGGTGTCGGGTACCAACAGCGCGACGCGGTGTTTTGTCTTGCCTATGTAAACGCCATTACCAAAAACGTGAGTCATTGCCCGATTCGGCCCTGTAAGCCCTGCGAATAGGCGCTAGACTAGGCCGCTCGGAGGCCAACGGCCATTTCGATTTTCCAGCTTTTTCGATAAGCAAATCTTATGGATTTCAAGCAACTGCGTTATTTCGTCGCGGTGTATGAGGAAGGCCACGTAGGGCGTGCCGCAGAGCGTCTGTCGATCTCCCAGCCGGCCTTGTCGCAGCAGGTTCGCCAACTGGAGCAGAACCTCGACGTGAGCCTGTTCGAACGCAGCAGCAAGCGCCTGCTCCCCACACTCGCCGCACACACGCTGTACAACCACGCCTTGCCCCTGATCGACGGCATGCAGCAGGCCGTGGAGGCGTTGCGTAACTTCAAGGGCCAGGCGATGCGCACCTTGGCCATCGGTGTGCTGCAAACCGTGCACACCAGCCTGGTGCCGCAAATGCTCGAGCGGGTGCGCAAGGCCCAACCCCACCTGGTTGTGCAGATCTACGAATTGACCGGGCTTGAGATCGAGCGGCGGCTGCTCAACGGCTCGCTGGACATCGGCATCAGCTACCTGCCACCTCGCCAACCGGGCCTGCATGGCGTGTTGTTGTACGAGGATGAATTGAAGGTGGTCATCCCTGAGCAACATCCCTTGCGGGAATTCAAGAAGGTCTCGCTGAAACAGGCAGCGGAGTTGCCGATGTTGCTGCTGGGGGAGGAATTCCAGGTACGGCAGATCTGGCAGGGTCAGTTGGCCAACCTGGGCCGACGCCCGCAGGTGCAGGCCGAGCTCAATACCATGGCGGGGATTCTCGACAGCCTGCCTCATACGCAGTTGGCCACTGTGTTGCCGGGGCGTTCCCAGGACGAACACAACAGCCAGTCGCTGCTATGGAAACCCTTGAGCGAACCCAGGGTGCCGTTGAAAGTCGGTTTGGTGTGCCGTGACGTGCAGCGCCAGCAAGCGACGGTGGCGTTGCTGCGCACGTTGCTCGAAGACGTGATGAATGCCCCGCAGGCAGGCGCCTGACTTTTTCGCGGGCAAAAGAAAACCCCGCCGAAGCGGGGCTTTGCAGACTGTTTCCCTGACATCCATTTCACTCCGCCATCCTGGCAGAATCCTACGTGTCCGTGTTGTTGCTTTGCGCTTCCTGCGCGACGTCCATGTGAAGTAGATTATCCGTGGATCCAATTTGGCGATAGAGGACGATTAGCAGCACGTCATGTAAGAGATTGCTTACACGCACGCTTCGCCCCTAGAACAGTGCTTCATCCATCAGGAACAGCGACTCGCTACCGGCTTTCACCGACGCGCTCAACGAATGAATACGCGGCAACAGGCGCGCAAAGTAAAAGCGCGCCGTGCCCAGCTTGCTGGCATAGAAATCGTCTTCGGTCTCTTTGCCCAACGCGGCCTTGGCCATGCGTGCCCACATATAGGCATACGCCATGTAACCAAACGCGTGCAGGTATTCCACCGATGCCGCGCCGATTTCATTCGGATTGGTTTTGGCACGGTCCAGCACCCAGGCGGTCAATTCATCCAGGCTGTCCACCGCCGCGCCGAGCGGGCGGGTGAACTCGCCCAGTTGCGCGCCGGCACTGGCGATGAACTGGCGGATCTCATCGGCGAACAAGGTGTAGAACGCACCGCCGCTGCCGACAATCTTGCGCCCCATCAAATCCAGTGCCTGGATACCATTGGTGCCTTCGTAGATCTGGGTAATGCGCACGTCACGCACCAATTGCTCCTGACCCCACTCGCGAATGTAGCCGTGGCCACCGAACACTTGCTGGCCGAGCACGGTGGTTTCCAGGCCCAGGTCGCTGAGAAACGCCTTGGCGACCGGCGTCAGCAGCGCCACCAGGTTGTCGGCGCGCTCACGGGCAGCAGCGTCTTCGCTGAACTTGGCGATGTCCAACTGCGTGGCCACATAGGTGGAGAACGCACGACCGCCCTCGTTCGCCGCTTTCATGGTCAGCAGCATGCGGCGCACGTCCGGGTGCACGATGATCGGATCGGCCGGTTTATCCTTGGCTTGGGCGCCCAATGGCGAACGGCTCTGCACCCGATCGCGGGCATATTCAATCGCGTTCTGATAGGAGCGCTCGCCGGAAGCCAGGCCCTGGATACCCACCCCCAGGCGCTCGTAGTTCATCATGGTGAACATCGCCGCCAGGCCACGGTTGGGCTCACCGACGAGGTAGCCGACGGCTTCGTCGAAGTTCATCACGCACGTCGCGGAGGCCTGGATGCCCATCTTGTGTTCGATCGAGCCGCAGGTCACCGGGTTGCGGGCACCGAGGCTGCCGTCGGCGTTCACCATGAACTTGGGGACCAGGAACAGCGAGATGCCCTTGGGCCCCGCCGGTGCATCAGGAAGCTTGGCCAACACCAGGTGGATGATGTTTTCGGTCAGGTCGTGTTCACCGCCGGTAATGAAAATCTTGGTGCCACTGACTTTGTAGGAACCATCCGGCTGCGGCTCGGCCTTGGTGCGAATCATGCCCAGGTCGGTACCGGCATGGGCTTCGGTCAGGCACATGGAACCGGCCCATTCGCCGGAATACATCTTCGGCAGGTAGGTGGCCTTGAGTTCCTCGCTGGCGTGGGTATTGATCGACACGCAAGCGCCCGAGGTCAACATCGGGTACAGGCCGAACGCCAGGCTGGACGAATTGATCATTTCCTCGACCTGCGCCGACACCGCCTTGGGCATGCCCATGCCGCCATACGCCGGGTCGCCGCCGACGCCCACCCAGCCGCCTTCGGCATAGGTCGCGTAAGCCTGTGGGAAACCGTCCGGCGTGCTGACGACACTGTCCACCCAACGGCAGCCTTGCTCATCGCCTCCACGGCTTAACGGCGCGATGGACTTGGCGGTGACCTTGCCGGCCTCTTCGAGGATGGCTTCAACGGTTTCGGCGTCAACCGTGTCTGCCAGGGCAGGCAACTGCGCCCAGGTGGTGGCGACGTCAAAAACTTCGTTGAGGACGAAGCGCATATCACGCAACGGCGCTTTGTAATCAGCCATGGCAAACCTCGTGAGAACGTGAAAAGTGATTCGATAGGATCGGTTTTACAGGCTCCGAGTGTACCCGAACAACGTTTAAGACACATAGGGTCCGTTCGTGACCGACAAGTATTTGTAAGTCACGAACCAGGCTGTTGACGCACGTTTACAATGCAAATGCCTGCGCCGGCAGGCTCATCAGGCATTCGCTGCCCGCCTCCACGGCAGCCCTGTGCATCGTGGTGCGCGGTAACAGGCGCTTGAAATAAAAGTCACACGTGGCCTGCTTGGCCTGGGCAAACCCTGGGTCGTCGTGCGCCTGCGCCGCAATCGCCATGCGCAACCACAGGTAGGCGAGGATGATGTAGCCGCTGTACATCAGGTAGTCCATGGCCGCCGCTCCCACTTCGTCGGGATTGCTCATCGCCGCCGTACCGACCTTCAGCGTCAGCTCGCCCCATTGCTGGTTCAACTGGTTGAGCTGTTCGACATGGGCCTTGAGTTGCGCATGCTCGGCATGGGCGGCGCAGAACTTATGCACGATTCGGGTAAAGCCGCGCAGCAACTTGCCCTGGCTGCCCAGCACTTTGCGCCCCAGCAGATCGAGGGCCTGGATGCCGTTGGTGCCTTCGTAGATCGGCGCAATCCGCGCATCACGCGCCAGTTGCTCCATGCCCCACTCGCGAATATAGCCATGGCCGCCGAACACCTGCATACCGTGGTTGGTCACCTCCAGCCCGGTTTCGGTCATGAAGGCTTTACAGATCGGCGTGAGGAAGGCCAACAGGTTCTCGGCCTCCTCGCGCTGGCCGGCGTCGCGGCTCAAGTGCGCGGTGTCGAGTAACTGGGCGGTGAAGTAGGTCAGCGCACGATTGCCTTCGTTGAAGGCTTTCATGGTCAGCAACATGCGACGTACATCGGCATGCACGATGATCGGGTCGGCGGGTTTGTCCGGGGCCTTGGCGCCGGTCAGCGAGCGCATTTGCAGGCGCTCCCCGGCATATTTGATCGCGCCCTGAAAGCTTGCCTCGCCATTGCACAGCCCCTGCATCCCGGTGCCCAGGCGTGCGTGGTTCATCATGGTGAACATGCAGTTGAGGCCTTTGTTGGCTTCGCCAATCAGGAAACCCCTGGCGCCGTCGAAGTTCAGCACACAGGTGGCCGAGGCCTTGATGCCCATCTTGTGTTCGATGGAGCCGCACTGCACGGCGTTGCGTTCGCCGGAATCGGCATGAAACTTGGGCACGATGAACAACGAAATGCCTTTGGTCCCCGCCGGTGCATCCGGCAGCTTGGCCAGCACCAGATGGATGATATTGGCACTCATGTCGTGCTCACCGGCGGAGATGAATATCTTGCTGCCGGTGAGCGCATAACTGCCATCGGCCTGGGGAACGGCGCGAGTCTTGATCAAACCCAGGTCGGTGCCGCAATGGGCTTCGGTCAGGCACATGGTGCCAGTCCACTCGCCGGCGGTGAGTTTGTGCAGGTACGTGGCTTTCTGTTCGTCGGTGCCGTGGGCGTGGATCGCCGACATTGCGCCGTGAGTCAGGCCCGGGTACATGCCCCAGGACGTATTGCTGGAGCCGATCATCTCGCTCAGCACCAGCCCGAGGGACTGCGGCAACCCCTGGCCGCCGTAGGCCGGGTCCGCTGCCACGCCGTGCCAGCCGCCTTCCACGTACTGGGCGAAGGCTTGCTTGAAGCCCTTGGGCGTGGTCACGACGCCATTGTCGAAATGGCAGCCCTCCTCGTCGCCGCTGCGATTGAGCGGCGCGAGGACGTTTTCGCAGAACTTCGCGCCTTCTTCCAGAATTGCACTGACCATGTCGGGGCTGGCGTCCGTCGCGCCCAGGGCCGCGTAGTGACCATGGAAATCGAACACGTTATCGATCAGAAAGCGCATGTCGCGCAGGGGAGCTTTGTACTCAGGCATGGCGATGTCTCCGGCGGCAGATGGACTCAACCTACTGCCGGCCAACGCCGCGAACAATCACTGTAGCGCTGCTGAATACAGCGCCATTACTCAACCGGCAGCGTTTTCCATGCGCACGGCGCCGCGACGGTTCTGCCCGGCCGCGATCACGCAATTGCGCCCGGCGCCCTTGGCGGCATAGAGCGCCTGATCGGCGCACTTGAGTACTTCTTCAGGACTACGCTGCTCGGCCTGACGCTCGGCCACGCCGATGCTGACCGTCACCGACACACTGGACGCACCACTGGCGGCCCGACGCTGGCGCCCTTGATGGTCGTCGTTGGGGCGGTCCGGGTTGCGCAACTTGATCGCATAGGTGGCTATGCTTTCGCGGATGGCCTCCAGGTGCGGCAGGCATTCATCCAGGCTCTTGCCGGCAAACACCACGGCGAACTCTTCACCGCCGTAACGGTAGGCGCGCCCGCCGCCGCTGACCTTGGACAGTTTGCTCGCCACCAGGCGCAACACCTGGTCGCCCACGTCATGGCCGTGGGTATCGTTGAAACGCTTGAAGTGGTCCACATCGCTCATCGCCAACACATAATTGCGCCCCAGCCGCTGCATGCGTTCGTTCAGGGCGCGGCGGCCCGGCAAGCCGGTCAGCTCATCGCGAAAGGCCATTTGATACGCCTCATGCGCCACACCGGCAGCGATCATCAGCATCACCTGGCTGCACATGATGTTGAGCGTAAACGGCAGGATGAAGGTTTGCGGCAGCATCCAGAACAGCCCCAGCAACCCCACCAGTTGCGCAGCGTGCAGCGGGCGCGGCTGATACCAGTACTGGGCGGCCAGGGTGATAAAGCCAATCAGAAACATCGGGTATGAAAGCTGGATCAGGCTCATCCACGCGCCATGCAGCGCCGGCCAGCGAATCTCGGCCAACCAGTCCAGCACGCCCTGTGGGTAACGTTGCTCCAGCGCCAGCGCCAGGCTGCCGACGGCCAATAGCACCGCGCAACGTGCGACGAAGTCACGGAACAGGTGAGTCTTTTCCTGCCACAGCGCGTACACGCTGAACAGCAAGGGCAGCAGCAGGCAGCACAGGTGAAACACGACGGCGGCGTCTTCGCGCACGCGGCCATTGTCGCGGTAGAAATCGGTCTGGGTGTCCAGCAGGAAATAAACGACGTACACCGTGATCATCAGGAACAATTCACGCTGGCGCCGATACACCGCGCAGTACGCTCCGCCGAGCAACAGCACCAGGGTCGGCAGCACGTTGAACAGCGAGGTGAAGAAAACGTTGAGGTCCTTGAGATAAGCAGCCGAGAGCCCAGCCATCAACAGCAGCAACGAGGGTAGGAAATGACTGAACCGCACAGCGGACACGCGTAACAAGGGTAGAACTCCGACCCGCAAAAAGTAATGGCATGGTGCTTCTACGCAGGCAGTTAAACACAACCCGTCCGACCTGTATCATATTGCCATCACTGTAACGGCAGCCGTCGGCAATCCCTGAGCACGGCATTAGGTTTTTTAAACACCAAAAAAACCGCCGCGTCCCGAAGGAAGCGGCGGTTTTCAAAAAAAGCCGCGGTGCGGCTTAGTAAGCCAGGCCGAAGTCTTCTTCTTTCATGTCCATCAGGTTACTGGCGCCCGACAGCATGGTCGCTACATGGGTGCGGGTACGCGGCAGGATGCGCTGGAAGTAGAAGCGCGCGGTCTGCAGCTTGGCGGTGTAGAACGCCTCTTCGCTGGTGCCGGCGGCCAGTTTCTCGGCAGCCAGGCGCGCCATGTCGGCCCAGAAGTAAGCCAGGCAGGCATAACCGGAATACATCAGGTAGTCCACCGAGGCGGCACCGACTTCTTCACGGTCTTTCATCGCGGCCATGCCGACCTTCATGGTCAACTCGCCCCACTCTTTGTTCAGCGCCGCCAGCGGTGCAACGAATTCCTTGACGGCTTCGTTGCCTTCGTTGGCCTGGCAGAACTTGTGCACGATCTTGGTGAAACCCTTGAGCGCTTCGCCCTGGGTCATCAACACTTTACGGCCGAGCAGGTCGAGGGCCTGGATACCGGTGGTGCCTTCGTACAGCATCGAAATGCGGCTGTCGCGAACGTTCTGCTCCATGCCCCACTCGGCGATGAAGCCGTGACCGCCGTAGATCTGCACGCCGTGGTTGGCGGACTCGAAACCGACTTCGGTCATGAACGCCTTGGCGATCGGGGTCATGAAGGCCAGCAGGCCATCGGCCTGTTTCTTGGCTTCGTCATCGGTGCCGTACTTGACGATGTCCACTTGCTTGGCGGTGAAGTACACCATCGCACGGTTGCCTTCGGCGAAGGCTTTCATGGTCAGCAGCATGCGGCGCACGTCAGGGTGCACGATGATCGGGTCGGCGGCTTTTTCCGGCGCTTTCGGGCCGGTCAGGGAACGCATTTGCAGGCGGTCACGCGCATATTTCAGGCCACCCTGGAAACCGATCTCGGCGTGGGCCAGGCCTTGCAGCGCGGTCCCCAGGCGAGCGGTGTTCATGAAGGTGAACATGCAGTTCAGGCCTTTGTTCGCCGGGCCGATCAGGTAACCGGTGGCTGCGTCGAAGTTCATCACGCAGGTGGCGTTGCCGTGGATGCCCATCTTGTGCTCCAAGGAGCCACAGGTCACCGCGTTGCGCTCACCGATCGAGCCATCGGCGTTGGGCAGGAATTTGGGCACGATAAACAGCGAGATACCCTTGGTACCTGCCGGTGCATCCGGCAGGCGCGCCAGTACGATGTGGACGATGTTGTCGGCCATGTCGTGCTCACCGGCCGAGATGAAGATCTTGGTGCCGGAGACTTTGTAGGAACCGTCAGCCTGAGGCTCGGCCTTGGTGCGCAGCATGCCCAGGTCGGTGCCGCAGTGCGGCTCGGTCAGGCACATGGTGCCGGTCCACTCGCCCGACACCAGCTTGGTCAGGTAGGCCTCTTGCTGCTCCGGCGTGCCGTGCTCGGAAATAGTGTTCATCGCGCCGTGGGACAGGCCTGGGTACATGCCCCACGACCAGTTGGCTTCGCCGACCATTTCACTCACGGCAAGGCCCAGGGACTCCGGCAGGCCTTGGCCACCGTGCTCCACGTCATGGGCCAGGCTTGGCCAGCCGCCTTCGACGAACTGTTTGTAGGCTTCTTTGAAACCGGCAGGGGTTTTAACGCCTGACTCGCTCCAGGTACACCCTTCGATGTCACCCACGCGGTTCAGCGGCGCCAGCACTTGCTCACAGAACTTGGCGCCTTCTTCGAGAATGGCGTCAACCATGTCCGGGGTAGCGTCCTGGCAAGCCGGCAGGCTCTGATAGTGCGCTTCATAACCGAGCAGTTCGTCACGAACGAAGCGAATATCACGCAAGGGGGCCTTGTAGTCAGGCATAGCGATAAACCTCTGCTGATGTATCTGGGATGAGCAACCGCGTGAAAGGATGATGGCGGTCAAACAGGTGTTTGAAACATACGTTTACGACCTTGGGTTGTCAAGCGTCGGCCCGATGCCGTTTGTCTTGATGCGGGTCAATGGCGCGCACAGCAAAGCCCGTGGCGTGATGCCACATGATTAGGGAGTGTAGGAGTTAAGCGAGAGGGCACAAAACAAATGTGGGAGGGGGCTTGCCCCCGATGGCGGCCTCAGGGCTGGCCAGTATCTTGGATCAGACCGAGTACATATCCGTTATTTAGGTCACGGCCACTTAGGGTTCCGCTTTTACA
>NZ_CVTK01000050.1:345384-402132 GCF_900004785.1 Pseudomonas sp. 28 E 9 | reverse complement strand
CACGGATTCAAGCCTGCGTTCGGCCAGCGTGGTTTAACGGGGCGCCTAGGATCAAAAGCAGATCAAGATCAAGAGCGACTCGCTTCGCATCGTGATTACGGTTGAGCGGTACAGAGTTGTGTAAATACCTATGGCTATCGGGGGCAAGCCCCCTCCCACATTTTAAATGTCATGCCTCAGGGGAATCAGGCGTAGGTATCGATCAACGTACCGAGCATTTCGTCCGAAGCCTTGGCGACTTTCGCGCCCAGCTCCACTTGAAACTTGCCCTGGGCCATTTCGACCATATTGCTCGCCGAGTTGGACGCCTGAGCACGATCATTGGCTTGCAGACGGTCGCTTTGCGCGGCCGATGGCTGGGTCGTCGACGCGCTGGCGATCTTCCCAGCGGCCTGGTCGACACGGTTCTGCCCGGCCTGGATGGTGCTCAGGCCCGAATAAAACGCGCTGCTTCCAGAGATTTCCATGGCGTAAGCCTGCCTTTAGAGAATCGTGAAGGCCAATTGAACCAGACATCCTGGCGAAAGGCCCGTTAAAAACACTAATGGCACATTGCCTTAGCGATAGCCAAAATCAGTCAAGCAGGTCCATTTCCAGGTAAGCGGCCACCTCGGCTGCCCCGGCATGCTTGAGTTTCGGCACCCGTCCAAGGCAGGGCGCCGGCAAACGCTCGGCCAGGGTGGCGAGGTTCTCTTCCAGACGAGAGGTCTTCGGGTCGATGATATTGGCCACCCAGCCGGCCAGCGGCAATCCATCGCGCGCGATCGCTTCGGCGGTCAGCAACGCATGGCTGATACACCCCAGACGCACACCCACCACCAGGATCACCGGTAACTTGAGGGCGATGGCCAGGTCCGACAGGTTGGCTTGATCAGCCAGCGGCACGCGCCACCCCCCTGCGCCTTCGATCAACGTGAAGTCCGCATTGTGCTCGAGAATCCGCCGCATCGGCTGGAGCAAGGATTGCACCGTCAGCGCAACGCCCGCCTCACGTGCCGCCAGATGCGGCGCAATCGCCGGTTCCAACGCCACCGGGTTGACCTCGGCATAGGTCAACGGCAACGAACATTCGGCAAGCAGTGCCAGGGCATCGGCGTTACGCAAGCCCTTCGGCGTGACCTGGCAGCCCGACGCCACGGGTTTTCCCGCCGCCGTGGTTTTACCGGCCTGGCGCGCGGCATGCAGCAGGCCGGCGGCAATGGTGGTCTTGCCCACATCGGTGTCGGTGCCGGTGATGAAATAAGCGGCGTTCATAGCGGTTTCTCCAGTACGGCGTACACCACCTGGTAAGTGGCCGGCAGGCCCTGGGCCTGACGGAACTGCTCGTAGGCCTGCACCAGCGCCGCAATCCGCGCGCGCCCCGTCAACCCTCCCGGGCGCCCCGGGTTGAGGTTGTGTGCGCCCAATGCTTTCAACTCATGGGTCAGGCTGCGCACGTCCGGGTAATGCAGGACATGGGGCCGCCGTTCCAGGCGGGTCACCCGAAAACCACTGGCGGCGCACAACTGCTGATAAGCCTCGAAGGTGCGAAAACGGTTGACGTGAACCCAGCCATCCGCCGCGCGCCAGCTCTCGCGCAGCTCATCCAGCGTGCCCACGCACAGGCTGGCAAAGGCCAGCACGCCGCCCGGTTGCAGCACGCGAAAGGCTTCATTGAGCACTGCGTCGAAGTTCGCACACCACTGCACCGCCAGGCTGGAGAACATCAGCTCGAAGCTGCCAGTCTTCAGCGGCAAGCGTTCCGCATCGCCGGCGATGAAGTGCTGCGCGCCGCCTGCAGGCCGCGCATGGTTGAGCATGCCTTCGGCGATATCCAGCGCGATGCCCTGGCTGGCAGGCAGGCGCTCACCCAGTGCACGGCTGAAATAGCCCGTGCCGCAGCCCAGGTCGAGCCAGCGTTGTGGCGCGAGCCCCGCCGGTAATTGCGCGAGCAGGGCATGCCCTACCGCCCGCTGCAACTCGGCCACGCTGTCATAACTGGCCGCGGCCCGGGAGAACGAAGCGGCCACCTGGCGCTTGTCGGGCAAGGCGCCCGGCAGGTGGGGATGGGATAGATCAGTCATCGACGCACTCATGCAAAAAAGCCTGGATGGCCCCCGCTACACCGTGGGGGTCCTCCAGAAGAAAAGCGTGACCGGCCTGTTCAATCAGGCCGACTTCCACATCGGGCAGCAGCGCCAGCAAGTCACTGGCGGCTTCGGCGGGCACCAGCCCGTCCTGACCGGCAAACAGGTGCAGTTGCGGCCCGCGAAACGCCTGCAAGGCGGCGCGGGTGTCCAATTGGGCAAGCAATTCCAGGCCGGGCATCAACACGCTGGGCGAGGTGTTCGGTGCCCCACTGACCAACAGACGCGAAAGCCCGCGCGGGTCGGCCGCGCCCTTGGCGCACAACAGGCCGAAGCGCTTGAGGGTGACCTGGGAGTCGGCGTGGCAGCCGGCGAGGAACGCGTCGAATGTTTCGGCAGGCATGGCCTGCGGCCAACCGTCATGGGCGACAAAACACGGATTGCTCGCCAGGGTGAGCAACCCGCAGCAACGCTCTGCACGGCGTGCCGCCAGCTCCGAGGCGAGCATGCCGCCCAGGGACCAGCCGCCGAGCCAGGTATTGTCCGGCAGCGTGGCATCCAGTTCGTCGAGCCATTCGCTCAGGTCGCTGGAATCCAGGGCCGGCAACGGTTCGATCTGCACGTGCAAGTGTTCATTCAAGCCGTGCAACGCCGCGGCCAGCGGTTCCAGCGGCGACACACCCAGGCCCCAGCCGGGCAGCAATATCAGTCGATCACGCATGCTCGGGCTCCGTGGTGTTTAACAACCGGAAACACGCTTCCAATGCGTTTAACAATAGCTGCACCTGGGCTGCGCTGTGGGCCGCCGTCAATGTCACGCGTAAACGGGCGCTGCCGGCGGGCACGGTGGGGGGGCGGATCGCCATCACCATCAGCCCGCGCTCGCGCAGCATCTGCGACAGGCGCAAGGCTCGCGCGCTGTCGCCCATCAGGATCGGTTGGATCGGCGTAAAACTGTCCATCAACGCCAGGCCGATCTGCTCGGCACCCTGGCGGAACTGGCGGATCAACCCGTTGAGGTGCTCGCGGCGCCAATGCTCGGTGCGCAACAACTCCAGGCTTTTGAGGGTGGCGCAGGCCAGCGCCGGCGGCTGGCTGGTGGTGTAGATGTACGGCCGGGCGAATTGAATCAGGCTTTCGATCAGTTCTTCACTGCCCGCCACAAAGGCACCGGCGGTGCCGAAGGCTTTACCGAGGGTGCCGACCAACACCGGCACGTCTTCCTGGCTCAAGCCAAAATGCTCGACGATCCCCGCACCATTGGCCCCCAGCGGGCCGAAGCCGTGGGCGTCGTCCACCATCAACCAGGCGCCCTTGGTCCTGGCTTCGCGGGCCAGTGCCGGCAGATCGGCGAGGTTGCCATCCATGCTGAATACGCCATCGGTCACCACCAGTGCGTTACCGGTGGCTTTCTCCAGGCGCTTGGCCAGGCTGGCAGCGTCGTTATGCAGGTAACGGGTAAACCGTGCGCCGGACAACAAACCGGCATCCAGCAACGACGCGTGGTTGAGACGATCTTCCAGCACGGTATCGCCCTGCCCCACCAAGGCGGTGACCGCGCCGAGGTTGGCCATGTAGCCGGTGGTAAACAGCAACGCACGCGGGCGCCCGGTCAGGTCGGCCAGGGCTTCTTCCAGCTCATGGTGCGGCGTGGCATGCCCCACCACCAGGTGCGACGCGCCACCGCCCACGCCCCAGCGCGACGCACCGGCGCGCCAGGCTTCTATCACCTGCGGATGGTTGGCCAGGCCAAGGTAGTCATTGTTGCAAAACGCAAGCAGCGGCTTGCCGTCCACCACCACTTCCGGGCCCTGGGGGCTCTCCAGCAAGGGGCGTTGACGGTAAAGGTGTTCGGCACGGCGGGCAGCGAGGCGCGCGGCGAGATCGAAAGACATGCAGGCCTCGATTCAGCAGGGTGTGCGCGGTTCGAAAGGTGGGAGGGGGCTTGCCCCCGATGGCTGTATCTCAGTCAACACAGGTGCTGGCTGACCTACCGTCATCGGGGGCAAGCCCCCTCCCACATTTGGAATGCATTTGGGTTAAACGGCGGCGTTGTAGAACTGTTCGCTGCTCTTCTGCTCCACCAACGCCTGTTCAATGGCCGCCTGATGCACTTCGTCGGCATGCTCTTCACGCGCCTCCGGCAGGATCCCGAGGCGCGAGAACAGTTGCATGTCCTTGTCCGCCTGCGGGTTGGCGGTGGTCAGCAGCTTGTCGCCGTAGAAAATCGAGTTGGCGCCGGCAAAGAACGCCAGGGCCTGCATCTGCTCGTTCATTGCCTCACGGCCGGCCGACAGGCGCACATGGGATTGCGGCATCAGGATGCGTGCCACCGCCAGCATGCGGATAAAGTCGAAAGGGTCGATGTCCTTGGCGTTTTCCAACGGCGTACCGGCCACCTTGACCAGCATGTTGATCGGCACCGACTCCGGATGCTCCGGCAGGTTGGCCAATTGGATCAGCAGGTTGGCGCGGTCATCAAGGGACTCGCCCATGCCGAGAATACCGCCGGAGCAGATCTTCATCCCCGACTCACGCACATAGGCCAGGGTCTGCAGGCGTTCGCTGTAGGTACGCGTGGTGATGATCGAACCGTAGAATTCCGGCGAGGTATCGAGGTTGTGGTTGTAGTAGTCGAGGCCGGCCTGGGCCAACGCGGCGGTCTGGTCCTGATCGAGACGGCCGAGGGTCATGCAGGTTTCCAGGCCCATGGCCTTCACGCCCTTGACCATCTCCAGCACGTAGGGCATGTCTTTGGCCGATGGATGTTTCCAGGCGGCGCCCATGCAGAAACGTGTCGAACCGATGGCCTTGGCGCGGGCAGCCTCTTCGAGGACTTTCTGCACCTCCATCAGCTTTTCTTTTTCCAGGCCGGTGTTGTAGTGACCCGACTGCGGACAATATTTGCAATCTTCCGGGCAGGCGCCGGTTTTGATCGACAGCAGCGTGGAGACCTGCACCCGATTGGCGTCGAAATGCGCGCGGTGCACGGTCTGCGCCTGGAACAACAGGTCATTGAACGGCTGCACGAACAGGGCTTTGACTTCGGCCAAAGACCAATCGTGACGCAGGGTGGCAGAGGTGCTGGCGCTCATGGGCGATTCCTTGATTATGCTTTGGCTAACGCTGCGGGAAGGGCAATACCCACAGGTACGACACGGATGCTCGGCATATTTAAGGAAGATTCATGCACTGTCAACCAAGCCACAAACACCAGGTTTACATCTGGTTAAAAAGCGTACAAACCTGTTTGATCTGCGATGAGCGCGCTGAAAGCGACGATTGTGTGTGCAACGCCTGCGAAACCGAACTGCCGTGGCTGATGGAGCGCTGTGACGTCTGCGCCCTGCCCTTGCCCATGGACGGCTTGGTGTGCGGCCAATGCCAGAAACATCCGCCTGCGTATCAACAAGTGATTGCGCCCTGGACCTACAGCTTCCCGGTGGACAGCCTGATCAGCCGGTTCAAGCATCAGGCGCGCTGGCCGTTGGGGCACCTGCTGGGGCGCTTGCTCGGGCGGCTGCTGCAACATCGGTTCGAAAATGCCGAACTCACCCGCCCCGATTGCCTGCTACCGGTGCCGATGCCCCCCAAGCGTCTGCGCCAGCGGGGCTATAACCAGGCCGTGATGCTGGCGCTCTGGCTCAGTGCCGACCTGGACATCCCCTGCGATGAACACCTGTTGCTACGTCCCCAGGAAACCATCGCGCAACAAGACCTCGATGCCAAAACGCGCAAACGCAACCTGCTCAATGCCTTCGCCCTGGCACCCGGCGCCCAGGTGCTGGGCCGGCACCTGGCGCTGGTGGACGACGTGCTGACCACCGGTGCCACCGCCCACAGCCTGGCGCGCTTGTTGATGAAGGCCGGTGCGCGTCAGGTCGATGTGTATTGCCTGGCCCGCACGCCCAAACCCGGCACATGACTTGACTCCCGGGCCGCCGGGCGGCAACGTCCGCTCATTCCAGCCAGGCGTATCCCCATGTCCCTGCCCTCGCCGCTCAGCCAGCACATCATCCGCCGCCCTCAGCGCATCGCGTTGCTGGCGCATATCGCCGAACAGGGTTCCATCACCCGTGCCGCCAAAAGTGCCGGGTTGAGCTACAAAGCCACATGGGACGCCATCGATGAACTGAACAACCTGGCGCACACGCCGTTGGTGGAGCGCAGCGTCGGCGGCAAAGGCGGTGGCGGCGCCAGGCTGACAAGCGAAGGTGAGCGCGTGCTGCGCCTTTATCAACGCCTGCAAGCCTTGCAAGCCGAGGTGCTCGCCACCGACGAAGCGGCCCGCGACTTCAATTTGCTGGGCCGCCTGATGCTGCGCACCAGTGCGCGCAATCAGCTGCACGGCCAAGTCAGCGCCATCGCGCGCCATGGGCGTAATGACACCGTGCGCCTGGAACTGGCGGGTGGCCTGTACCTGGATGCACACATCACGCACGACAGCACACAACGGCTGGAGCTGGAGCCCGGCGTGGAAGTGGTGGCCCTGATCAAGGCCGGGTGGCTGGAATTATTGGCCATCGGGCAAACCGCAACACTTGGACACAATTGCCTGAGCGGTGTCATCGAGACGATTCTCGACGCTGAAGACGGCCCCAGCGAAGTCCGAATCGGCCTGCCCAGCGGTCAGGTACTGTGTGCCCTGGCGCAGCCCGCCGCACTGAGCGCACTCGACGCCGCGCCTGGCCGGCCGATCCAGGTGCAATTCGCCCCCGGCCAGGTATTGCTCGGCACGCCGGTGTAGCGAGCACCCGCCATCAAACTGCAACAATTTCGTCACGCCCGCTCCTTAAGGTGTCTGCAAAAACCGTAGGGAGCCTGACATGAGCTTATTAGAAGAAAACCAAGCCACTGACTTCGAACAGATGGTCGGCCTTACCCGTCGCCGCTTTATCGGCGCCGGCGCCCTGTGCGGCGCGGCGATGTTCCTGGGTGGCAACCTGCTCAGCCGCAGCGCCCTGGCCGTGAACGCCGCGTCTGCCAGCCCGTTGCTGGGCTTTACCGGCATCGCCGCCGCCACCAGCGACACCATCACCCTGCCGCCCGGCTACAGCGCCTCGGTGCTGATCAGCTGGGGCCAGCCCTTGAGCATGCAGGCGCCGGCCTTCGACCCCTCCGGCAACGGCACGGCCAAGGCCCAGGAACAGCAGTTCGGCGACAACAATGACGGCATGAGCCTGTTTCCCTTCCCCGGTGATGACAACCGCGCCTTGATGGCGATCAACAACGAATACACCAACTACCGCTACCTCTACGCCCACGGCGGCGCACCGCAATCGGCCGAAGACGTGCGCAAGGCCCTGGCCAGCGAAGGCGTTTCGGTGATCGAAATTCAGCGCAAGGGTGATACCTGGCAGTTCGTCCAGGATTCACGCTACAACCGGCGCATCCACGGCAACACGCCAATCCGCCTGGGCGGCCCTGCCGCCGGCCACGACTGGCTGAAAACCAGCGCCGACAACACCGGCAAGCACGCCCTGGGTACCTTCCAGAACTGCGCCAACGGCAAGACCCCGTGGGGCACTTATCTCACCTGCGAAGAGAACTTCACCGACTGCTTCGGCAGCAGCAACCCACAGCAGGCCTTCGACGCCGGGCAAAAACGCTACGGCGCGGTCGCCGCCAGCAAGGACATCAACTGGCACCCGCACGACCCGCGCTTCGACATGGCCAAGAACCCCAACGAACTCAATCGCCACGGCTGGGTGGTGGAAATCGACCCGTTCGACCCGCAATCCACCCCGGTCAAGCGCACCGCCCTGGGCCGATTCAAGCACGAAAACGCGGCCCTGGCGGAGACCCGCGACGGACGCGCGGTGGTGTACATGGGCGATGACGAGCGCGGCGAATTCATCTACAAGTTCGTCAGCCGCGATCCGATCAACCACGACAACCCGAAAGCCAACAAGGATTTGCTCGATCACGGCACCTTGTACGTGGCGATCTTCGACGCGGGCAATGGCGATGCCGATCATCCCAGGGGCAAGGGCCAATGGGTCGAACTCACCCACGGCAAAAACGGTATCGATGCCGGTACCGGCTTTGCCAGCCAGGCCGAAGTGCTGATCCATGCCCGCCTGGCCGCCAGCGTGGTGAAAGCCACGCGCATGGACCGCCCGGAATGGATCGTGGTCAGCCCCATGGACGGCCAGGTCTACTGCACCCTCACCAACAACGCCAAGCGCGGCGAAGACGGCCAGCCGGTGGGCGGGCCCAACCCGCGCGAGAAGAACGTCTACGGCCAGATCCTGCGCTGGAAGGCCGACGCCGATAACCACGGTGCCACGGACTTCACCTGGGACCTGTTCGTCGTCGCCGGCAACCCCGGCGTACACGCGGGCTCGCCGAAGGGCGGCTCGTCCAACATCAACCCGCAAAACATGTTCAACAGCCCGGACGGCCTGGGTTTCGACAAGGCCGGGCGCCTGTGGATTCTCACCGACGGCGACTACAGCAACGCGGGCGACTTCGCCGGCATGGGCAACAACCAGATGCTGTGCGCCGACCCGGGCACCGGGGAGATTCGTCGCTTCATGGTCGGGCCGGTGGCGTGTGAAGTCACCGGGATCAGCTTTTCGCCGGATCAGAAAACACTGTTTGTGGGTATTCAGCACCCTGGCGAAACCGGCGGCTCGACGTGGCCGGAGCATCTGCCGAACGGCAAGCCGCGTTCGTCGGTGCTGGCGATTCGGCGCGATGATGGTGGGGTTGTCGGCGCCTGACCGGGCCTCATCGGGGGCAAGCCCCCTCCCACATTTGGAATGCATTCCCCTGTGGGAGGGGGCTTGCCCCCGATGGCGATCCCACAGTCGCCCCCTATCTCAAGCCCGCTGGGTTACCATACCCGGCCGGACGCGGCGCCCTGCTGCGCGCAGGAGTTCGCATGGCCCACCCGTTTGAAACACTCACCCCCGACCTGGTCCTCGACGCCGTCGAAAGCATCGGTTTTCTCAGCGATGCGCGCATTTTGGCGCTCAACAGCTACGAAAACCGCGTGTATCAGGTGGGCATCGAAGATTCCGAACCGCTGATCGCCAAGTTCTACCGGCCCCAGCGCTGGACCAACGAAGCGATCCTGGAAGAACACCGCTTCACCTTCGAACTGGCTGAGTGCGACGTGCCGGTGGTCGCCCCGCTGATCCACAACGGCGCAAGCCTGTTCGAGCACCAGGGTTTCCGCTTCACCCTGTTTCCACGCCGTGGCGGCCGCGCGCCGGAGCCGGGCAACCTCGACCAGCTGTACCGCCTCGGGCAATTGCTCGGTCGCTTGCACGCGGTGGGGTCCACCCGCCCGTTCGAACACCGCGAAGCCCTCGGCGTGAAGAACTTCGGTCACGATTCCCTGACCACCCTGCTCGAAGGCAACTTCATTCCCAAGAGCCTGCTACCGGCCTACGAGTCCGTGGCGCGCGACCTGCTTAAACGTGTGGAAGAGGTCTACAAGGCCACCCCGCACAAGAACATCCGCATGCACGGCGACTGCCACCCGGGCAACATGATGTGCCGCGACGAGATGTTCCACATCGTCGACCTGGATGACTGCCGCATGGGCCCTGCGGTACAAGACCTGTGGATGATGCTCGCCGGGGATCGCCAGGAATGCCTGGGCCAACTGTCGGAATTGATGGATGGCTATCAGGAGTTCCACGACTTCGACCCCCGGGAACTGGCCCTGATCGAACCCTTGCGCGCCCTGCGCCTGATGCACTACAGCGCCTGGCTGGCGCGGCGCTGGGACGACCCGGCCTTTCCCCACAGCTTCCCGTGGTTTGGCAGCGAGCGCTATTGGGGTGACCAGGTGCTGGCGTTGCGTGAGCAGCTGTCGGCCCTCAACGAAGAACCCTTGAAACTGTTCTGAGGAACGCGACGCTCTCCTGTAGGAGCGAGCTTGCTCGCGAAAAACCCGAGAGCGCCATTGGGCAACAGGCCTCCCGCGTTATCGTTGACGATCTTCGCGAGCAAGCTCGCCCCTACAGAAAGCAGGTCCCCATTGCCTGACAAATATCCTTACAATCGCGCTTTGTAAGCTGCCTGAGCAAGGATTCCGCATGCACGCCGCCAACCCCCGCAAGGGTTACATCCTGGGCCTGAGTGCCTATGTCATCTGGGGCCTGTTCCCGCTCTATTTCAAAGCCATTGCCAGTGTCCCCGCCGCCGAGATCATCGTGCATCGCGTGCTGTGGTCGGCACTGTTCGGTGGCTTGCTGCTGATGGTGTGGAAACACCCGGGTTGGTTTCGCGAACTGCGCGACAACCCCAGGCGCCTGGCGATCCTCGCCCTCAGCGGTTCGTTGATCGCGGCCAACTGGCTGACGTATGTATGGTCGGTCAACACCGGGCGCATGCTGGAAGCGAGCCTGGGTTACTACATCAACCCGCTGGTCAACGTACTGCTGGGGATGCTGCTGCTCGGCGAACGCCTGCGCCGCCTGCAATGGGTGGCCGTGGTTCTGGCGGCGGTCGGTGTGGCGCAACAGGTGTGGCAAGTGGGCAGTTTGCCGTGGGTATCGCTGGTACTGGCGCTGACCTTTGGCTTCTACGGGCTGATCCGTAAACAGGCGCCGGTCAAAGCCCTGCCGGGGCTGGTGGTGGAGACCTGGATGCTGGTGCCGATTGCCATCGCCTGGTTGCTGTTCAACCCGACGGCCCACAGCGCACAGCTGGAATTCTGGAGCACCTCCGAAGCCTGGTGGCTGGTGGCCGCAGGCCCGGTGACGCTGATCCCGCTGGTCTGTTTCAACGCCGCCGCGCGGCATCTGCCTTACACCGCACTGGGATTTTTGCAGTACGTAGCGCCCACCCTGGTGCTGCTGGAAGCCGTGCTGCTGTTCGGCGAACACCTGGCGCCCAGCACGCTGACCGCCTTTGCCTTTATCTGGGCGGGCCTGGTGGTGTACAGCGTGGATATCTGGCTGAGCGTGCGCAAACGCTGATCAAAAAACGCTCAAAGCTCTGCAAGCCTTAGCCGGCCTGGCTTGCAGACATTGACCCAAAGGTTATCCACAGGTCCATGCAAGATTTCCATGCATAACCTCATGGGTGCTCATTCATCGTTGCGCAATTCCACCATCAGATCGTCTGCCAGGGTTTCCAGGGACGCCTGCAACGCCTCCAGGGACAAGCTTGACGGCACTTGCAACAAGGCCTCGGCGTTGAACAGCGGATCGCCGCTCATCGGGGCCGGGCGCACGTCGGTGCTCAAGCGCTCCAGGTTGACACCCTGCTTGCTCAACAGCGCAGTGATCTCCCGCACGATGCCGGCGCGATCATTGCCCACCAGGGTCATCACAATCGATTTGGAGGCCGATGCCTGGCCGGAACTGCCCTCGCCCACCAGCACGCGAATGCCGTGGGTGGATAAATCCTCCAGCGCCCCCACCAGTTCCTGACGGTTTTCTGCAGGAACGCTGACGCGCAGAATCCCGGCAAACTGCCCGGCCATATGGGCCATGCGGCTTTCCAGCCAGTTGCCACCCTGGGCGGCGATGGTGTGCGCGATGCGTTCAACCAGGCCGGGTTTGTCGGCGGCAATAATTGTGAGTACAAGATGATCCATGGCGAAATACCTCGGGTGCGATTCCTGTAGGAGCGAGCTTGCTCGCGAAGGTCATCAACGATAACGCGAAAAAACTGACATCAGCGGTACTCTCAGGTTTTTCGCGAGCAAGCTCGCTCCTACAAGGTGGACGCGCGGTTGTTCGAAAACAAATCGTGTACCATTTTTATATTTATCTGGAACAATCCAATAGTTTTTTGAGAACATCCGATTCTCCGCTGTGACCGTCCGACCAAAGTGGGTCGCTAAACGACGTATTTAGTCTAATTTTCACAACCGCAAGTCATCATGTAGTATGCCCAACCGTGCACTACATAATGAAAATCTGAAAAAGCGCATAAGCTCCGCAGAGTGAGGCAAGCAATGACTGAACACGTTCAAGTCGGTGGCCTGCAGGTCGCCAAAGTCCTGTTCGACTTCGTGAACAACGAAGCCATTCCCGGTACCGGCATCACTGCCGACCAGTTCTGGGCCGGTGCCGACAAGGTCATTCACGACCTGGCGCCGAAGAACAAAGCCCTGCTCGCCAAACGCGACGATTTCCAGGCGCGCATCGATACCTGGCACCAGACCCATGCCGGCCAGGCCCACGACCCGGTGGCCTACAAAGCCTTCCTGCAAGACATCGGATACCTGCTGCCAGAAGCCGCAGACTTCCAGGCCTCGACCCAAAACGTCGACGACGAAATCGCACGCATGGCAGGTCCCCAGTTGGTGGTGCCGGTGATGAACGCCCGCTTCGCCCTCAATGCCTCCAATGCACGTTGGGGTTCGCTGTATGACGCGCTGTATGGCACCGATGCCATCAGCGAAGCCGACGGCGCGGAGAAGGGCAAGGGCTACAACAAAGTGCGCGGCGACAAGGTCATCGCCTTCGCCCGCGCCTTCCTCGACGAAGCCGCGCCGCTCAGCGCCGGCAGTCACGTCGACTCCACCGGCTACAAGATCGTCGACGGCAAGCTGATCGTCAGCCTCAAGGGCGGCAGTAACAGCGGCCTGCGTGACGACGCGCAGTTGATCGGGTTCCAGGGCCCTGCGGCCGAGCCGATTGCGATCCTGTTCAAGCACAACGGCCTGCACTTCGAGCTGCAGATCGACGCCGGCACCCCGGTCGGCCAGACCGACGCCGCCGGCGTCAAAGACGTGCTGGTGGAAGCTGCGCTGACCACCATCATGGACTGCGAAGACTCCGTCGCCGCCGTGGATGCCGACGACAAAGTGGTGATCTACCGCAACTGGCTCGGCCTGATGAAGGGCGACCTGGCCGAAGAAGTGGCCAAGGGCGGCAAGACCTTCACCCGCACCATGAACCCTGATCGCGTCTACACCGGCGTGGATGGCAACGACGTCACTCTGCACGGCCGCTCACTGTTGTTCGTGCGCAACGTTGGCCACTTGATGACCATCGACGCGATCCTCGATAAAGACGGCAACGAAGTGCCGGAAGGCATCCTCGACGGACTGCTCACCAGCCTGGCGGCGATCCACAGCCTCAACGGCAACAGCTCGCGCAAGAACAGCCGCACCGGCTCCGTGTACATCGTCAAACCGAAGATGCATGGCCCCGAAGAAGCGGCGTTCACCAACGAGCTGTTCGGCCGTATCGAAGACGTGCTGAACCTTACGCGCAACACGCTGAAAGTCGGGATCATGGACGAGGAGCGCCGCACCACGGTCAACCTCAAGGCCTGCATCAAGGCGGCCAGCGAACGGGTGGTGTTTATCAACACCGGCTTCCTCGACCGCACCGGCGACGAAATCCACACCTCCATGGAAGCCGGCGCCATGGTGCGCAAGGCCGCCATGAAATCCGAGAAGTGGATCGGCGCCTACGAAAACTGGAACGTCGATATCGGCTTGAGCACCGGCCTGCAAGGGCGCGCCCAGATCGGTAAAGGCATGTGGGCAATGCCCGACCTGATGGCCGCGATGCTCGAACAGAAAATCGCCCACCCACTGGCCGGCGCCAACACGGCCTGGGTACCGTCGCCAACGGCGGCTGTGCTGCATGCATTGCACTACCACAAGGTCGATGTGTTCGCCCGCCAGGCCGAGTTGGCCAAACGCGAGCGTGCCTCGGTGGATGACATCCTGACGATTCCCCTGGCGCAAAATACCGAGTGGTCCGAAGAAGAGATCCGCAACGAACTGGACAACAATGCCCAGGGCATTCTTGGCTATGTGGTGCGCTGGATCGACCAGGGCGTCGGTTGTTCGAAAGTGCCGGACATCAACGATGTGGGCCTGATGGAAGACCGCGCCACCCTGCGCATTTCCAGCCAGCACATTGCCAACTGGCTGCGCCATGGCATCGTCAATGAAGCCCAGGTGATGGAAAGCCTCAAGCGCATGGCGCCGGTGGTGGACCGCCAGAATGCCGGGGACGCGCTGTACCGCCCGCTGGCGCCGGATTTCGACAGCAACATCGCGTTCCAGGCGGCGGTGGAGTTGGTGATTGAAGGGACCAAACAGCCTAACGGTTACACCGAGCCGGTGCTGCACCGCCGGCGTCGGGAGTTCAAGGCTAAAAATGGCCTGTAAATGAAAAAAGCCCTGATCGTGAGATCGGGGCTTTTTATTTGGGGGCTGTGGTGGCTGGACTGGCGCTATCGGGGGCAAGCCCCCTCCCACATTTTGACCGCGGCGAAGCTCAAGTGTGGGAGGGGCGGTGCGACGATTCGACTTGCCCCCGATGAGGCCATCACACTCACCACAAAAATCAGGAATCCATCCCCAACTCCCGCTTCACCAACTTCGCCAACTTCTCGCTATCAATCGGCTTGAGCAAAAAGTCCACCACGCTCAAATGCATCGCATCAATCACATCCGGCGCTTCGGCGTCCCCGGATATGATGATGATCGGCAACGCCGCACGGGGCGACTCGCGCACCTGGCGGATCAACTCCAAACCGTCGCTCGGCGCCATGCGCAAATCGGTGATCAGCAACCCAATGGAACTGTGCGACTTCAACAACGCCCACGCGCTCTCCCCGTTGTCAGCCGTCATGCAGCGAATACCGTCCAGCCCGAGGATTTCCGCCAACAGTTCACGCGCATCCTTGTCGTCGTCCACGATCAACACGCGTTGTGGCGGTAAATCAGGCTCCAGCATCACGGCGCTCAGCGCCTCGCGCTCGGCATCACTCAAAATATCGTGGTCGGACATACGTTTCTCAGCAATTCTTATCAATCTCCCAGCACTCGTCAGACATCTGCGGAAGGGCGAACAATGTGCACTTCGTCGGAAAGTTTGCCTAGTGGGCGTTCTACGGGTTTTGGACGATAGTCATGTAAGGCTTTTCCCTAGTTTTGCGCAGGGGTCCCCGACCTAGACTTACGTCCAATGGGCACCCGCCGTGCAGCAGTCGACCATGCAGCACGATAACGACAAAAAAACTGCGGTCACTGTTATGAGTAAAGCTGATGCTTTCACGCAGGCGGGTAAAACCGCCGTGTTGCAGAACATCCACGGCACCCTGCAATTCCTGCAGCGCTTCCCGCCGTTCAACCAGATGGAAAATGCGCACCTGGCGTTTCTGGTGGAACAGTGCCAACTGCGTTTCTACGGCCCCGGCGACAGCATCCTCAAACCGTCGGGCGGGCCGGTCGAGCATTTTTATATCGTCAAGCAGGGCCGCGTGGTCGGCGAGCGGCCGGACTCAACAGACCCCACGTTCGAAATCACCACCGGCGAGTGTTTCCCCCTCGCCGCCCTGCTCGGTGAACGCGCCACCCGCACCGAGCACAAAGCCTGCGAAGACACCTTTTGCCTGCAACTGAACAAGATGGCGTTCATCAAGCTGTTTGCCCTTTCCAGCCCGTTTCGTGACTTCGCCCTGCGCGGCGTCAGCAGCCTGCTCGACCAGGTCAACCAGCAGGTGCAGCAAAAAGCCGTGGAAACCCTCGGCACCCAATACTCGTTGAACACTCGCCTGGGTGAGCTGGCCATGCGCCACCCAGTCACCTGCAGCCCGGACACTGCGCTGCGCGAAGCGGTACGGCTGATGCACGAGCAGCAGGTCGGCAGCATTGTGATTGTCGACGAACACAAGGCGCCGCTGGGCATCTTCACCCTGCGTGACCTGCGCCAGGTAGTGGCCGACGGCACCGGTGATTTCAGTCAAAGCATCGCCGGTCATATGACCCAGGCGCCGTTCTTCCTGAGCCCGGACCACAGCGCGTTCGACGCGGCGATCGCCATGACCGAGCGGCATATCGCCCACGTATGCCTGGTGCAGGACCAGCGCCTGTGCGGCGTGGTCTCGGAGCGCGACCTGTTTTCCCTGCAGCGCGTCGACCTGGTGCATCTGGCGCGGACCATCCGCAACGCATCCCGTGTGGAACAACTGGTGGCGATCCGCGGCGAGATCGGCCAGTTGGTCGAACGCATGCTGGCCCACGGTGCGTCGTCTACGCAGATCACCCACATCATTACCTTGCTTAACGATCACACCGTGTGCCGGGTCATCGAGCTGACCCTGGCGGAAAAAGGCGACCCCGGCGTGCCCTTCAGCTGGCTGTGCTTTGGCAGCGAAGGCCGCCGTGAACAGACGCTGTACACCGACCAGGACAACGGCATCCTGTTCGAGGCCCGAGACGCCGTGGAAGCCGCCGAGATTCGCGAGCGCCTGCTGCCCCTGGCGCAGCAGATCAACCAGAGCCTGGCGCTGTGCGGCTTCAGCCTGTGCAAGGGCAATATCATGGCCGGCAACCCGCAGTTGTGCCTGTCACGGGCCGAATGGGCCCGCCGGTTTGCCGCGTTCATTCGCGAAGCCACGCCGGAAAACCTGCTGGGTTCGAGCATCTATTTCGACCTGCGCGTGGTGTGGGGCGATGAGCAGGGTTGCGAGCAACTGCGCCAGGGCATTCTGGATCAGGTGGCGGACAACCGGCTGTTCCAGCGCATGCTGGCCGAGAATGCCTTGCGCCAACGCCCACCCGTAGGGCGCTTTCGCGAGTTTGTGCTGACGCGCAAAAGCGGGGAAAAGGCCACCCTGGATCTCAAGGTACAGGGCCTCACGCCGTTCGTGGACGCTGCGCGTGTGTTGGCCCTGGCCCATGGCATCCACGCCAACAATACGTTGGAGCGGCTGCGCCAGTTGGTCGCCCGGCAGGTGATCGAGCGGCTGGACGGCGCGGCATATGAAGAGGCTTACCACTTCATTCAACAAACCCGCATGCAGCAGCATCAGATGCAGACCCGGGAAAACCTGCCGTATTCCAACCGCGTCGATCCCGACAGCCTCAATCACCTGGACCGGCGCATCCTGCGCGAATCCCTGCGTCAGGCCCAGCGCCTGCAAAGCAGCCTGACCTTGCGGTATCAGCTGTGAGCCTGTTCAACTGGTTGCGCGCGAAAAAACCGCGGCTCGATGCGGCGCAGCAGCTACGCCTGGGCCAACTGCCCGCTCCCGCCGCACTGGGCAATGAGCCCTTGCGCAGCCAGCGCTGGGTGGTGGTCGACCTGGAAACCAGCGGCCTGCACCTCAACCGTGACCAGGTGCTGTCCATCGGCGCCGTGGTGATCGAGGACGGCGCGGTGGATTTCTCGCAGATGTTCGAACGCACCCTGCAACGCACCGCCAGCAAACTCAGCCCCAGCGTGTTGATCCATGGCCTGGGGCCCAGCGCCATCGCGGCCGGCAGCGACCCGGTGGATGCGCTGCTCGATTTCATGGCGTTCGTGGGCGACAGCCCGCTGCTGGCCTTCCATGCGCCGTTCGATCAACACATGCTGGGCCGGGCGCTCAAGGAGAGCCTGGGTTATCGCCTGGTGCATCCCTTTCTCGATGTGGCCGATATCGCCCCGCTGCTGTGCCCCGAGGCGAACATCCGTGAGGCCGGTCTGGATGAGTGGATCAACCATTTCAACTTGCAGGTGGGCGAGCGCCATCACGCCAGCGCCGATGCACTGGCCACGGCGGAGCTGATGCTGATCCTGTTCAGCCGTGCACGCCGTCAACACATCGACACGCCCCAGGCGCTGCAGGAGCGCTTGAGCCAATGGCGACGGCGTAAACAGGCGCCATCGTTTTAGTGGCATTGCCCGACAGACGCCAATTGCGCCCACATCACTGCTCTGACACAATCGCGAATAATTCTCGTTAGTTTAAACTTTATTCGGTGATGCCTTGTCGTCGGCCCAGACCCCACACAGTGAGCTTGTTGGCGCGTTGTATCGCGACCATCGTGGCTGGCTGTTGGCCTGGCTGCGGCGCAACGTGGCCTGCCCGAGCCGCGCCGAAGACCTGAGCCAGGACACCTTCATGCGCCTGCTCGGCCGTGACGGGCTGCGCGAACCCCGCGAGCCACGCGCCTTCCTGGTAGCGATTGCCAAGGGTCTGCTGTTCGACTACTTCCGCCGCGCCGCCCTGGAACAGGCCTACCTCACCGAATTGATGCTGATCCCGGAAAGCGAACACCCATCGCCCGAAGCACAGCAACTGATCCTCGAAGACCTCAAGGCCATCGACCGCCTGCTCGGCAAACTGTCGAGCAAAGCCCGCGCCGCCTTCCTCTATAACCGCCTCGACGGCCTGGGCCATGCAGACATCGCCCAGCGCCTGGGTGTGTCGGTGCCGCGCGTGCGCCAGTACCTGGCCCAGGGCATTCGCCAGTGCTACATCGCGTTGTATGGCGAGCCATCATGAGCCTGATCAGTGGCAAGCCGGTGTCGGCGCGCGTGCTGGACGCCGCGATTGCCTGGCAGCTGTCCCTTGATTCCGGCGACGGCGGCGTGGTGGAACAGGAAGAGTTCGCCAAGTGGCTGGCCAGCGACGAAGAACACGCCCGCGCCTGGCGCCAGCTGGGGATGCTCGACCAGCGTTTCAGCGCAGCGTCCGGCCCCGCGCGAGCCGCGCTGTTGCACTCCCACGACAGTGCGCGCCAGCGCATGCGCAAACTGGGCCGTGGCCTGGCGAGCATTGTGCTGGTGTGCGGGCTGGCATTGTTTGCCGGTGAGCGCTATGTGCCCATCCACTATTGGCTGGCCGATCAACGCACCGCCACCGGTGAGCAGCGCACCCTTGAGCTGGCTGACGGCACCCGGATCAGTCTCAATACCCACACGGCCATCGACGTGCGCTTCGACGATAAACGCCGCGTGATTGTGTTGCAGGAGGGCGAAATCCTGGTCGAGACCGGCCATGACGATGCGCGTCCATTCTCTGTACAGACCCGCGACGGCAACCTGCGGGCGCTGGGTACGCGGTTCATCGTGAGACGCGAAGACCACGCCACGCGCCTGAGCGTGCTGCAATCGGCGGTGGCCGCCCAGCCTGAAGCACTGCCTCAGGAACGGATTTTCAAGGCCGGCCAGCAAGTTCTGATGCGCAGCGATAGCCTTGGTCCTGCGCTTGCCGTCTCACCGGGCAGCGACGCCTGGACCCGCGGCATGCTGGTGGTCGACAACGCCCGCCTGGGCGATGTGGTGGCTGAACTCGGGCGTTATCGCAGCGGTTATCTGGGCGTGGATGACAGCGTGGCCGACCTGCGCATCACCGGCAGCTTCCCGCTGCACGACACCACCCTGGCGCTCAATGCGCTGTTGCCGACCCTGCCGGTGCGGATCGAGCAGCACACGCCGTGGTGGGTGACCGTCAAGGCTAGGCCTTAGGTTCTTCGGCTTCTGAAGACCGCCATCGGGCCCTACCCAAAAAATATTTTCACCCCGCCCTATCACTTTCCGATTCTCGTCCGGCACCTAGGCAATTGAGAAATATTTCCATTCAGGAGCCACCCATGTCCCGCACGCTAGACACTCTGTTGCGCCCCAGCCTGTTAGCCGTGGCCATTGCCCTCGGTGCCCCGCTGATCAGCCCCACGCTGGTTGCCGCCGAACAGTCCGCCAGCGTGCGCGCCTACAACCTGCCGGCCGCCCCACTGGCCGCCACCCTGAACCAGATTGCCAGCCAGGCCGGTCTCGCGCTCACCCTCAACCCGACGCTCGCCGCCGGCAAGACCTCGGCACCGGTCAAGGGCCAATTCGATGCCCAGGGCGCATTGCGCGAAGCCTTGCGCGGAACCGGGCTGCAACTGGAGCAGAGCAGCGCCGGGACCTTTACCCTGGTGGCGATTGCGGACGGCGTGGTGGCATTGCCGCAGACCAGCATTATTGGCCAAGGTAATTACGAGAGTGCCTGGGGGCCGGTGGAGGGCTATGTCGCCACTCGCACTGCGGCGGGAACCAAAACCGACACAGCCATCGCAGAATTGCCCCGCTCGGTCACGGTTATTACTCGCCAGCAAATGGATGACCGCTCCGTTCTCAACCTTAACGACGCATTGCGCTACACCGCAGGCGTGCAAAGCAGCGGCTATGGCTCGGATTCCCGCAGCGATTGGTTGCTGGTAAGAGGATTCGTCCCCACTCAATTCCTCGATGGCCTACCCCTGCCGAAAGGCAACTATGCCACGCCAAAAATCGACACTTGGAACCTTGAGCGAATTGCCGTCCTGCGCGGCCCGGCATCGTCTGTCTACGGGCAAACACCGCCGGGGGGGTTGCTGGATATGGTCAGCCGACGTCCCCAAGCCGAAGCCTCGAACGAAATTGAGGTGCAGGCCGGCAGCAATAACCACAAGCAGATCAACTTCGATAGCACGGGCAAAATCGACGACGAAGGCCAATTCCTCTACCGCGTCAGCGGCGTCGTGCGCGACAGCAATACTGCGGTGGACCATATCCCCGACAAGCGCTACAACGTTGCCCCCAGCCTCACTTGGAACATCAACGACGATACCAAGCTGACGTTGCTCACCCAGTTCACGCGCGACGATACCGGAATCACTGGACAGTTCCTGCCACTGCAGGGCACCAAACTAAGCTCGCCTGCCGGAAAAATCTCCCACCACAAGAACCTGGGTGATCCTGAATGGGAATTTTATGATCGCACCTACTACGCACTTGGCTATGCCTTCGAAACACGCTTGAACGATACGTGGCAGTTTCACCAGAACCTGCGCTACACCAAGAATGACTTGTCGTTCCAAGGCATAACCGCCGGTGGCGCGTTCTTCCCGAATGGACCTGAAGTCGCGGTCGACGCTGACGGTAATGTGAGTCGCTCCGCCGGCAAGGTCGATGAGAATGTCGGACAATTTGCTGTAGATAACAATTTCCAGGCCGACTTCAAGACCGGCTCGATCAGTCATACGCTATTGCTGGGGCTCGACCACCAGCGCTCGGACAGTGACGCACGCTGGCTGTGGGGCTCGGGCGGTGTACCCACCATCAACTTCAACCGCCCGGTATATGGGCAGGACTTTTCCAAGGTCCAGTACTTCACCATGTACGACTACACCCAGAAAACGCAACAGACCGGCCTCTACGTCCAGGACCAAATGGCGCTGGACAACTGGCGGCTGACCCTGGGTGGGCGCGAGGACTGGGTACACACTGGCACAACGTTCCATAATCTGAACGACGCTACCAATACTCAGCGTGACAAGCACTTCAGCGGCAACGCAGCACTGAGCTACGTCTTCGAAAACGGCATTACGCCGTACCTGTCGTACGCCGAATCATTCCAGGCAGGGTCGGGCACCCAAGTGGGCAGCACCGGGGCGTTCAAACCCACCGAAGGCAAGCAGTACGAAGCCGGGCTCAAGTATCAGCCGCCCGGCACCCAAGCCCTGTTCACCGCAGCGGTGTTCGACCTGACACAACAAAACACCTCCGTCACAGAAGGCAGTATCACTCGTCAGGTGGGTGAGGTACGGGTCCGAGGTCTGGAGTTGGAAGCCAGCGCTGACGTCACCGAAAGCCTCAAGCTGGTGGGCTCCTATACGTACAACGACAGTGAAATTACCGAGGGTGCAGCCGCTGAAAAGGGTAATCGGCTGAACCAACTGCCTCGCAACCAGGCTACCGGGTGGGCAGATTACACCTGGCGCAGCGGAATGCTGGATGGCTTCGGTGTCGGCGCAGGCGTGCGCTACGTCGGCGACACTTATGGCAATGCCGCCAACACCGAACTGGGCCATGTAGGCTCCTACACCGTATACGACGCCTCAGTGCACTACGACCTTGGCCGTTTGAACAGCACCATGAAAGGTGTGACCGTAGCCGTTGACGCGAAAAACATCTTCAACAAGGACTACTTGTCTACCTGCGACGGCTTCTACTGCTACTACGGAGATCAACGTAATGTGGTTGCCAGCGTGAACTACAAATTCTAAGACGGTGAACAACCGCTGATAGAGGGCCGCCTGAACCGCGGCCCTTTTGCCTTTGGAGCCGTGATGAAAAGCAAAACCATCCGCCGCTGGTCCTTCATCCACACCTGGACCAGCCTGATCTGCACCGTATTCTTGCTGCTGCTCGCCCTTACCGGTCTGCCGCTGGTGTTCCATCACGAGATCGATCACCTGCTGGGCAACGAACCCGAGCTCAAGCAGATGCCCGCCGATACGCCGCAGCTCAACCTGGAGCAGCTGGTGGCCAAAGCGCAGGCGCATCGCCCCGGCGAGGCCATGCAGTACCTGGCCTGGGACGAGGATGACAAGAACGGTGTCATCGCGATCATGGCCGCCACGGCCGGTACCGAGCCGAATGCGTCGCATACCTTCATGCTCGATGCACGCACCGGCGAAACCGTGGAGATGCCGTCAGCCAATGGCGGGCTCACCCTGTTCCTGTTGCGCCTGCATGTGGACATGTTCGCCGGGCTGCCCGGCAAACTGTTGCTCGCATTCATGGGCGTGCTGTTCGTGCTGGCGCTTGTCTCGGGGACGGTGCTGTACCTGCCGTTCATGCGCCGCTTGAAGTTCGCCACCGTGCGCCAGGACAAATCCACCCGCCTGCGCTGGCTCGACCTGCACAACCTGATCGGCGTGGTCACCCTGACCTGGGCGCTGGTGGTGGGTGTGACCGGTGTGATCAGCGCCTGTGCCGACCTGATCATCGCCGCCTGGCGCCAGGACAGTCTCAGCGCCCTGATCGAACCCTATAAAGACGCCCCGCCGCTGACCCAACGCGCGCCGGCCAGCGATTTGCTGAGCATCGCCGCCAAGGCTGCGCCCGGCATGCAACCGGACTTTATCGCCTTCCCCGGTACGCGCTTCTCCAGCGAGCATCACTACGCGGTGTTCATGAAAGGCAGTACCCACCTCACCTCCCATCTGCTCACACCGGTATTGATCGACGCCGGCACCCTGGCCGTCACCGCCATCGCCCAACGGCCGTGGTACATGGACGCCATGGGCATGTCCCAGCCGCTGCACTTCGGAGACTACGGCGGCATGCCGATGAAAATCCTCTGGGCGCTGCTGGATGTGCTGACCATCGTGGTGCTGGTCAGCGGCATTTACTTATGGATCGTGCGACGCAAGGCGGGCAAGGCATGAAGCCGCGGCAGTCGAATTTCTGGAAGGTGTTCGGCATCCCGCTGGGGATTGGCCTGCTCAGCGCCGCCGGGTTGTTTGCGGCGTTGCTGGGGGATGGGTGGTGGGATTCTTTGAGTTGGGTGGGGTTGGGCATTCCGGCGGCAATTGCGGTTTACAAGCTACGGTAGGAGCGAGCTTGCTCGCGAAAAACTTGAGAGCGCCGCGTCAAACCTGATGCGCTGCGTTATCGTTGACGTCTTTCGCGAGCAAGCTCGCTCCTACACAGGGAATATCCATGTCCGCGCCCAGCATGACCTTGTTCCACAACCCCGCTTCACCGTTCGTGCGCAAGGTACGCGTGCTGCTGGTTGAAACCGGCCAGCAGGACCGCGTCGCGCTGCACGCCTGCATGCCAACCCCGATCAGCCCGGATGCGCAGCTGCTACAGGATAACCCGGTCGGCAAGATCCCGGCCCTGCGCCTGGCCGACGGTTCGGTGTTGCATGACAGCCGGGTGATCCTCGATTACTTCGACCACCAGCACGTCGGCAACCCGCTGATCCCCCGCGACGGCTCGGCCCGCTGGCGCCGCCTGACCCTGGCCTCGATGGCCGACGGGATCATGGACGCCGCCGTGCTGGTGCGCTACGAAACCGCCATGCGCCCGGTGGAGAAGCACTGGGAGCCGTGGCTGGACGAGCAGCGCAACAAGATGCGGCGTGCACTGGCCGAGCTGGAACAGGACGCCATCGCCGAACTGGCCAGCCACTTCGACATCGCCGCCATCAGCGTGGCCTGCGCCCTGGGCTACCTCGACTTCCGCCACCCGGACCTGCACTGGCGCGCGGATAACCCCAAGCTGGCCGCCTGGTACGCCGAGGTCAGCCAGCGGCCTTCGATGCAGCAGACCCAACCGCCTGCCTGATATCACCCATGTGGGTCCGTCAGCAGTCCGGTTTGTCGGCGGTGTAGCGACGCGCCGGGTTCACCGCCGCACCGAATTCACGCAGGGCCTTGGCGCCGATCAGCAGCGGATAGTTGAAGCTGCTGCGGTCGGTAAGGTTGACCTCCACGGTACGCTTGACGTCGCCCAGGCACATTTCCAGGTCGATCACCGGGCGCTTGGCCACGCTGGCTTCGTCCTTGTCTTCATCTTCGTCGGCGCGGCTCTTGATCTTGCTGATGCGTGACACCTTGTGTTCGTAGACCTTGTTACCCGCATCGCTGCCGCCGAGGCGGAAGCGCACCCAATCGTCGCCATCACGGGTGAAGGTCTCGATGTCACGGGCCGACAGCGAGGCGGTCAGCGCGCCGGTGTCCATCTTGGCCTTGAAGGTCTGGCCGATTTCCGGCAACTGGATGTATTCGTAGCGACCGTAGAGGGTCGGTTCGGCGGCCATGGCAGGCGCAGCAGCCAGAACGGGAATAGCTAGGGCAAACGCGGCAAGGAGCAATTTCACGGCATGATTTCCTCGAAAGAAGTGGCGAATTCTAGACCGCACACACAGCACTTAGTTGGATGACCGAGCATAACCGGCACATTGTGAAACATTCGTCCGGCCATTTGCGATTTGGCCTCTAGACTCACCTTGCTTATGATGGCAAGCCCACAAGATTCCAAGAGTTATTTATGCGCCGCCTGCTCACCGGCTGTCTGGTCACACTGCTGCTGTTGCTCAACACGCTGATCCTGATCGGCCCCTTGATGGTGTTCGCCCTGCTCAAACTGGTGGCGCCGGGCCGCTCGCGTGACTATGCGTCCTGGGCAGTCATGTGGATCGCCGAGACCTGGGCCGAGATCGACAAGCTGATTTTCGCCGTGTGCATTCCAACCCAATGGGATATTCGCGGCGGTGAGAACCTGCGGGGTGATACCTCTTACCTGGTCATCAGCAACCACCAGTCCTGGGTGGATATTCCGGCATTGATCCAGGCGCTGAACCGGCGTACGCCGTTCTTCAAATTCTTCCTGAAAAAAGAGCTGATCTGGGTGCCCTTCCTCGGCCTGGCCTGGTGGGCACTGGATTACCCGTTCATGAAGCGCTACACCAAGGCGTTCCTGGCCAAACACCCGGAGCTGGCAGGGCAGGACCTGAAAATCACCAGGGAGGCCTGCGAGCTGTTCAAGCGCCAGCCGGTGACCGTGGTCAATTACCTGGAGGGCACGCGGTTCAGCGAGGCCAAACGCGCACAGCAGGATTCACCGTTCAGCCGGCTGCTCAAGCCCAAGGCCGGCGGCGTCGCGTTTGTGCTGGCGGCAATGGGTGAGCAACTGGACGCCATCCTCGACGTGACCGTGGTCTACCCACAACCCAGGATTCCAGGGTTCTGGGATTTGATCAGCGGCGCGGTGCCGAAGGTGATTGTGGATATCCGCACCCGTGACCTGGACCCGGCGTTGTGGCAGGGGGATTACGAGAACGATCCGGCATTTCGCCAGACCGTCCAGAACTGGGTCAACCAGCTCTGGAAGGAGAAGGATGCGCGCATCGAACAATTGCGCGCCGAGCAGCCTTAGCTGCCGGTGCCCCAGGCCTGGGCCAGCTTGCTCAGCAATGAGCTGTTGGCACCTTGACCGCCCAGGTATTGCAGGATCACCGGGGCAAACTGGCCGATCATGCCGCTGTCCATGCCCAGGGCGCTGAATGCGGTGTTCAAGTCATTGGTGTTTTTCACGTTACCCAGCAGGCCGTCCAGGCCACTGGTCTTGCTGCCGCCGTTCTGGCCGAGCATCCCGCTCAAGGCGCCGAGGCTGCCCAATGCATTGTTACCCGACAGTTGATCGAGGCCTGGCACGCTGTTGCCCAGCTGCGAAAAGTCGTTGCCGCTCAGTTTGTTCTTGGCAAGGCCCAGCATGGCGCCGGTGCCGCCGACCGCTTGCTCGGGGGTGATATTGAGTTGCGAGGTCAGGGCCGTCAGCAGCTCGGCCGTTTCCGATGTCGGCGCGGCGGCGGCAGCTTTGTTGTTGCCACCCTGCATGCCGGAAATGGCGTTGGCTGCATCGCCAAGGCTGAAACCTGCGGCGAAGACCGGGCCGGCGGCCACGCTCAACAGGCAGGAAAGGGCAAAACCGCGTGAAATCTTCATCAAGACAACCTCAGGAGATAGGTGCAAAGCACGCTTTGGACTGGGTATACCGACGGATGTTCCGGAACCCATTGGGGATAAGCGGGTCCATGAACTGACTACAAAATTTGTCAGGAAGAGACTTATGACTGCGATCCACCCCGAAGCGATTGAGCACAAGCCTGCATTCTGGAGCCGCCCTCGCCTGTTCATTGGCGCCTGCGCGGTGGTTGTTGCCGGTATTGGTGGCGCGCTCTACACCCAGGACAGCGTCAAGTCCGCGGCGACCCTGGTGACCACCACCCAGCAGCCGGCCGCACAAATCATGGCCCACAAGGATTACCTGGAAGTGCAGCCGATTGCCGCCACGGCACCTGCACCGGACCAGAGCCTGGAGCTGTGGGCAATTCCCAAAGATGGCACGCCTGTGTCCCTGGGCCTGTTGCCGGAGGACGGCAAGGGCATCATCGGCCTGAACCCGCGCCAGCAGGAAACCATCAGCAAGCCGGTGGAGTTGATGGTCAGTTCGGAGACCAAGGGTGGTTCCATCAGCAAACAACCCACAGGCCCGACCGTCTACCAGGGCGCACTGGCCACACGCTGATCCCCCAACCACTACAAAACCCATGTGGGAGGGGGCTTGCTCCCGATAGCTGTAGTTCAGTCACAACTTTACTGACTGAGCCACCGCAATCGGGAGCAAGCCCCCTCCCACATTTGTTTTTCAGTGCCAGAGGCGTTCACCTGCACTCTTAAATGCCATTCGAAATAAAGCTTATTTTCTTTATAAAAAATCACACTAACTAACTGTCATTTCTGACAGTAGACGCTATTGACAGGGCATTCGAAGATCCAGGCTCCACTCGCAACTGAAACCAGAAGGATTTGAATGATGAAATCGCATTGACGGCGGGCGCTTTCACACTGCTTGCACTGATGGGGAATGCCTACGCGGACACGGCAACTTGCCCACCCATCTCGACCATCAAGCAAACAGCAATGGAGGGCGGTGGGTACTCTTACAAGGCGCCTGGCCCCAACGGTCTCACCTGGGAAGGTGAGAACCCGCAAGCAAAACCCAACTACTTGGATGACTCCAAATTCACTGACGCCAAGTACAAAGCCGAAACCAAAGCGGTCATTTGCAGCTATGAGGGAGAGGGTGATGCCGGTGTAAGGGTCACGCTGAAACCCGTCAACGACTGGGCTGCGGCATCGGGCACACAATGGGATGGCGGCTTCTGCAAAAGTACGGACATTTCCAAATGTTCGTTCACTTACAAATAATGGATTTTTTCACTTAGCAGGATGCGCGGCCACGGGTTTGAGCATTATTTGCAAAAGAGAAGGGCGACCCGCGGGTCGCCCTTTTCATTCGTTCAACGCTTTACGCCGCACTGAACAGCTTATGCGGATCGATCACAAACTTCTTCGGCACACCCGCATCGAACTCGCCATAACCGCGTGGCGCGTCATCCAGGCTGATGACCTGCACGCCGACGATCTCGGCAATGTTGATACGGTCCCACATGATCGCCTGCATCAGTTGGCGGTTGTACTTCATCACCGGCGTCTGCCCGGTGTGGAAGCTGTGGGATTTGGCCCAGCCCAAACCAAAGCGAATGCTCAAGCTGCCCATTTTTGCAGCGGCGTCGACGGCACCTGGATCTTCAGTGACGTAGAGGCCGGGGATACCGATCTTGCCGGCCACGCGCACCACGCCCATCAGCGAGTTGAGCACGGTGGCCGGGGCTTCGGCCTTGACGCCGTCGTGGCCGTGGCCGCGTGCTTCAAAGCCGACGGCATCGACGGCGCAGTCCACTTCCGGCTCGCCGAGCAGCGCGGCAATCTGTTCGTGCAATGGCGTGTCGGTGGACAGGTCGGCGATCTCGAAACCCTGGGCCTTGGCGTGGGCCAGGCGGATCGGGTTGACGTCGCCGATAATCACCACGGCAGCGCCCAATAGACGTGCTGACGCGGCAGCGGCCAGGCCGACCGGGCCGGCACCGGCGATGTAGACCGTGCTGCCAGGGCCAACGCCGGCAGTGACGGCGCCGTGGTAACCGGTGGGCAGGATGTCGGAGAGGCAAGTCAGGTCACGGATTTTCTCCATGGCCTTGTCGCGGTCCGGTAGTTTCAACAGGTTGAAGTCGGCGTAAGGCACCAGCGCATATTCGGCCTGGCCGCCCGTCCAGTCGCCCATGTCGACATAGCCGTAGGCACCGCCCGGGCGCGCCGGATTGACACTCAAGCACACGCCGGTGTGCATTTCCTTGCAGGAGCGGCAGCGACCGCAGGCTACGTTGAAGGGGACAGAGACCAGGTCGCCGATCTTCAGGTTTTCGACGTCGCTGCCCTTCTCGATCACTTCGCCAGTGATTTCATGCCCCAGCACCAGGCCGGTCTGGGCAGTGGTGCGGCCGCGCACCATGTGTTGGTCGGAGCCGCAGATGTTGGTGGAAACCACGCGCAGGATGACGCCATGCTCGATCTTCCTGCCGCGCGGGTCCTGCATTTTGGGATAGTCGATTTTCTGTACTTCGACCTTGCCGTTGCCGAGATACACGACACCACGATTACCAGACATGCTTTCACCTCGCTGTTGTTTTTATGGAACTGCGTTGCCCGTTGAGTGGGCAGCGCGTTAAGTGCTTGGGTACAGATGCTGTTTCTTGTGTTGTGGGTGAGGGCCTCATCGGGGGCAAGCCCCCTCCCACAGGGGAACGCATTTCAAATGTGGGAGGGGCGGTGCGACGATTCGACTTGCCCCCGATTGGCGCCAGTCAGAGCACCACCGTCCGATTGGCGTTCAAAAACACCCGCCGCTCAATGTGATACCCCACCGCCCGCGCCAACGTGAGCCCTTCGATATCCCGCCCCTTGGCAATCAGATCCTCGGGATAGTGGCTGTGGTCCACCACTTCCACACCCTGGGCGATGATCGGCCCTTCATCCAGATCGTTGTTGATGTAATGCGCCGTGGCGCCGACCAGCTTCACGCCCTTGTTGTACGCCTGGTGATACGGCTTGGCGCCCTTGAACCCCGGCAGCAACGAGTGATGAATGTTGATGGCCTTGCCGTCCAGCTTGCGGCACAGCTCCGGCGACAGCACTTGCATGTAGCGCGCAAGGATCACCAGTTCGGCGCCGGTATCTTCCACCACTTGCCACACTTGACGCTCCTGGGACGGTTTGTCGTTGGGGTCGAGGGGGAAATGGTAGTAGGGAATTTGATGCCAGTCGGCCAAAGGTTTCAGATCGGGGTGGTTGGACACCACCGCGACCACGTCCATCGACAGCTGACCAATGCGCTGGCGGTACAACAAGTCGTTGAGGCAGTGATCGGCCTTGGAGACCATGATCACCACTTTTGGCCGGTAGTTCGGCGCCGTCAACTCGAAGATCATGCCAAACGCTTCACCGCGCGTGGCCAGGCCATCGCGAAAACCCTGCTCGTCAAAGCCATCAGGCTGACGGAATTCCACCCGAATAAAAAAACGGCCCGAGAGGCGGTCATCGAACGAATGGTGCTCGGTGACATAGCAGCCCTGCTCGAACAGGTAGCGGGTGACCGCGTCCACCGTGCCGAGCACGCTGGGGCAGTCGGCGGTCAAAATCCATGTATCAGGCGCGCGGCTCATTACGGTTAACTCCTCAAACAACGCTATCTACTGTAGGAGCGAGCTTGCTCGCGAAGAACGCCAACGATGATGCGTGCATGCTGAATGAACGCGGCGTCTTTGAGTTTTTCGCGAGCAAGCTCGCTCCTACAGTTAAGGGGTGAGACAGCGCGAGCGCCATGTCAGGCTTGAACGCTCAGACCGAACTCGGCCGAGGCATCCTGCAGCCACAGCCACCAGTAATCCGAGAAACTGCGACGGATCAGCAGTTCCCAAGTGTCTTCAGCCGTGTGGCGGATCACCAGTTGCGACTTGGCGAACACCGTGCCCACTGCCTTGCCCACCGGGAAGTTGTTGGGATGCACGTCGTAGCTGGTGGACTTCATCAGCACGTCGCGCACGTTCGGGCCGCTCAGCTCAAGAATCTGCTGGCCGCCGCTGACGTTGACGATCTGGATATGCAAATCGCCCAGCGCGGCACGCAGGTTTTGCTCGGCGGCGAATTCTTCACCGCTCGGCACGATCAGCAACCACTCATCCGGGCCGAGCCATTGCAGGCTGGTTTCACCTTTGATGATGACTTGCAGGGCGCCGGGCAGTTCGATGCCCAGGGCCTTGTGCACGCCGGCGGCGAACGCTGCATCGTGGCCATCGCCACGAATGGTGAGGTGGCCGAGGAGTTTCTTTTCACGCACGGTTACGCCGGCGTTCTTGCGGCCCTTGCCGACCAGGCTGGCGAGGTCGGCATGGTGCAGCGACGACTCGGCCTTGGCGCCGGTGGTGGGACGTTGTTGGTAAACATTGGCTGCTGTCATAAAGCACCTGTTCTGAATTCTGTTGTGAGGCTGATGGCCTCATCGGGGGCAAGCCCCCTCCCACAGAGGAATGCATTTCAACATGTGGGAGGGGGCTTGCCCCCGATGCAGGCGACTCAAATGTTCTGCCGATCACCCTTGGGGTCAAAGAACACCGAAGACACAATCTCCGCCTCAATCACGCTGCCATCCGCTTGCGGCGAGAACACTCGCTCGCCGATGCGCTTCAAACCACCTTTCACCACGCCCATGGCGAACGAATAACCCAGGGAGTTGTGCGCATAGCTTGAAGTCACGTGGCCGACCATTTTCATCGGAATCGTCTGCTTCGGATCGAACACCAACTGCGCGCCTTCCGGCAGCCACACATTCGGATCGATCGGCTTCAAGCCCACCAATTGCTTGCGCTCTTCGCGCACGCAATCTTCACGGTTCATCCCACGCCAGCCGATCCACGAGAACGGTTTGGTACGGCCCACGCACCAGCCCATGTTGAGGTCGTCCGGGGTCATCGAGCCGTCCGTATCCTGGCCGACGATGATGAAGCCCTTCTCGGCACGCAGGACGTGCATGGTTTCGGTGCCGTACGGGGTCAGGTTGTACTTTTTGCCGGCCTCGACGATCTTTTCCAGCACGCCCATGGCGTAGTCGGCCTGCACGTTGACTTCATACGACAGCTCGCCGGTAAACGAGATACGGAACACCCGCGCCGGAACGCCGCCGACCAGGCCTTCCTTCCAGGTCATGAACGGGAAACCGTCCTTGTCCAGGTCGATATCAGTCACTTCCGCCAGCAGCTTGCGGCTGTTGGGGCCGGACAGGGTCATGGTCGCCCAATGGTCGGTGACCGAGGTGAAATACACCTTGAGGTCCGGCCATTCGGTCTGCTGGTAGATTTCCAGCCACTGCAGTACGCGGGCGGCGCCGCCGGTGGTGGTGGTCATCAGGAAGTGGTTGTCGGCCAGACAGGCAGTCACGCCGTCATCGAAGACCATGCCGTCTTCCTTGCACATCAGGCCGTAGCGCGCCTTGCCCACGTCCAGCTTGGTCCAGGCGTTGGTGTAGATGCGGTTGAGGAACTCACGCGCGTCCGGGCCCTGGATATCGATTTTGCCGAGGGTGGACGCATCCAGCAGGCCGACGCTGTCGCGCACGGCCAGGCATTCGCGCTTCACGGCGGCGTGCAGGTCTTCACCGTTGCGTGGGAAATACCACGGGCGTTTCCACTGGCCGACGTCCTCGAATTCGGCGCCGTTTTTCACGTGCCAGGCTTGCAGCGCGGTGTAGCGTACCGGTTCGAAAATGTGCCCACAGTGACGGCCCGCTATCGCACCGAAAGTCACCGGCGTGTAGTTGGGACGGAACATGGTGGTGCCCATCTGCGGGATGGTCACGTTCAGCGAACGGGCGGCGATGGCCAAACCGTTGACGTTACCCAGCTTGCCCTGGTCGGTGCCGAAGCCCAATGCGGTGTAGCGCTTGACGTGCTCGACCGACTCGAAACCTTCGCGGGTCGCCAGTTCGATGGCGGCGGCGGTGACGTCGTTCTGCAGGTCGACGAATTGCTTCGGCGCCCGTGCAGTGGCTTTTTCGTGGGGCACCTGGAATAGCGCCAGGGTCGGTTCTTCAAGGCGGCTCAGGGCTTTGGGCAGCACGCCTTCAACCGGGGCGAAACCGGCTTCGCTGGCCGCGCGCACGCCGCCTTCAAAACCGTCGGCCAGGGAATCACCGAGGCCGTAGACGCCATTGATACCGCCGACGCACACGCGTTTTTGCGGCGCTTCGCCCGGCACAAAACCGAGGATATCTTCACGCCAGGTCGGCTTGCCGCCCAGGTGCGAAGCCAGGTGCACCACCGGGCTGTACCCGCCGGAGCTGGCCACCAGGTCGCAGTCCAGCCACTCGCCGGGGCTGGTGACTTTATGGGCTTTAACATCGATCGCAGCCACTCGGGCAGCGCTCACACGCTTGGTGCCACGGGCTTCGACCACGGCGCTGCCGGTGAGGATACGAATGCCCTTGGCGCGAGCCTCTTCAACCAGGGCACCGCGTGGGTTGTGGCGCACATCGGCCACCGCAACCACTTGCAGGCCGGCGTCGAGCCAGTCCAGCGCAACGCGGTAGGCGTGGTCGTTGTTGGTCGACAGCACCAGTTTCTTGCCCGGTGCCACGCCGTAGCGACGCACGTAGGTAGAGACCGCACCGGCCAGCATGTTGCCCGGCACGTCGTTGTTGCCGTACACCAGCGGGCGCTCGCACGCACCGGTCGCCAGCACCACACGCTTGGCACGCACACGGTGGATACGCTGGCGCACCACGCCAATCGGCGCGCGGTCGCCAAGGTGGTCGGTGAGGCGCTCGTGAATGGTCAGGAAATTATGGTCGTGGTAGCCGTTGACGGTGGCGCGGGGCAGCAGCACCACGTCCGGCAGGGCCTTGAGTTCAGCGATGACGCTGGCAACCCATTCGGTGGCCGGCTTGCCGTCGAGGCTTTCGCGGGAATCGAGCAGCGACCCCCCGAACTCTTCCTGCTCATCGGCGATGATCACCCGCGCACCGCTGCGCGCGGCCGCCAGTGCTGCGGCGAGACCGGCAGGGCCTGCGCCGACCACCAGTACGTCGCAATGACGGTTGAAGTTGTCGTAGGTGTCCGGGTCGTTCTCGGTCGGCGAGCGGCCAAGACCGGCTGCCTTGCGGATGTACTTCTCGTAGGTCATCCAGAACGATTGCGGGTACATGAAGGTTTTGTAGTAAAAGCCCGGCGGCATCAGCTTGCCGCCGACCTTGCCGAGAATGCCCATCATGTCGTTGTTGACGCTCGGCCAGCCGTTGGTGCTGGTGGCGACCAAGCCCTGGTACAGCGCCTGTTGCGTGGCGCGCACGTTGGGAATCTGGGTGGCTTCGGTGGCGCCGATCTGCAGCACCGCGTTCGGCTCTTCGGCGCCGGCGGCAAAGATGCCGCGCGGGCGCGAGTATTTGAAGCTGCGCCCGATGATATCGACGCCGTTGGCCAGCAGGGCAGCGGCCAGGGTGTCACCTTCAAAGCCTTTGTAGCTCTGGCCGTTGAACGTGAAGGTCAGGACTTTATTGCGGTCGATCCGGCCACCGTTGGACAGGCGATTGATCTGGCTCATACCTTCTCTCCAGAGGCCTTGGCGGTGAACTGAGGCTTCTCACCGATCTTGTAGGTTTCAAGAATTTCGTAGGTCACAGTGTCGCGGGTGGCGTTGAAATACTGGCGGCAACCGGCGGCGTGAATCCACAGTTCGTGGTGCAGGCCACGGGGGTTGTCGCGAAAGAACATGTAGTCGCCCCACTCAGCGTCGGTGCAGGCATTCGGGTCCAGCGGGCGCGGGATGTGCGCTTGGCCGGACGCGTGGAATTCCTCTTCGGAGCGCAGTTCGCCACAGTGAGGACAGAAGATATGCAACATGAGGTGGTTCTCCTGTTAGTGGGCGACGGCCGCAGCGCCGTGTTCGTCGATCAGCGCACCGTTGTGGAAACGGTCGATGGAGAAAGGTGCGGCCAGCGGGTGCATTTCACCCTTGGCCAGGCTCGCGGCAAACACGTTGCCTGAGCCCGGCGTGGCCTTGAAGCCACCGGTGCCCCACCCGCAGTTGAAGAACATGTTCGGGACCGGGGTCTTGGAGATGATCGGGCACGCGTCCGGCGTGGTGTCGACGATGCCGCCCCACTGGCGGTTCATGCGCACCCGTGAGAGCACCGGGAACATCTCGACGATGGCCTGGATGGTGTGTTCGATCACCGGATACGAGCCGCGCTGGCCGTAGCCGTTGTAGCCGTCGATACCGGCGCCGATCACCAGGTCGCCCTTGTCGGACTGGCTGATGTAACCGTGCACGGCGTTGGACATGATCACGCTGTCGATAATCGGCTTGATCGGCTCCGATACCAGGGCTTGCAGTGGATGGGATTCGATCGGCAGGCGGAAACCGGCCAGCGAAGCCATGTGCCCGGAGTTACCGGCGGTCACCACACCGACGCGCTTGGCGCCGATAAAGCCCTTGTTGGTTTCCACGCCGATGCACACGCCGTTTTCCTTGCGAAAGCCGATCACTTCGGTCTGCTGGATCAAGTCCACGCCGAGTGCGTCGGCGGCGCGGGCAAAGCCCCAGGCCACGGCATCGTGACGGGCCACGCCGCCGCGACGTTGCACAGTGGCGCCGAGCACCGGGTAGCGGGTGTTCTTCGAGCAGTCCAGGTACGGGATCTCGTCGGCCACCTGCTTGGCATTGAGCAGTTCGCCGTCCACGCCGTTGAGGCGGTTGGCGCTGACGCGGCGCTCGGAATCACGGATGTCCTGCAGGGTGTGACACAGGTTGTACACGCCGCGCTGGGAGAACATCACGTTGTAGTTCAGGTCCTGGGACAAACCTTCCCAGAGTTTCATCGCGTGTTCGTACAGGTGCGCCGACTCATCCCACAGGTAGTTGGAGCGCACGATGGTGGTGTTGCGCGCGGTGTTACCGCCGCCCAGCCAGCCTTTCTCGACCACGGCCACATTGGTGATGCCGTGCTCTTTAGCCAGGTAGTAGGCGGTCGCCAGACCATGCCCGCCGCCGCCGACGATGACCACGTCGTAGACCTTTTTCGGGGTTGGCGTGCGCCACATCTTCTGCCAGTTTTCGTGGTGGCTGAGGGAGTGCTTGAAGAGGCCGAAGCCCGAGTAGCGTTGCATAGTCATTACTCCAAAACCGCGCTCAGCGATAAACCGGGAAATCAGCGCACAGGGCAGACACGTGCTTGGCCACGTTGGCCTCGACATCGGCATCGCCGAGGTTGTCGAGGATGTCGCAGATCCAGCCGGCCAGCTCGATGCATTGCGGCACCTTGAAACCACGGGTAGTCACCGCCGGGGTGCCGATACGCAGGCCCGATGTCACGAAGGGCGACTGCGGGTCATTGGGCACGGCGTTCTTGTTGACGGTAATGTGGGCGCGACCGAGGGCGGCGTCTGCCTCTTTGCCGGTGAGGCCCTGACGGATCAGGCTGACCAGGAACAAATGGTTATCGGTGCCACCGGAGACCACGTCGTAGCCGCGCTTGATGAACACCTCGGCCATCGCCTGGGCGTTGTCGATCACCTGCTGCTGATACGCCTTGAAGCCGGGCTCCAGCGCTTCCTTGAAGCACACCGCCTTGCCGGCGATCACATGCATCAGCGGGCCGCCCTGGGCGCCGGGGAATACGGCAGCGTTGAGCTTTTTCTCGATGGCTTCGTTGGCCCTGGCCAGGATCAGGCCGCCACGCGGACCGCGCAGGGTCTTGTGGGTGGTGGTGGTGACCACGTCGGCGTAGGGCAGCGGGTTCGGGTACAGACCGGCGGCAACCAGGCCGGCGACGTGGGCCATGTCGACGAACAACAGCGCGCCCACCTTGTCGGCAATCTGACGGAAACGTGGGAAATCCAGGGTCTTGGAGTAGGCGGAGAAACCGGCCACGACCATTTTCGGCTGGTGCTCCACGGCCAGGCGCTCGACTTCGTCGTAGTCGATCAGGCCGGTGTCGGTGTTGATGCCGTATTGCACCGCGTTGTACAGCTTGCCCGAGGACGACACTTTGGCGCCGTGAGTCAGGTGGCCGCCGTGGGCCAGGCTCATGCCCAGGATCGTGTCGCCGGCATTGATCAGCGCCAGGTACACCGCGCTGTTGGCGGACGAACCGGAGTGCGGCTGCACGTTGGCGTAATCGGCACCGAACAGCTGCTTGGCGCGGTCGATGGCCAGGGCCTCGACCTTGTCCACATGCTCGCAGCCACCGTAGTAACGCTTGCCTGGGTAACCTTCGGCGTATTTGTTGGTGAGGCCGCTGCCTTGCGCTTCCATCACACGCTTGCTGGTGTAGTTCTCCGACGCGATCAGCTCGATATGGTCTTCCTGACGCTGCTCCTCGGCATTCATCGCCGCCAGCAGTGCGTCGTCATATCCTTGGATCTGGTCTTGTTTGCTGAACATCGCGTCTCTCCCAGCCTTTCGTATTGTTGAGGCCCTCGCAGGGCCCTTTGATGCGATGGTAGGGCTGGCGCGTGTGGACCAAATGCCTGCGCACGCCACGCAAAGGTGCGTTTACGACATGGCCTGAGCAAATGCTGACTGAGGGCCGACAAACTGTAGGAGCGAGCTTGCTCGCGAAAAACCTGAGGGCACCACGCTCAATCAGGCAGCGCGCGTTATCGTTGACGTTTTTCGCGAGCAAGCTCGCTCCTACATGGGTTAGGCGATGAGTTTGCGAAGGAGTAACAGCAGGAGGAAGTGCATTGGATAGAGGGCATAGGCCCAACGGCGCATGGCCGGTGGTGAGACGTTTCTGGCGTGTCGCAATAAGACCAATCCTGCCAGCGGCGCAATCAGACATGCAGCCAACCCCGACAGCGCCACAAACGAGCCGCTATTGAGCAGAATCTGCCATTGATTGGCGGCGACGCAGACCAAACCCGGCACCACGCTGAAATACCAGGGCCGGCGAAACACCAGCAGCATCGCCAGCGGCAGCAATACACCAAAGAAACCGAACATCAACTGGGTTGAAAACACGGCCGCCACCGTGACGGCGATCAGCGCCAATCCTCGATCAACCACCGCCTTCTGCTGCCATCCTCGGGCAACCAGCAGGCCCAGCGCCAGGGTCGGCAATACGTTCAAGGTATCGGCATCTTCGATGAACATCCGATACGGCACTTCGCTGATCACGCTGAACAGCAACAACCAACCCAAGTAGCGCCAGTGGCCGGTCACCGGGGCGTTCCGAGCCCGGTGCAGATTCGCCGCAATCGCCAGGCAAAACCATGGGAACGCCAGGCGCCCGGGCACATACAGGCCATCGAGGCTCAGGCCCACATAGCGCAGGTGATCCAGCACCATGCTCAGCAGCGCCAGCCACTTGAGCAGGTCCAAACCGCCATCTCGGACATGTCCGACAGGCAAGGTGTCAGTACCGTGCATAATTCCCCACCGACTTTGCATTTACAGTGCGTGCGCCGCCCTCCCAATCTTGGTTAAAGTGCGCACCAACATCGACCACAGGAATGGGCCATGACCGACAAGAGCCAACAATTCGCCAGCGACAACTATTCCGGCATCTGCCCGGAAGCCTGGGCCGCCATGGAACAAGCCAACCAGGGCCATCAACGTGCCTATGGCGATGATGAGTGGACCCACCGCGCCGCCGACGGTTTCCGCAATCTGTTCGAAACCGACTGCGAAGTGTTCTTCGCCTTCAACGGCACCGCCGCCAACTCCCTGGCGCTGTCTTCGCTGTGCCAGAGCTACCATAGCGTGATTTGCTCGGAAACCGCCCACGTCGAGACCGATGAGTGCGGCGCGCCGGAGTTTTTCTCCAACGGCTCCAAGCTGCTCACTGCACGCACCGAAAACGGCAAGCTGACGCCGGAGTCGATCCGCGAAATCGCCCTCAAGCGCCAGGACATTCACTACCCGAAACCGCGCGTGGTCACCCTCACCCAGGCCACCGAAGTCGGCAGCGTCTACACCCCGCAAGAAATCCGCGCCATCAGCGCCACCTGCAAAGAGCTGGGCCTGAACCTGCACATGGACGGCGCGCGCTTCTCCAACGCCTGTGCGTTCCTGGGCTGCTCGCCGGCCGACCTGACCTGGAAGGCCGGCGTGGACGTGCTGTGCTTCGGCGGCACCAAGAACGGCATGGCCGTGGGCGAAGCGATCCTGTTCTTCAACCATAAGCTGGCCGAAGACTTCGACTACCGCTGCAAACAGGCCGGCCAGCTCGCGTCGAAAATGCGCTTCCTGTCCGCGCCATGGGTGGGCCTGCTCGAAAACGACGCCTGGCTCAAGCATGCTCGCCACGCCAACCACTGCGCGCAATTGCTCAGCAGCCTGGTGGCGGACATCCCCGGCGTGGAATTGATGTTCCCGGTGCAGGCCAACGGCGTGTTCCTGCAACTCTCGGAACCGGCTATCGCAGCCTTGACGGCCAAGGGCTGGCGCTTCTACACCTTCATCGGCAAAGGCGGCGCGCGCTTCATGTGTGCGTGGGATACCGAAGAAGAGCGTGTAAGAGAATTGGCAGCCGACATCAGGGAAGTGATGAACGCTTGAAGTAGAAATCAGAACGGTGCGTGCTGGCCGATTGCCGAGTCTGTTTTTTGATATTTCTGACAGCAGCGCACTCGGATTTCATTGTCTAGCCTCTTGGAACCCGCAAGGAAAACGCAGCGATAACTGCCACCTTCCGGGTTTATTGCCTGCCGAATAATCGGCTGCAAATCCAATGGAGAGCTCAATCATGGAATATCAAAGCAACGTCAACACCCTGGTGCAAGGCGACAACACCATCGGCACCACCGTTATCGACTGGGATGAGTTCAGGAAATACGCAAAGGTCGGCGACACCATCCGCGAGCCATCGAGGACGCTGAGGATCTACGACAAAGTCTATGAACTGACAGCCTCAGGCCAGCACTTCGTCGTACACATCTACGCCCAGTAATCCTGCTAACGCCTAGGGCCCGCGCCGGAGACTCATGACCTCCGACGCGGTACTGACCATCGCTTACCTACAATGCCTTCGGCTGGAGCGCCGTCCAATCGTCAATGGGGCCACGGTTATTGATAAAGGTGCCTCCACCGAACTTCACCGCCAGCTTGTTAACCGCGTTCAGCGCAGTGGTCACCGCGCCTTCCGCCCATCCACCGGTAAAGGACACATCATCCCCTGCAAGAATGAACCCATCGGGGTTCTCGCTATGCACACCGTTCATGAACTGTGAAAACAACAGGCGCTGGTATTCGTACTGCCCCGGCAGGTTCATCTTGAAAGCACATAGAAAAAACGGCTGCTCTTCCCAGTTGATTTCGACAAATGGATCGGTCATGCCGAACTCTGCGGCAAGGTCCAACTGATGATGGGCATACACTGAATCCAGCAAGGTCGAACATACCGCCACATGGGACGGCAACGGCGCGATGCGATCACCCAGGAACTTGAGACTGTCGTCATTCCAGGTGTAAGACAAAAACATTCCGCTGCCCCTGTAGGCACCGTGACTCGCAGCGTAGTCCAGCAGGTAGGTGCCTCGGGTAATACGGTCCGATAACGTCACACTCATCCGGTATTGTTGGTCCACACCCACATCGTTCCAGAAGGGCCTCTTGGTCTGGGCAAAGATTTTGGCCGACTGCATGTAATGGGTGTACATCACCGCTTCCCATTCTTTAGCAGACAGCAGGCCATTCATGAGGTTGAAGCGTTCGGCACCATCCATATAGCGGAACTTGTCCAGAATCCGTTTGTGGGGTGTATAGACCACGGCAGGGAAAGTGTATTGGTGGCTGCTTCCCAGGTTGTGATCAAAAATCCACACGTCGAACTGGCCGTCCGAGCGCCGCATGATCTGTCGCACCTCCTGCTTGAAAATCTGGGGAATGACCTGGGTGCTCAGGCTCTCGACGGTGGTACCTGCAGACCAGTGGGCCATGCTGTCGCCCATCACATCAGGGCTACGCCCCCACAGCCGGCGAGGCAGCTCGCTGGAACCGTCGTACATCAATTTATGGTTGGTATCCAGGCCGGTGTACAGCACTCGCAGCACCTCAAGAAAGCAGTTCGGATAGTCGGTATTCCACCCACCCGTACCAAAACCGATCTGGCCAAACAGATCAATGTCTTCGCGGCTCCAGCCAGCCTGCTCGACCATGGCGGCAAAAAAACTGAGATTGTCCCACCCTGCGTCAATAATCGCGTTCCACAGTGTCTTGATTTTCGCCTGATCAATGCTGCCCTCGGACATTGCAGCTTCCATCTCACTGAACTTGATTGGGTCCTGCTCCAGGAAAACGTCGAACAACTTACGCTCAATTTCGGCATATTCCTCGGGCAAGTTATCACCTTCGTAATAGAGCTGGCGCTGCTGATAATCGACCACTGTGCTGGGGGTTGCGGGCGAACCGGGGTTAGGAAAGTCCGTCGAATTGGCACTCATGTCGACCTTGTCGAAATAGTGCATCAACGCCTTGCCGGAAACGGGAAAACGCATGGCGCCCATCTCGCAGATGACGCTGTTGGCTGCGTCTTCTGGATCGCCCGCCACATAGGAATAGAGTCGCCCGCCAATACGGTCGCCAGCCTCCACTACCACAGGGTGCAAGCCCATGCGCATGGCTTCATAAGCCGCGACAAGGCCGGCGACGCCCGCCCCAACGATCAATACCTTGCTACCGAGGGCACTAATGGAAACCTGCCCCAACGGCGTACCGTTGCTGGCAGCCTGATCAAGGAACTGGGCGTAATGAAAAGGGAAGTCTGGAACAAGTGCGGTGACATCGTTAGCCAGCAAGCGCAACGCGCCTTTAGTGCGGGAAGGAATAGCAGACATGTTGGGCATCCTTGGAGGGAAGAGGACGTCCACCTACTGCTTCACTGCGAAGGGCGACAACGACGAATTCAATTCATAGCGTAGAAGACCGTAGGAATTGTCTCTATATCACTTCGAAATAAAAAGGCACCCCATAAAACAAACCTCACCAGTGCAAGCTTTTGCGCAATCAGTTCAGAAATTCCTGAAGTGATTATTTACAAATACCGATTCAATTGTACTTTTGGTTGACAGACTCTTCGCCGATCACTCAATAAAAACAGACCGCGAAACCTATGAGCACATCCTGCGACCGAACGGCAGCCTCCAGCCCCGCACTGAAGATTGAAACCCGCTCCATTGACTACATACCGCGTCATGAACGCCACGGCAAAGTCTGGCACCAGGCACCTTTCTGGTTCACCGGCAACTTCGTACTGACGACCATGGTTACCGGGTTTACCGGTGCAGCCTTGGGCCTGAGCCTGGTGTATGCGCTTCTAGCGATTGTCATCGGTGTAGGCCTGGGCACCTTTGCCATGGCCTTCCACGCCAATCAAGGCCCTCGCATGGGCTTGCCGCAGATGGTCCAATCGCGGGCGCAGTTCGGCCTGCGGGGGGCGATAGTACCGTTCATCGCGGTCGTCTTCGTGTACATCGGTTTCAACGTCTTCAACGTGATTCTCGCAACAGATGCCATCAACACGGTGCTGCCTGGCGACCGCGCGCCGTGGTACGCCTTGATGATCATTCTGGCGGTGATCATTGCCGTGGTCGGCCACGACCTCCTGCACACCATACAACGCTGGCTGACGTACGTGATGATCAGTGTTTTTGCCGTGTTGACGGTGGCTGCATTAATGAGCCTGCAAGCCGACTCGGCAGTGGTCGACGCACACTTTTCCTGGTCGGCCTTCTTGATTCAACTGTCAGCCGCTGCGGGGTACCAGATCAGCTACTCCGTGTACGTTTCGGATTACTCGCGCTACCTGCCGCATACCACACCCGCGCGCAGCGTCGTTACCTGGACCTATCTGGGAGCCGCCGGCTCGGCGCTATGGCTGATGTCACTGGGGGCTTTCCTTGCATCGGCCCTGCCCTCCCCTGATGCTATCGCCAGCGTTCAGGCCGTGGGCAACCAAGTCATACCCGGCTTTGGTACCTTTACCGTATTGATCGCGGTACCAGCACTGGTGGGCATCATGGCGGTCAACTGCTATGGCGCCATGCTCACCGGAATCAGTGCCATCGATGGCTTCAGATCAATCAAGCCACGCCTCAAGAGTCGAATCATCGGTATCAGCCTGGTGGCCGCAGTGATTTTTGTGATCGCCCTGAGCATCCCGGAGAGTTACCTGCACAGCTTCAATAACTTCGTACTCTTGATGCTGTATTTCCTGGTGCCTTGGACGGCGGTCAACCTCGCAGACTTCTATGCTGTGCGAAAAGGGCGCTACGCAATCAGCGAACTGTTCAACCCGGCCGGCATCTACGGCCGCTGGTCAAGTGCAGGGCTCACTGCGTATTTCGTAGGCATCGCGGCGATGATCCCGTTCATGTCCCTGGGCTTTTACCAAGGGCCGGCAGCCGTGTGGCTGGGCGGAGCCGACATTGCATTCGTAGTGGGCCTGACCGTCTCGGCTACCACCTATTGCATCATGGCCCGCAGCATCGATCACACCCGCGAGGTCCGTGCCATCAAGGCCAGTGAACGCCTGTTAGAGGGAGAGTAGTCATGACATTGATAACGGTCGCGTGCCATCAACTGGCACCCCGTATTGGCGATCTTGCTTACAACCGGACGCTCAGCGAGGGGGCGATCCGTGGCGCAAGCGGCCTCGCAGCGCAAGTCATCGTTCTGCCGGAACTGATGCAAAGTGGCTACGCCTTCATGACCCGCGAGGAGGCGTATGCGGCCTCCGAAGCAGATGACGGTCCGACGCTGAGCCTATGGTGTGCCCTGGCCAATGAACTGGATATCATTATCGTCGCCGGCTTCTGTGAACGCCTGAGTGCTGGACGAGTAGCCAATAGCGTTGCGCTGATCCAACCCGAGGGCCGGCTGACGGTGTATCGAAAAGCCCACTTATGGAACCGGGAAAAGCTGATCTTCACGCCGGGCACCGAACCTCCTCCCGTCGTTGAAACCCGGGTCGGACGGATCGCAACGATGATTTGCTACGACCTGGAGTTGCCTGAGTGGGTCCGCCTTGCAGCCTTGGCTGGTGCCGACCTGCTATGCGCTCCAGTGAACTGGCCGGAGGGTCCACGCCCGGCCGGCGAGCGGCCGGGGGAAATTGTCCGAGTCCAAGCCAGCGCGGCAGTCAATCGCATGTTCATTGCCGCCTGCGACCGCTACGGCGCGGAGCGAGGCATCAATTGGGTAGGCGGCTCGACCATTGTCGATGCCGACGGTTACCCGTTGGCCGGGGCAGTCTCCCATCAGCAGGAACAGCGGCTCGTCGCTCAACTGCCTCTGGCCGAGGCCAGAGACAAGTTCATCAGCGAGCATAACCATGTTCACCATGATCGAAGGCCCGTTCTGTACTGACTAGAACTCGATACGCACATCGCCCTTCGGCACACTGCAGCACGACAGGATATAACCCTCGGCTTCATCCTCTTCAGTAATCCCGCCGTTGTGCTCCATCTCCACCTCCCCGCCCAGCTTCATCACCTTGCACGTGCCGCAGATGCCCATGCCGCACGCTTTCGGGATCAACAGCCCAAGCTTGGCCGCCGCCGCATGCACCGTTTCGCCCGGCGCCACGCGAATGCTTTTGCCGGATGCGATGAATTCCACCTGGTGCAGGTCCGCCAGGTCGACTTCCGGCGCATCCGCCGCTTGTTCGGCCTGCTCCACCGCGTCGGCCCGCGCTTCCGCTGGCGTCGCGCCAAAGGACTCTTCGTGATAGCGCGTCATGTCGAAACCGGCGGCTTCCAGCAGGCGCTTCACCGCGCTCATGTACGGCGTGGGGCCGCAGCAGAACACTTCGCGCTCCAGGAAGTCCGGCACCATCAGTTCCAGCATCTTGGGGTTCAAGTAGCCACGGTAGCCGGCCCAGGGCTCTCCAAGACCATGCTTTTCGCAGATCAGGTGCAGGCTGAAGTTGTCGATCCGCGACGCCATGTGTTCCAGCTCGCGGTGGTAGATGATGTCCTTGGGTGAACGGGCGCTGTGCACGAACGTCATGTCGACATTGGCGTTGGTGTCGTAGAACCAGCGTGCCATGGACATCACCGGCGTGATGCCGACGCCGCCGCTCAGGTACAGCACTTTGGGGCTCGGGAAGTCGATCGCATTGAACAGCCCGACCGGCCCGTGCACCGCCAGCTCCTGGCCTTCATGCAGCGTATCGTGCAACCAGTTGGAAACGCGGCCGCCCGGCACGCGCTTGATGGTCACCGAGAAGCTGTAGGGCACCGACGGCGAACTGGAAATGGTGTACGAGCGCATGATCGGCTGGCCTTCGATCTCCAGCTCCAGGGTGACGAATTGCCCCGGCTTGAAAAAGAACAGGATCGGCTGGTCGGCCATGAAACAGAAGGTGCGCACGTCCCAGGTTTCCTGGATGACTTTGACGCAACGGACAATGTGCCGACCATTGGCCCAGGTCTGGGTGGTTACCGGGTTCAGGAAATTATTGGACATGTTGTTCTCCACCGCCGAGGCTCGGCCTTATGGTGGCGATTCTGCGTAACGCGCGAATCGCCCATTTACCTATCTGCGACGTTCACATACTTACCGCGACCAGCCCCCAACGACAGGGGCTTGCGCGTCGGGATCAGATTGGGCCATGTCGCCCATGGATAAGGTTCGACCCCACGCCGGGCCCACACTCGCTCCCAACAAAGATGCGTTCTTTACGCCTTGCTGCAAACCTGATCAGCCACTATTCGCCGGCCACACAGAATGGCCATGAGGACATACACGATGGACGTCACCGCAACCTTAAGCTTGGGCGATCCGCTGGAACCCGCACGCAAGGCCACCGCGCACATGCTGCAAGAGCGCGAACGCACCTATTCGCTGCCGCAGCCGTTTTACTCTGATGAGCGGCTGTTCGATATCGACATGCAGGAAATCTTCCAGAAAGAGTGGTTGATCGCCGGCATGACCTGCGAAATCCCCACCAAGGGCAACTACCTGACCCTGCAAGTGGGCAAGAACCCGATCATCGTGATCCGTGGCGCCGAAGGCGTGGTGCATGCGTTTCACAACGTGTGCCGTCACCGTGGTTCGCGCTTGTGCACCAGCGACAAGGGCAAGGTTGCCAAGCTCGTGTGCCACTACCACCAGTGGACCTACGAGCTGGACGGTCGCCTGTTGTTTGCCGGCACCGAGATGGGCGCCGACTTCGACATGAAGCAGTACGGCCTCAAACCGGTGAACGTGAAGACCGCCGGCGGCTACATCTTCATCAGCATGGCCGAGAACCCGCCGGCCATCGATGACTTCCTGTCGACCCTGAACCACTACATGGAACCCTACGACATGGAGAACACCAAGGTGGCGATCCAGACCACCTTGTTCGAGAAAGCCAACTGGAAGCTGGTGCTGGAAAACAACCGCGAGTGCTACCACTGCAACGCGTCGCACCCGGAACTGCTGAAAACCCTGCTGGAATGGGACGACGTCACCGACCCGCGCGCCGACCAGGCGTTCAAGGACCACGTCGCCGCTTCCGCCGCCGCCTGGGATGCCGAGAAGATTCCTTACGCCCACGCCAGCTTCGGCCTGCGTAACCGCATCGTGCGCATGCCGCTGCTCAAGGGCACCGTGTCGATGACCCTGGACGGCAAGCAGGGCTGCGCCAAGTTGATGGGCCGGATCAAGAACCCCGATCTGGGCTCGATGCGAATCCTGCACCTGCCCCACTCGTGGAACCACTGCATGGGCGACCACATCATCGTGTTCACCGTGTGGCCGATCAGCGCCCAGGAAACCATGGTCACCACCAAGTGGATCGTGCACAAGGACGCCGTGGAAGGCGTGGACTATGACGTGGAGCGCATGCGCCAGGTGTGGGACGCCACCAACGACCAGGATCGGCGCTTGGCCGAAGAGAACCAGCGCGGCATCAACTCCACCGCTTACCAGCCGGGGCCGTACTCCAAGACCTATGAATTCGGTGTGGTGAATTTTGTGGATTGGTACAGCGAGCGCATGCTCAACAACCTGGGGGCAGCGCCTGCGCCTTACCTCAAGGGCGTGGCCGCGCACGAGTAACTGACACACCGTGGATCAAATGTGGGAGGGGCTTGCCCCCGATTGCAGTGGTTCAGCCGGCAACTTCATGGGCTGATGCACCGCTATCGGGGACAAGCCCCTCCCACATTAAGAGTCTGAGCTGTTCAAAATTTGAGCAACAATAGTCTAGCCCGCTGCGGCTGGGCGCTTCAGCGGTTACCCAACAACTTATCCACAAAGCCACCCACAGCAATTGTGGGCAACTGCCGGCTGCCTTCAAAATTAAACCAGGAAAATCCGTGACTTATTCATATTCATGGATTTAACACACGCCTGATCGTTTTTTGATCAATCCATTGAAAGCCACGGGCTACGTGCCCTGCAGCGGTACGCGAACACCTTATCCACAGAAGCACCAACAGACTTTGGGGGCAACTTTGCCCACACTGTGGAAAACCACCCCAAAGCTGCATATCTCGGGGGATTCAGGGGTGTTTAGCAGGGTAAACACGACAATTGATCATATTTTGATCGCATCGAGCAAAGCCTTTATCTATAAGGCCCCCAGCCGACAGCGAACATCTTATCCACAGAAGCGCCAACAGACTTTGGGGGCAAGTCTGTGCGTCGATACGGGAAAAACCTCAGGAAAAACCGCCAGTTAGGCTGGTTATTTTTCATACAGAGGGCTGCAGGGCATGATGCACTGGGGGTGTAGACAACCGCGAACAGGTTATCCACAGGCGCATCAACAGCGATTGTGAGTAAACATTTGTAGAGCGAGCTTGCTCGCGAAGAACCAGAGAGCGCCGCGTTAAAACCGGACACGCTGCGTTATCGTTAACGTTTTTCGCGAGCAAGCTCGCTCCTACAGCGGATCAGCGTACGACGCCTTCTTCTATGAGCAATTTGAGTATGGCCTGCGCGCCCTCTTCAGCACTCACGCCCTTGAGCACTTGCCCACCGCCTCCGCTGGCCTTGGCCGTCGCGGCCTTCATGCGATCAGCGCCGCTCTTGGCCTTGATCACCTTCAGGCGCTTGGGCCGGGGCTTGGCCGGTTGCAGCAGCGCGTCTGTGAATAACTCATCCTGTTCAATCTCGACGTCGTGGGCGGCAAGCTCGCCACGCTGCGCGGGGCCGTAGGCACTCTGGCGCGGCTTGGGGGCGGCGTTATCCACCGTCGCCAGAAACGGCAGGCGCACCTTCAGGCGCCGTCGCTGGCCGCGTGGCAACGCCTGCAGCACATGGGCCACGCCGGCGTCGATGGACTCGACTTGAGCCAGCCCCACAATCAGCGGCCAACCCAGTTGCTCGGCCAACAGGAACGGCAGCATGCCCGAGCCCTCACCGGTTTCCGCCTGGCTGCCGGTGAGCACCACCTGGGCGCCGGCGTCGCGCAGATAGTCGCTCAACACCGGCAACGCATCGGCACCGGCCGGCTGTTCCAGCACATGCATCTGGGCCAACCCCATGCCCAGGTAGCTGCGCAAGGTCGGCTCGCTGATGTCGCCGGCGTGCAGCACCTGCAACTTATCCCCAGCCATTTGCAGGCCAAGCTCGACGGCACGCGCATCCTGTTCGGCACGGCGCGGGCGCCCGGAAGTGGGATGGGCGCCGATGGATACCAGGCTGATTACATTGGTTGTCATGGTCATGTCCCTAGGCTGCATTGCGCTTGGCGCCGTTGCGGTAGGCCTCGACCGCAGCGATCAAGGCGTGCAGAATCGCGGCGCTTTCGCCGATCACCGACAGGTCGGCACGCTTGATCATGTCGCAGCCGGGGTCGAGGTTGATCGCCACCACCTTGTCGCAGGCACCGATGCCTTGCAGGTGCTGGATCGCCCCGGAAATACCCACGGCCACGTAAACCCGCGCCGTGACCCAGGTGCCGCTGGCGCCGACCTGGCGATCGCGCGCCATGAAGCCATCGTCCACCGCAACCCGTGAAGCGCCTTCGGTGGCGCCCAGGGCGGCGGCGGTCTGATGGAACAGCGCCCAATCCTTCACGCCGTTACCGCCGGAGAAAATGAATTCGGCTTCGGCCATCGGAATCGCCGCCGGGTCCACTGCCACCGCGCCAAGGTCTTCGATACGCGGCAGGCTGCGTGCCAGGGTTGTGGATAACTCCACGGGCAACACTTCATGGCGCGTCTCGCTGACCGGATCGGCGCATTCGACGGCGGCGAGAATCAGGCGCGGCAGCGGCCGCGCCAAATCTTCCTGGCCCGCGCCGGCGCGACCGATACACGACTCGCCTTTGATCTGCCACACCCGCGTAGCCGGGCGTTCCTTGAGGCTGGCGGCGAAACGGCGGCCCAGTTCACCGCCACCGCTGCGGCTGTCGGGCAGCAACCAGTGACGCGGGTTGAACTGGTTATCCACAGCCCGCAGGCCCTGGACGCGTTGCTCCGGTGAATAACCGTCGAATTCATGACCATCCAGTACCAGCAGGCGGTCTACGCCGGCGGTGGCAAATGCATTTTCCTTGTGTTCACCAAACACCACCGCCAGTACCGCGCCGTCACTGCCGGCCAGTTGTCGGGCCAGGCCGAGCACATCGCGGTCGTGGCTGCTCAATCGGCCGCCGACCATATCGGGCACCACGTTGATGTAGAACGCCGGCGCCGCAACCTGATGCAGCGGCAGTTGCACTTGCACCGCCGCCGTACGCTTGGCCGCACCGCCCTGTTGCGCGCCGCTGCGGTCGATGCGCTTGATGCCGTTGGGGCCGATAAACCCCACACCGTGCACATTCTTGCGAATGACGCCGTTAGGCCCCATCCAGCTCTGTTGCACCGGCTGCATCGCCGCATGCAGCGGGTGCAGGCGATTGCGGGCGATCCATTCGGCCCGTGGGTCGCGGCGGATAATGTCGCTCATCAGTGCACCTCCGCAGGTTCACGTTTGGGGGGCGCCTTGGCAGGCACGGCGTCTTCAAGCAGCGCGTCGGCCACCAGTTCGGCGATGTCCTTGATCAGCGGGCGCGGTTCGACCACGCCTTCGAGCATTGCGGTGCACTGCGGGCAACCCACGGCCACCAGCTCGGCGCCGGTTTCGCGGATGTCGTCCATGCGCATATCCGGGATACGCTGCTTGCCGGGAATGTCCGTGATCGGTGCTCCGCCGCCGCCGCCGCAGCAGCGCGAACGGAAGCCCGAACGTTGCATCTCCTTGACCTCGATACCCAGCGCGCGCAGCACTTGGCGCGGCGCCTCGTATTCGCCGTTATAGCGACCCAGGTAGCACGGGTCGTGGTAGGTCACGCTGGTGCCTTTGTGCTGGCCCAGGTTCAGCGCGCCGTCGCCGATCAACTCGGCCATGAAGGTGCTGTGGTGCTGCACGAGGTAGTTGCCGTTGAAGGCGCCGTACTCGTTTTTCAGCACGTGGAAACTGTGCGGGTCGCAGGTGACGATGCGTTTGAAACTGTACCTGGCCAGGGTCTGGATATTGCGCGAGGCGAGCAGTTGGAACGTCGCTTCATCGCCCAGGCGCCGCGCCACGTCGCCGCTGTCGCGCTCTTCAAGACCGAGTACCGCGAAGTCCACACCGGCCGCCTTGAGCACCTTGACGAACGCGCGCAGGGTGCGCTGGTTACGCATGTCGAAGGCACCGTCACCGACCCAGAACAGCACGTCGCAGCTGCTCTTGTCGCTGAGCAGCGGCAGGTTCAGGTCCGCCGCCCAGTTCAGGCGACCGCCCGGGGCGAAGCCGCCGGGGTTGTCGGTGGCGATCAGGTTTTCCAGGACTTCGGCGCCCTTGTTCGGCGTGGCGCCCTTTTCCAGGGTGAGGTGGCGACGCATGTCGACGATGGCGTCGACGTGTTCGATCATCATCGGGCACTCTTCCACACAGGCGCGGCAGGTGGTGCACGACCACAGGGTCTCGGCGTCCACCAGGCCGTTGACGATCGGCTGGTGCGGGTTGCCGGCGTGTTCACCAATCGGTTTGCCCGGGTACGGGCTGCCGGCGAACTTGGCATCGGTGCCACCGGCCAGGCCGACCACCATGTCCTGGATGAGTTTTTTCGGATTCAACGGCTGCCCGGCCGCGAACGCCGGGCACGCCGCTTCGCACTTGCCGCACTGCACACAGGCGTCGAAGCCGAGCAATTGGTTCCAGGTAAAATCCCTGGGTTTTTCCACACCCAGTGGCGCGGTCTTGTCGCTCAGATCCAGCGGTTTCAAACCGGTGGAACGGCCGCCACCAAAGCGTTCGGCGCGGCGGTGCCAGGCCAGGTGCAGGGCGCCGGCGAAAGCATGTTTCATCGGGCCGCCCCAGGTCATGCCGAAGAACATTTCGGACACGCCCCACAGCACGCCCACGCCGAGCAGCGCAGCGAGCAGCCAGCCACCGAAGTCGGCGGGCAGAATGCCGGCCACCGGCAGGGTCACCAGGAAGAAACTCACCGAAAATGCCATCAGGCTTTTCGGCAGGCGCATCCACGGGCCTTTGGACAGGCGGGCAGGCGGATTGCGGCGGCGCAGGTACATGAAGATGGCGCCGACAAACATCAAGGTCGAGGCCAGCAGCAAGGCGTAACCGAGGATACGGTTTTGCAGGCCGAACCCATGCACCAGGATCGCCAGCAACGCCGACAGCACAAAACCCAGCGCCGTAGCGACGTGGGTATTGGCGATGTATTTGTCGCGGGCGACCACGTGGTGCAGGTCGACCATGTAGCGCTTGGGCATCGCCAAGAGGCCGCCAAGCAGGTCGACCTTGGAGGCGCGGCCACGGCGCCACATGTTTGCCCGGCGCAAGGCACCGAGGACCGCGAGGCCCAGGGCGGCAAACAGGAGAATAGGCAGCAAGGTGTTCAACATGGTGAAGCTCCCAAAGACCACACAGGCCTACTGTGAAACTGGCCTTGAATGTGGGAGGGGGCTTGCCCCCGATGGCGGAGTGTCAGTTGATACAGCTGTCGCTGAACCACCGCTATCGGGGGCAAGCCCCCTCCCACATTTGACCGCGTTCACCTCATCAAAAGTCTTTGCACAGGCGCAGGGCGTCGTAGATCGCAGCGTGGGTATTACGCTGGGCCACACAGTCACCGATGCGGAACAGCAAGTACCCTTCACCCGTCTCGCTCAGGCACGGCTGCGGCTTGATCGCGAACAGGGCTTCGACGTCCATCTGGCCCTTGTTGCGCGAGCCTGGCTTGAGGGCGTAGTAAATTTCCTCGTCCGGGCGCACGCCGTTTTCGATCACCACCTGGTCCACCACCCGCTCCTCCTGGGCCCCGGTGTATTCGTTCTCCAGCACCGCCACCAGTTTGTCGCCTTCGCGGTAGACCTTTTCCAGCATCATGTCGCCGGTCATGATCACTTCCTTGGGGTACATGCTGCGGTAGTAAGTCGGGAACGACGTACCGCCGATGGCCACGCCCGGCTTGATATCGTCGGTGACGATCTCGACCTGGCAGCCTTTGTCCGCAAGGAAATCCGCCACCGACATGCCGGTGAATTCGCAGATGGTGTCGTACACCAGTACGTTCTTGCCGGGTGCGACTTTGCCGTCGAGCACGTCCCAACTGCTCACCACCAACCCTTCGGCAGCGCCCCAGTGTTCGTTCTGCTCGATGAAGGGATGCCCACCGACGGCCAGCACCACCACGTCCGGGCGCAGGTCGAGGATGGTGTCGGCATCCGCCGCCACACCCAGGCGCAGGTCGACTTTCAAGCGTGCCAGCTCCAACTGATACCAGCGCGTGATACCGGCAATCTGGTCACGCTGCGGCGCTTTCGATGCCGTGGTGATCTGCCCGCCGATAAACTCTTTCTTCTCCAGCAGGGTTACGTCGTGGCCACGTTCGGCGGCGACACGTGCAGCCTCCATACCGGCAGGACCTGCGCCCACCACGACCACCTTGCGCTTGGGCCCGGCGGACTTCTCGATGATATGCGGCACGCCCATGTATTCACGGGAGGTCGCGGCGTTCTGGATGCACAGCACGTCCAGGCCCTGGTACTGGCGGTCGATGCAATAGTTGGCGCCGACGCACTGTTTGATCTGGTCGATCTGGCCCATCTTGATCTTGGCGATCAGGTGCGGGTCGGCGATGTGCGCACGGGTCATGCCGACCATGTCGACATAGCCGCCTTCGAGGATGCGCGTGGCCTGGTTCGGGTCCTTGATGTTCTGCGCGTGCAGCACCGGGACCTTGACCACTTCCTTGATACCGGCTGCCAGGTGCAGGAACGGCTCCGGCGGGTAACTCATGTTCGGGATCACGTTGGCCAGGGTGTTGTGCGTATCGCACCCCGAGCCCACCACGCCGATGAAGTCGAGCATGCCGGTGTCGTCGTAATACTTGGCGATCTGCTTCATGTCTTCGTGGGACAAGCCGTCCGGGTGGAACTCGTCACCGCACAGGCGTATGCCCACACAGAAGTCGTCACCCACTTCGGCACGTACGGCCTTGAGCACTTCCAGGCCGAACTTCATGCGGCCCTCGAAGCTGCCGCCCCATTCGTCGGTGCGCTTGTTGACCCGCGGGCTCCAGAACTGGTCGATCATGTGCTGGTGCACAGCGGACAGCTCCACCCCGTCCAGGCCACCGGCCTTGGCCCGACGCGCAGCCTGGGCGTAGTTGCCGATCACGCGCCAGATCTCTTCCGGCTCGATGGTCTTGCAGGTGGCGCGGTGCACCGGCTCACGTACGCCGGACGGCGACATCAGGGTCGGCCAGTTGAAGCCGTCCCAACGCGAACGACGGCCCATGTGGGTAATCTGGATCATGATCTTGGCGCCATGCTTGTGCATGGCGTCGGCCAGGTTCTGGAAGTGCGGGATGATGCGGTCGGTGGACAGGTTCACCGAACTCCACCATTCCTGGGGGCTGTCGATGGCCACCACCGACGAGCCGCCGCAGATCGCCAGGCCGATACCGCCCTTGGCTTTCTCTTCGTAATACTTCACATAGCGGTCGGTGGTCATGCCGCCGTCGGTGGCATACACCTCGGCGTGGGCGGTACTGAGCACGCGGTTGCGGATGGTCAGTTTGCCGATCTGGATCGGCGCAAACATTGCTTCGAAAGCCATGGCACGGTCCTCGGCTTACAACGGTTTTACGGTGAACAGGCCATCATCGTGGCCCTCTTCGGAGCCTCCGTAGACTTGTTCGGCCACAGTGCGGATTTTGCTGCCGCGCGCTTGCAGGATCTGGTCCATGGCGCCGGCAAACCAGCCGGTGAACATGTAGTCCACTTTGCGCCCGACCTTGCCGTACACGTAGACGAACGCCGAGTGCTCAAGCTTGACGCTGGCGGTGCCTTTATCCAGGTCGATGTCCTGGATCTTGAACAGGCCCCAGCCGCGTTGCGACAGGCGCTTCATGTAATGCTCGAACACCGCGACGCCTTCCAGGCCGTGGCATTCGGCTTCTTTTTCACACCAGTGCCAGGCGGATTTGTAGCCGGCCTTGTAGAGGATTTCGGCGTAGGCGTCGGCGCCCAGTACTTCTTCGATACCCATGTGGTTGTTGACGAAGAAATGGCGCGGCACGTACAGCATGGGCAGGGCGTCGGAGGTCCAGACACCGGTTTCGCTGTCGACTTCGATAGGCAATTGCGGGGCAATCTTGGCCATGGAAACTTAACTCCAGAAAAATTCGTGGTGGTGTTGCCGATAGGTGTCTGGCTTATTCGCCCCAGACGTCCTTCAAGACGTTGACCCAGTTCTCGCCCATGATCTTGCGTACCACGCGCTCGGGGTGGCCGCGCTTGAGCAGGGTCTCGGTCAGGTTGGGGAACTCGCCCACGGTGCGGATGCCCAGCGGGTTGATGATCTTGCCGAAGCTGGTCAGGCGACGGGCATAGCCCTTGTCATGGGTCAGCATTTCAAAGAAATCCTGGCCATGGCCCTGGGTGAAGTCGGTGCCGATACCGATGGCGTCTTCGCCAACGATATTCATGGTGTATTCGATGGCTTCGGCGTAGTCGTCGATGGTCGAGTCGATGCCCTTGGCCAGGAACGGCGCGAACATGGTCACGCCGACAAAACCGCCGTGGTCGGCGATGAACTTGAGTTCTTCATCGGACTTGTTGCGCGGGTGCTCTTTAAGCCCGGACGGCAGGCAATGGGAGTAGCACACCGGCTTTTTCGATTCGAGGATGACCTCTTCGCTGGTCTTGGAACCGACGTGGGACAGGTCGCACATGATGCCCACGCGGTTCATCTCGCCGACAATCTCACGCCCGAAACCCGACAGGCCGCCATCACGCTCGTAGCAGCCGGTGCCCACCAGGTTCTGGGTGTTGTAGCACATCTGTACCACGCCAACGCCGAGCTGCTTGAAGATCTCGACATAGCCGAGCTGGTCTTCGAAGGCATGGGCGTTCTGGAAACCGAAGATGATGCCGGTCTTGCCGTGTTCCTTGGCCTTACGGATGTCCGCGGTGGTTTTCACCGGGATCACCAGGTCGCTGTTCTCGCGGATCAGGGTCTGGCTGGCCACGATATTGTTGATGGTGGCCTGGAACCCTTCCCACACCGACACCGTGCAGTTGGCGGCGGTAAGGCCACCTTTGCGCATATCCTCGAACAGGTCGCGGTTCCACTTGGCAATAATCAGCCCGTCGATAACGATGCTGTCGGCGTGCAACTCGGCTGGGCTCATCAGGCGTCCCCTTATTTTGGCGATTCATGCGCCGAATCGTCTGCCGGCGCTTTGGGGCCAGCATATGCCCAGGGGCCGACAGAGCCGGGTGCAAAAACGACAGGGGAATTGCCGAAAGCGTCAATCCACGACAAAGGCTGTTAAGAGAGGTCTGACTGGCGGCTGTTCTTTGTCTTACGCTTGAGCCAGAATTCCCGCATCACCTGATATGAGACGGCGCAATGAAATCGATTTTCCTGGCTTTGGCACTCATCGCAACCGGCGTCCACGCGGCCGAAGACACCGATAGCACGCCGTGCGACGGCATCGAAAACGACCAGCAAACCCTGGAATGCGCCACCTACAACAAAACCACCGCCGAACAATTGCTCAAGGACAACTATCAGGGGCTGCTGGAACGCATGGGTTCGACCTATGGCAGCGACAAGACCAAACTGGCGGACATTACCGCCCGTCTGAAGGACGCCCAGCAAAAATGGGAAAAACTGCGCGACGCCGATTGTGCGGTGGACACTTTCCCGGCGGTCACCGGGACCAAGGCCTATGCCATTGCGCACAACGACTGCCTGGCGCGGATGAGTGACGAGCGGTCGGAGTTTTTGGAGTCGATTGGGCAGGAATAAGCACACCTTTTCAACGCTACTACCTGACTATTTTTTTAATGGACTTTGCATGAAACTTACGCCGTCAGAATGGCTGGAAAAAATAGACTTCCTAATAAATAAAGCAGTAACCTCCGACCTCGACAGGTGGTGGGACGAAGACATCATCACCTACAAAATACTGAAAAGTTTTACCAAGAAGTTGAAAAAAGTAACGATCACATCTCCCGCCCCTCAAAACGTCGCATGGGACCTTTATAAATTTGCCGGAAAGAATTTTGAAACCAAGTATGGAGATATTGCCATACTTGTAAAATTCACTTTTCCAAACGGCACCGAAAAAGAGGGAGTTGCTTTTCTTGAAGCCAAGCGTTTCTATACGCAATACAGTCGCTTCAAAGCGCTTGATTTTGAACAGCTGCAACTTCAACTTGACAATACCCATGCCCACCGAACATTGCTGTATGTTGGCAGCGCCAGTTCGCGACACGCCACTAACTTGGAATTACAGTACTGCAGCACTTTCCAGCAGGACGCGCTCAGCGAAGGTCACGCATTGACAGTGCCCTCAGAGACCACTATTTCTCTTCATGATAAAAAGCTAACGCTCCTGGATCATTCGCTGCCTCTATCTTATATCTTGACAACGCGCTACCTGAAAGGAATGGAGCTCGATTACAACCCCGATACGGTTCGTCGTACGAAAGGCTTTATGAACGATAAAAGCGGCGTGAAGTTTCTACTGGTAACGCACATCACCTACGACCTGACGCTTGAGCCGGAACCTGGAAAAATAAAAATCGGTCGCCAGTACAAACTCGTCAGCCTGGTTCCAGACGACCCCATGCCAGCGAATTAAATAAACATCATAATGTCACTTTCCGCCTGACATCCCTGAGTACTCATATGACTATCTGCGGCATCGAAATCAAAGGCAGCGAAGCCATCATCGCCCTCGCTTCACTGGACAACCAGGCGCTGACCCACGTCGCCCTGGCCACCAAGAAAATCGCCCTTGAAGACGATGATGAGGCCGCCAACGTCAAAGCCTTCGCCGCGCAGGTGAAGGCGTTCGTGCAGGCAAACGCCATCACCCGCATTGCGATCAAAAAGCGCAGCAAAAAAGGTGAGTTCGCCGGCGGCCCGACGACGTTCAAGATTGAAGGAGTGTTTCAGTTACTGGACGGGGTGGAGGTGACGCTTTTGTCACCGCAAACCATCAATGCGCAGAACAAGAAGCACAACTTTGACCTGCCCGCGACGCTGAACAAGTATCAGCATGAGGCCTACAAAGCGGCGTGTTCGGCCCTGCTGAAAAAATAAGCCACACCAAAATCTACTGTGGGAGGGGGCTTGCCCCCGATGGCGGTGTGTCAGTCACTTATGTGCTGCTGACCCACCGCTATCGGGGCATAGATATCCACACAACTCTGTAGCGCCCAACTGTAACCACGATGCGAAGCGAGCCGCTCTTGATCTTGATCTGCTTTTGATCCTAGGCGCCCCGTTAAACCACGCTGGCCGAACGCAGGCTTGAAT
>NZ_CVTK01000050.1:294997-345334 GCF_900004785.1 Pseudomonas sp. 28 E 9 | reverse complement strand
GCTTACTTTTGCGCTTTTCAAAAGTGAGCCGCCGTCAGGGCGGAACCCTAAGTGGCCGTTACCGCAGAAACGGATATGTACTCGATCTGATCCAGCATCCTGGTCGGCCCAGAGGCCGCCATCGGGGGCAAGCCCCCTCCCACATTGATCAGCGGTGCCGGCCGCTTTTATACCTAATTGACTAAAAAACGATCAAACCACCTCCCGTCGCCGATCCTCCCTCGGACATTTCGCAAACCTTGCCCGATAGCTCCGGGTGAAATAAGACGGCGATTCAAACCCGCACGCAATGCTCACCTCCAGCACACTCATGCCGCTCTGGCGCAGCAGTTTCCGGGCTTTTTCCAGGCGCAGGCCGAGGTAGAAGTTGCTCGGGGTGTCGTTCAGGTGCAGGCGGAACAAGCGCTCCAGTTGGCGGCGCGTCACTTTGATCGCGTCGGCCAGGGCCAGGGTGCTCAGGGGCGGTTCGGTGTGTTGTTCCATTTCGCCGATCACCTGCACCAATTTCTTGTTATTGATGCCGTAGCGGGTGGCGATTTGCATGCGCTGGTGATCTTTGCGCGGGCGGATACGGCCGAGCACGAATTGCTCGGAGACCTGGATGGCCAGGTCCGGGCCGTGGGCCTGGGCGATCAGGTCGAGCATCAGGTCGATGGACGCGGTGCCACCGGCGCAGGTGATGCGGCGGCGGTCGATCTCGAACAGTTCCTGGGTCACGCTGAGGTGCGGATAGGCCTCCTTGAAGGCGTCGATGGCTTCCCAGTGCAGGGTCAGCCGGTGGCCGTCGAGCAGGCCCGCCTCGGCCAGCACGCAGGCACCTGTGTCGATGGCGCCGAGGGTTGCACCGTCGTGGTCGAGGCGACGCAACCAGTGCGCCAGGGCAGGCGTAGCGAACTGCAAGGGTTCAAAGCCGGCCACCACCAATAAGGTCGCGCCTTTTTTCAGCGGCTCCAGCGCGGCATCGGCGTTGACCGACATGCCGTTGCTCGCCAGCACCGCACCGCCGTCGGCGCTCAATATGTGCCAGCGGTACAACTCGCCACGAAAGCGATTGGCCACGCGCAGCGGCTCAAGGCCAGAGATAAAGCCGATGGCCGAGAACCCCGGCATCAGCAAAAAATAAAAATCCTGGGACATGATGGCGCTCTCGTGGGACGACCAGCGTGGCACTGTGATACTCCCGTTCAAGGGCGGATTCAAGCGCGCAGGTCGCTGCAGTGCAAGAGCCGGTCGCCGCTGTGCGTTTCGGCGCTGGCGAAGGTACGTAACTTGGCTGCACGGCGCACAAAGACGCCGGACCCCACAATAACGACCTGCCGAGGGCTCCACCATGAACCGACTGATCAGCCGCAGCGTGCTTGCACTCAGCGTCAGCGCTATTTTGAGCACCCACGTCATGGCAGCGGATGCCGCTTCATGCCAGAACGTACGCCTGGGCGTGGTGAACTGGACCGACGTGATCGCCACCAGTGCCATGGCCCAAGTGTTGCTCGACGGCCTCGGCTATAAAACCAAACAGACCAGCGCCTCCCAGCAAATCATCTTTGCCGGCATCCGCGACCAGCGCCTGGATCTGTTCCTGGGCTACTGGAACCCGCTGATGACCCAGACCATCACGCCGTTCGTCGACGCCGGGCAAGTCAAGGTGCTCGACAAACCGAGCCTGGAAGACGCCCGCGCCACCCTCGCCGTCCCCACTTACCTGGCGGACAAGGGCCTGAAGACCTTTGCCGATATCGCCAAGTTCGAGAAAGAGCTGGGCGGCAAGATCTACGGCATCGAGCCGGGTTCGGGCGCCAATACCCAGATCAAGGCGATGATCGCCAAGAATCAGTTCGGCCTGGGCAAGTTCCAGCTGGTTGAATCCAGTGAAGCGGCCATGCTCTCTGCCGTTGACCGTGCGGTACGCCGCAAGGAAGCCGTGGTGTTCTTCGGCTGGGCGCCGCACCCGATGAACGTCAACGTCGCCATGACCTACCTCACCGGCAGCGACGACGCCCTGGGCCCGAACGAAGGCATGGCCACCGTGTGGACAGTCACTGCGCCGGCCTACGCCGAGCAATGTCCCAACGTGCACACACTGCTGACCAACCTGACCTTCACCGCCGCCGATGAGAGCCGGATGATGCAGCCGTTGCTGGATCACAAGGACCCCATTGAGTCGGCCCGGCAGTGGCTCAAAGATCACCCGCAAGATCAGGCGCGCTGGCTGCAAGGCGTGACCACCTTCGACGGCAAACCCGCCGCTGCCAATCTGAAACTGACCAGCCAATAACCTTCTCCGAATCACCGTTTCGCGGCCATTTGAGGCCGCGAACGGCACCACCACGCCTGTAAGGAACCGTCCCATGAACCACGACGTCATCATCACCTGCGCACTCACCGGTGCTGGCGACACCAGCGCCAGAAGCCCGCACGTACCGGTCACCCCCAAACAGATCGCAGCCGCCGCCGTGGAAGCGGCCAAGGCCGGCGCGACCGTGGTGCACTGCCATGTGCGTGACCCGCACACCGGCAAGTTCAGCCGCGACGTGGCGCTGTACCGCGAAGTGATGGAGCGCATCCGCGAAGCCGACATCGACATCATCGTCAACCTCACCGCCGGCATGGGCGGCGACCTGGAGATCGGCGGCGGCGAGCACCCTATGGCGTTCGGTCCCAACACCGACCTGGTCGGCCCGCTGACACGCCTGGCGCATGTGGAAGAACTGCTGCCGGAAATCTGCACCCTGGACTGCGGCACCCTGAACTTCGGCGATGGCGACACCATTTACGTGTCCACCCCGGCGCAACTGCGGGCGGGCGCCAAGCGTATTCAAGAGCTGGGCGTGAAGGCCGAGCTGGAAATCTTCGACACCGGCCACCTGTGGTTCGCCAAGCAGATGATCAAGGAAGGCCTGCTCGACAACCCACTGTTTCAACTGTGCCTGGGCATCCCGTGGGGCGCTCCGGCCGACACCACCACCATGAAAGCCATGGTCGACAACCTGCCCGCCGACGCGGTGTGGGCCGGCTTCGGCATTGGCCGCATGCAGATGCCGATGGCAGCGCAAGCGGTGTTGCTGGGCGGCAACGTGCGGGTCGGCCTGGAAGACAACCTGTGGCTGGACAAGGGCGTGCTCGCCACCAATGGCCAACTGGTGGAGCGCGCCAGTGAAATCCTCAGCCGCCTGGGGGCGCGGGTCATGACCCCGGCGGAAGGCCGCGTGAAGATGGGCCTGACCAAGCGCGGATAAAAAATGTGGGAGGGGGCTTGCCCCCGATTGCGGTGGATCAGTAACGAATGCATCGACTGACGCACCGCCATCGGGGGCAAGCCCCCTCCCACAGGGGATCACCAAACTCTTTAGGAATGCACCCATGCGCTTTATCACAGAAATCAAAACCTTCGCCGCCCTCGGCAGCGGTGTTATCGGCAGCGGCTGGGTATCCCGCGCCCTCGCCCACGGCCTGGATGTCGTGGCCTGGGACCCGGCGCCCGGTGCCGAGGCGGCGCTGCGCAAACGTGTCGCCAATGCCTGGGGCGCGCTGGAGAAACAAGGCTTGGCCCCGGGCGCTTCCCAGGATCGCCTGCGCTTTGTCGCCACCATCGAAGCGTGCGTCAAAGACGCCGACTTTATCCAGGAAAGCGCCCCGGAACGCCTGGAGCTGAAGTTGCAATTGCACCGCCAGATCAGCGCAGCAGCCAAGCCGGATGCGTTGATCGGCTCGAGCACGTCAGGGCTGCTGCCGAGCGAATTCTATGAGGACTCGACCCACCCCGAACGCTGCGTGGTCGGCCACCCCTTCAACCCGGTGTACCTGTTGCCCCTGGTGGAAGTGGTGGGCGGCAAACGCACCGCGCCGGAGGCGATCCAGGCCGCCATCAAGGTGTATGAATCCCTCGGCATGCGCCCCCTGCACGTGCGCAAGGAAGTGCCTGGGTTCATTGCCGACCGACTCCTGGAAGCGCTGTGGCGCGAGGCGCTGCATCTGGTCAACGATGGCGTGGCGACCACCGGTGAAATCGACGATGCGATTCGTTTTGGCGCCGGCCTGCGCTGGTCGTTCATGGGCACCTTCCTCACCTACACGCTGGCGGGCGGCGACGCGGGCATGCGCCACTTCATGGCGCAGTTCGGCCCGGCATTGCAGTTGCCGTGGACGTATCTGCCCGCGCCCGAATTGACCGACACGCTGATTGACGATGTGGTTGCCGGCACCAGCGACCAACTGGGCAGCCACAGCATTTCGGCGCTGGAGCGCTATCGTGATGATTGCCTGCTGGCGGTGCTGGAGGCGGTGAAAACCACCAAGGCCAAGCACGGCATGACCTTTGCCGAATAACACTGTGGGAGGGGGCTTGCCCCCGATAGCGGTGGGTCAGCCAGCCCATCTGCCACTGACACACCGCCATCGGGGGCAAGCCCCCTCCCACATTTTTTTACCGAGTACAGAAGACCATGTCCGCATTGAAAACCTACACCACCAAAATCCAGCCCGACTGGGTGGACTACAACGGCCACCTGCGCGACGCGTTCTACCTGCTGATCTTCAGCTACGCCACCGACGCGCTGATGGACACCCTGGGCCTGGACAGCGACAACCGCGAAGCCAGCGGCCACTCGCTGTTCACCCTGGAGCTGCATTTGAACTACCTGCACGAAGTGAAGCTGGGGGCCGAGGTCGAGGTGCGCACCCAACTGATCGCCTTTGATGCCAAGCGCCTGCACCTCTATCACAGCCTGCATCTGCTGGGTGATGAAAAGGAGCTGGCCGGCAACGAACAGATGCTGCTGCATGTCGACCTGGCCGGTCCGCACGCAACGCCGTTCACTGAGGCCACGCTGCACAAGCTCACCGCAATCAGCGCTGCACAGGCCGAGCTGCCACGGCCCGCCCTGCTCGGCCGGGTCATCGGTTTGCCGGCAAAAAAAGCCCCGAACCAGCCGTGACTGGATCGGGGCAGAGGTGCCTTGTGTGAGCCGTGCATCCCGAGGGTGACCAAACCATCAAGCTGCGTGCCTGGCGCCAGTGTGCCTATTACCTGCAAGCCTGAGTAACCCGAAAACGACCTGTTCATAGCCATCCGAGGCATTGCTCGATTCTGCGCTTGCCCACCGGCCGGGGGCCTACCAGAATCGAGCTCAATCACCGTTCCCTACACCAGGATAAACGTCATGATGCACGCGGATTTGATTGACCAGGATGACCTGCTGAGCCAACTGCGCTCGCTGGGTTTTGAAGTGTCCAGCGGTGCCACGGCCGAGCAGGCATGCGAGTGTGCGGTACGCGGTTTGAGCGAAGCGCGGGCCAGGGCGCTCAAGGGCATGGTGGAACAGATGTACACCGGCAAGGCGACGATTCTGCCGGCGGTGCGGCAGGCGATCGATAAGCAGTTGTTGCCGGCTTTGATGCAGTTCAAGCAGAACTCTGGCGCCTGAGAGACACTCTCCCTGTAGGAGCGAGCTTGCTCGCGAAGATCGTCAACGATGACGCGGGGCCTCAGATACCCCACCGCGATCTTGAGTTTTTCGCGAGCAAGCTCGCTCCTACAATTTTAAGCGGCCAGTGTCAGAGCCTTACGCTGGCGAACGTCGACTCATTGCGCGCCTGGCTCAACGCCGACATCGGCCCCGACAGCGGTGACAACACCAGTGCCTGCGGAATCGGCATCATCGCCACTTGCTGGGTGGTGTTGGAACCTACGCGCTCATCCCGTGGCGGAATGCCGAAGTATTCGCGGTAGCACTTGGAAAAATGCGGCGTGGACACAAACCCGCACACCGACGCCACTTCGATGATCGACATCGGTGTCTGCTTGAGCAACTGCCGCGCACGGATCAAGCGCAACTTGAGGTAATAGCGCGACGGCGAACAGTGCAGGTATTTCTGGAACAGCCGCTCCAGCTGGCGACGCGACACGGCGACGTACACCGCCAGTTCGTCCAGGTCGATCGGCTCTTCCAGGTTGGCTTCCATCAACGCAACGATTTCCTGCAGCTTGGGCTGGTTGGTGCCGAGCATGTGCTTGAGCGGCACGCGCTGGTGATCCTGTTCGTTACGGATGCGTTCGTACACAAACATCTCGGAGATCGCTGCCGACAGTTCACGGCCGTGGTCGCGGCTGATCAGGTGCAGCATCATGTCCAACGGCGCGGTGCCGCCGGAGCTGGTAAAGCGGTTGCGGTCGAGGGTGAACAGGCGGGTGCTCATGGCTACGCGGGGGAACGCTTCCTGCATCGACGCCAGGCATTCCCAGTGCACGCTGCAATCAAAACCATCGAGCAGACCCGCGCAGGCCAGGGCCCAACTGCCGGTGCACACCGCCCCGAGACGCCGGGACTGGCGCGCCTGGCTTTGCAGCCACGACACGTGTTCGCGGGTGACGGTGCGCTGGATGCCGACGCCGCCGCAGACAATCACCGTGTCCAGCACCGGGGCCTTGTGCATCGCGGCATCGGGCGTGATCTGCAGGCCATCGCTGGCCCACACCTGGTTGCCGTCGACACTCAGGGTTGTCCAGCGATACAGCTCGCGGCCGGACAGCTGGTTGGCCATGCGCAGCGGTTCCACGGCCGACGCCAGGGAAATCAGCGTGAAATTGTCCAGCAGCAGAAAGCCGATGGATTGAGGCGCACGGTTCTGGGGTTGGCCCCCGGAGTTGGACGACGTCATCACAGTATCTCCTCACACAAAGCGGGTGATGGCCTCAGGCGAGGCTCTTGTTATTGCGCTCATCCCTTGCAAGGACAGAGGCTTTGAATTGATAGAGCAAATGCCATGCCTAAATTTGAATGGCCATTCAACAAATCCTGAAAACGACCTGTTGACGCGTCTATATAAGCCCGCGCATTAAACGTGGGATATAACGCACAGGATGAGTGTTCAAGGGCCGTGAGCAGAACGGTAGCACTTGTGGGAAGGCGCTTTGCGGGCGTAGGAAAAGTCTGTCACCCAAAGCACGGGGGACGGGTAACGGAGGGGTAAATCGTTCGCAGGCTACTTATCTATTTGCGACGCGCTAAAAGGTGGCGGTTTTGATTGGGGTGTTCACTTTGTGAGCAATATTGAGCGCACTACCGCTATCGGGGGCAAGCCCCCTCCCACAGTCGAAATGCGTTCCCCTGTGGGAGGGGGCTTGCCCCCGATAGCAGGCGACGCGGTCTCAGCACTCAACAGCGCTGACCGCCAACCCGCCGCGCGACGTTTCTTTGTACTTGTCGTGCATATCCGCCCCGGTATCGCGCATGGTGCGGATCACCCGGTCCAGGGAAATAAAGTGCTGGCCGTCGCCGCGCAAGGCCATCTGCGCCGCATTGATCGCCTTGACCGCCGCAATCGCATTACGCTCGATACACGGCACTTGCACCAGGCCGCCCACCGGGTCGCAGGTCAGGCCCAGGTTGTGTTCCAGACCGATTTCCGCAGCGTTGCACAGTTGCTCCGGCGTGGCGCCGAGAATTTCGGCCAGGCCCGCTGCGGCCATGGCGCAGGCGGAACCCACTTCGCCCTGGCAACCGACTTCGGCACCGGAGATCGAGGCGTTCTTCTTGCACAGAATGCCCACTGCCGCCGCGCCGAGCAGATAGTCGACCACGTTGGCCTCAGTCACTTCTTCACTGAACTTCATAAAGTAATGCAGCACGGCCGGAATGATCCCCGCCGCGCCATTGGTGGGTGCGGTGACCATGCGCCCACCGGCGGCGTTTTCTTCGTTGACCGCCAGGGCGAACAGGTTGACCCACTCCATGGCGCTCAAGGTCGAACCGATCACATTCGGCTTGCCCAGTTCCTGCAGGCTGCGGTGCAGCCTGGCAGCGCGACGGCGCACGTTGAGACCGCCGGGCAGGATGCCTTCGTGCTTGAGGCCCTGCTCCACGCAATCCTGCATGGCACGCCAGAGTTTCATCAGGCCGCTGCGGATCTCTTCTTCGGAGCGCCAGGTCTTTTCGTTGGCCAGCATCAGTTCGGCGACCCGCAGGTTGTGGGTCTTGCACAGCTGCAGCAACTCGGCCGCGCTGGAGAAATCGTAAGGCAGTACGGTGCCGTCCATATCGGCCACGCCACTTTGCGCCTGGGCTTCATCCACCACAAAGCCGCCGCCCACCGAGTAGTAGGTGTCGCGGTGCAACTCGCCGTCATCCCCCCACACCACCAGGGTCATGGCGTTGGGATGGAACGGCAGGTTTTCGTCGAGCAGGCGCATGTCCCGTGACCATACGAACGGCACCGGCAGACGGCCGTCGAGCAACAAGGTGTCGGTTTCGCGCAGCGTGTGAATACGCACGCCGATCTGCGACGGGTCGATTGCGTCCGGCCATTCGCCCATCAAGCCCATGATGGTGGCGGTGTCACTGCCATGGCCGATGCCGGTGGCCGACAAGGAGCCGTAGAGTTGCACCTCGACGCGCCGAACCTGGTCCAACAGATCACGCTCGCGCAAGCCTTGAACGAACAGCGCGGCGGCGCGCATGGGGCCGACGGTGTGAGAACTCGAAGGCCCGATGCCGATCTTGAACAGGTCGAAAACACTGATAGCCATTGCGGTAGAACTCCTCGATAAGCACGGCCAGGCTTGAACGAGGTGCTACGCTCAGATCGCCCAGATGGCCGCATCATCAGGCTTTTGCGGCCGCTCACGGCGTCTCACACCGACGCATCCATGCTCACCAGCGTCGCTCGCGTGTAATGGCCTGTTTTGGGCGTTTTTTGCGGTGCAGAAGGGTAAAAACAGCGGTTTTACCTTTGGAAAAATCTGTAAGCGACGTCATCGGTACTGGATGCGACCCTCCCTGTACTGGATACGACGCCCCCTGTAGGCGTCAGATTTTCACTGGTACATGATCAGTCACGACTCGTTTGCAAGGCACCGTGCCAGAGCTGTCCAACACACACTCCAATAGCAGCACCTATAAAGCGCGGCGAATGCCGCCAGAAAAAACACAGGAGTCTACCCCGATGAAAGGTTCACCCTCGTTGTTGTTGGCCGCCATGCTGAGTCTGCCGGTCATGGCGCACGCCGCAGAACCGGAACAGTGCAAGACCGTCAACTTCTCCGATGTCGGCTGGACCGACATCACCGTCACCACCGCGACCACCAGCGAAATCCTCAAGGGCCTGGGCTACAAGCCGCGCACCACGATGATTTCGGTCCCAGTGACCTACAAGTCCCTGGCCGACGGCAAGAACATGGACATTTTCCTCGGCAACTGGATGCCGACCATGGAAAACGACATCAAGCAGTACCGCGAAGCCGGCACCGTGGAAACCGTACGCGCCAACCTGGAGAACGCCAAATACACCCTGGCGGTGCCCGAGGCGCTGTATGACAAGGGCCTGAAAGACTTCGCCGACATCGCCAAATTCAAGGATGAGCTGGGCGGCAAGATCTACGGCATCGAACCGGGCAACGACGGCAACCGCACCATCCAGACATTGATCGACAAAGACGCCTTCGGCCTCAAGACCGCCGGTTTCAAGGTGGTCGAATCCAGTGAAGCCGGGATGCTCTCCCAGGTTGAACGCGCCTCAAAGCGCAACCAGGCCATCGTGTTCCTGGGCTGGGAGCCGCACCCGATGAACACCCGCTTCAAGATGAAGTACCTGACCGGGGGTGACGATTCGTTCGGCCCCAACTACGGCCAGGCCACCATCTACACCAACACCCGCAAGGGCTACACCCAGGAATGCAGCAACGTTGGCCAGTTGCTGAAAAACCTGGTGTTCACGCTGGACATGGAAAGCACCCTGATGGGTAACGTCCTGGACGACAAGATGAAGGCCGACGCCGCCGCCAAGGCCTGGCTGCAGAAGAACCCGCAAGTGCTCGACACCTGGCTCGCCGGTGTCACCACCGTCGATGGCAAACCAGGACTCGATGCCGTCAAGGCTTACCTCGCCAAATAGCACCCGCTGACCCCGGGGCGGTGCGCTGCCCCGGGATGTATTCCCCTTCGCATGTGGACATTCACTACCATGCTGACTGAACAGAAAATCCCACTAGGCCAGTACATCGCTGCCTTCGTCGACTGGTTGACCCAACACGGTGCCAACTACTTCGACGCAATCGCATCGACACTGGAAACGATGATCCACGGCGTGACGTTTGCGCTGACCTGGTTCAATCCGCTGGCATTGATCGGTCTGATTGCGCTGCTGGCTCACTTTATTCAACGCAAATGGGGCCTGACGGTGTTCGTCATTGCCTCCTTCCTGCTGATCCTCAACCTGGGGTACTGGCAGGAAACCATGGAAACCCTCGCCCAGGTGCTGTTCGCCACCCTGGTCTGCGTGGTCATCGGCGTGCCGCTGGGCATTGTTGCCGCGCACAAGCCGATGTTCTACACCATGATGCGGCCGGTACTCGATCTGATGCAGACCGTGCCGACCTTCGTCTACCTCATCCCTACCCTGACCCTCTTCGGGCTGGGTGTGGTGCCCGGGCTGATTTCCACCGTGGTGTTCGCGATTGCCGCGCCCATCCGCCTGACCTACCTGGGTATCCGCGACGTTCCGCAGGAGCTGATGGACGCCGGCAAGGCCTTCGGCTGCTCGCGCCGCCAGTTGCTCTCGCGCATTGAACTGCCCCACGCCATGCCGAGCATCGCCGCCGGCATTACCCAATGCATCATGCTGTCGTTGTCGATGGTGGTGATCGCGGCGCTGGTGGGTGCCGACGGCCTCGGCAAGCCGGTGGTCAACGCACTGAACACGGCCGATATCGCCCTGGGCTTTGAAGCGGGCCTGGCAATCGTATTGCTGGCCATCATGCTCGACCGTATCTGCAAACAACCCGACGCCAAAGTAGGGGGTGATGCATGAGCATTATCCGATTCGACAAAGTCGACGTGATCTTTTCCAAAGACCCACGCGAAGCGCTCAAGCTGCTGGACCAGGGCATGAGCCGTAACGAAATCCTGAAAAAGACCGGGCAGATTGTCGGCGTGGAAAACGCCAGCCTGGATATCGAGAAAGGCGAGATCTGTGTGCTGATGGGCCTGTCGGGCTCCGGCAAATCCAGTCTGCTGCGCTGCATCAACGGCCTCAACACGGTCAGCCGTGGCCAACTGTTTGTCGAGCACGAGGGGCGCCAGATCGACATCGCCTCCTGCACGCCGGCCGAGCTGAAAATGATGCGCACCAAACGCATCGCCATGGTGTTCCAGAAGTTCGCCCTGATGCCCTGGCTGACCGTGCGCGAGAACATCAGCTTCGGCCTGGAAATGCAGGGTCGCCCGGAAAAGGAACGGCGCGCGCTGGTCGACGAAAAACTCGAACTGGTGGGCCTGACCCAATGGCGCAACAAGAAGCCGGACGAGCTGTCCGGCGGCATGCAACAGCGCGTCGGCCTGGCCCGTGCGCTGGCGATGGACGCCGATATCCTGCTGATGGACGAACCCTTCTCCGCCCTCGACCCGCTGATTCGCCAGGGCCTGCAGGATGAACTGCTGGAACTGCAGCGCAAGCTGAACAAGACCATCGTGTTCGTCAGCCACGACCTCGACGAGGCCCTCAAGCTGGGCAGCCGCATCGCGATCATGAAAGACGGCAAGATCATCCAGTACAGCGTGCCGGAAGAGATCGTGCTGAACCCGGCGGACGACTATGTGCGCACCTTCGTCGCCCATACCAACCCGCTGAACGTGCTGTGCGGCCGCAGCCTGATGCGGACGCTGGACAACTGCACGCGGGTCAACGGTTCGGTATGCCTGGACCCGGGCGGCGACTCCTGGCTGGACCTGGCCGAAGGCAACACCATCCAGGGCGCGCGGCAGAACGGCGTGGTGATGAACCTGCAGAACTGGGCGCCGGGGCAAGCGGTGGAAGGTCTGGGCCGGGTGCCGACCCTGGTGGACTCCAACATCGGCATGCGCGATGCGTTGCAGATTCGGTATCAGACAGGCAACAAGCTGGTGCTGCATGACAACAACAAGGTGGTGGGCATCCTGGGTGACAGCGAGCTCTACCATGCCCTGCTGGGCAAGAACCTGGGCTAGCAAACACTGCCAAGCAAAATGTGGGAGGGGGCTTGCCCCCGATGGCAGTGTGTCAGTCAGTACACCTGTTACTGATACACAGCCATCGGGGGCAAGCCCCCTCCCACATTTAAGGCACCATCAGGCTTCAACTATCAGCTATAGACCCGGCCAAGGAGTTGCCGATGGCTTTCAAACTGATCGAGCACATCCCGGGTGATCTGCTCCTGGGTGAAGCCCATCAGGTCGTATTCCTGAGGCCCGTTGTGCAGGTACACCTCGGCACGGTAATAACGCGTGCGCTCTTCTTCAGGCAAGTCAGCCGGCGCCGACGAGTAGGCATCCAGGCTGACTTCGTAGACAAACGGGTTGCCCTCTTCCATCTCGATCCGCACACCGATGCAGCGCTTGGATTTGCCCAGCAGCGTCTGCACGTGCAAACCCTGTTCACGCAACGCCGTCGCCGCTTCTTCAAGCGCCGGCGTGACGTGCTTGTCCATAAAGCGTTGCACGGTGCCCTGGCTCGGTTGCAGGTCCAGTGCGGTCAAGCGCTCGCTGAAGCCGCGACGCCCGCGTTCAGCCAACTGCGCCTGCTCCTGTTCGATGGCCACATCCTGGCGCATGGCCTTGTGCAAACCGAACATGAACAGAATCAGCACCACCGAGAACGGCAGCCCCGCCAGCACCACCATGGTCTGCATGGCTTCGAAGTTGCCGGCGAACAGCAGGCCGATGGTCACCAGGGTAATCACCGCCGACCAGAAGATGCGCAGCCAGTGCGGCGCATCTTCATCCACGTTGCCGCCCTTGCACGACAGGTTGGCCATCATCACCGCGCCGGAATCCGCCGGCGTCAGGAACAGCACAAAGCCGACGAAGATCGACACACCGATGACGACTTTCGACGCCGGGTAATGCTCAAGCAACTGGTAGATCGCCATGGACGGTTGTTCCAGCGCGGTCTTGCCCAGCTCCACGGCGCCATGGTTCAGCACCAGGTCCAGCGCCGAGTTGCCGAAGATCGACAACCACGCCAGGGTGAAGCCCAGCGGGATCAGCAGCACGCCGGCCACCAGTTCACGCACGGTCCGCCCACGGGAAATACGCGCAATGAACATGCCCACGAAAGGTGCCCAGGAAATCCACCAGGCCCAGTAGAACAGGGTCCACAGGCCCATCCAGCGTTCGGTCTTGGCGCCGTCGCCTTCATACACGTAGAGGTCGAAGGTTTTCAGCACGATACCGTTGAGGTAGTCACCGGTGTTCTGCACCAGGCCGTTGAGCAAGTGCAGGGTTGGGCCGAACAGCAGCACGAAAATCAGCAAGCCGCTGAACAAGACGATGTTGAGGTTGGACAGGCGGCGAATGCCGTTCTCCACGCCCGACACCGCCGCGATGGTCGCCACGGTGCTCATCACGATGATCACGATCAGCAGGTTGGTGTTGCTGTGCGCCATGCCGAACAGGTTTTCAAGCCCCGACGACACCTGCATCGCACCAATCCCCAGGTTGGTCACCAGGCCGAGCAAGGTCACGAACATGCCGAAACCGTCCACCGCGTGGCCGGCCGCGCCTTTTACCCAGCGCTCGCCCACCAGCGGGTACAGCGCCGAACGCAAGGCCAGCGGCTGGTTATGGCGATACGCGAAGTACGCCACGGCCAGGCCGACCAGCGCATAGATCGCCCAGCCATGCAGGCCCCAGTGCAGGAAGGTCAGTTGCAGGGCCTGACGTGCCGCGCCATTGCTGGCAGCCGCGCCTTCGGGCGGGTTGAAGTAGTGATCCAGCGGCTCGGAGGCGCCGAAGTACAGCAGCGAAATGCCGATGCCCGACGAGAACAGCATGCCGGCCCAGGCGCCGTAGCTGAAGTCCGGGGTGTCGTCCTTGCTGCCCAGTTTCAATTTGCCATAGGACGAAAACGCCAGTCCGACCACGAACACCAGGTAGGCGGCGATGACCACCATGTAGTACCAGCCGAAGCTTTTCGACAGCCAGGCCTGGGCGACGCCGAGCATGCGCCCGGCCTCCTGCGGGGCGATGATCAGAATGGCGGTCAACAACAGAATCAGCGCGGTGGAGGTGTAGAACACCCAACCGTTGACCCGCACCTTTTCGGGCGGAGTCTTTATAAGAGAGGCAGAACTCATGGCGCAGATGCTCCGGGCAGTGCGAGAGAGAAACACAAGGCAACGGTTATCCCGGGACATCGATTTTTCGGCAGTCGACGGACGGGTGTTATAAAGACATCCCGAAAATCCCGGACCCCGCCGAAGCGGTGCCCAAGCCCTGATACGGCCTGTTTCAGGGGTTTTAGCAGGTGTCAGAGGTCGCGGCTCTCAGGTAGGAAACTTCTGTAGGCAGCGACCATTTGTCGCAGAGCTTATTCTTTGTTGATTGAACGTTCAATCAAAACAAAATAGACTGGCCTTCAAGCCGACGGACGTGGATCGCCTGTCGGCAGGCCAAAGGAGAGGTGCTACATGCCCAAGGTCGGTATGCAACCCATACGCCGCCAGCAGTTGATCGAAGCCACGATGACGGCCATCGATCAAGTCGGAATGGGAGATGCCAGCATTGCGCTGATCGCCCGTTTGGCAGGCGTCTCGAACGGCATCATCAGTCACTACTTTCGGGACAAGAACGGCCTGATCGCAGCGACGATGCAGTACTTGATGAGCGTGCTGATGGAAAACATCCACGCACGTCGACAAGCGTTGAAGGATGACAGCCCGCGCGCCCACCTTCAGGTGATCGTCGCCGGCAACTTCGACGCCAGCCAGGTCAACGGCCCGGCAATGAAAACCTGGCTGGCCTTCTGGGCCTCCAGCATGCACCACCCGTCTTTGCACAGGTTGCAGCGGATCAACGATCAACGTCTGTATTCCAACCTGTGCTGCCAGTTCCGCCGTGCGCTGCCGTTGCCCGAAGCACGCAGCGCAGCCCGAGGCCTGGCGGCCCTGATCGACGGTTTGTGGTTGCGCGGTGCCCTGTCGGGAGACGCTTTCGACACGGAGCAGGCGCAACGCATTGCTCACGAATACATGGATTTCCAATTGGCCAAGCAGGTGAGTCAGAGCACATAACCGCTCAACTCCCGAACCGCGCCAACCACTTATGCACTTGCGAGGACTTTATGGCCCGTTTCGAACTGCAAAAACTCTACATTGACGGCGGCTACAGCGACGCTGGCAGCGATGCCACCTTCGAAGCCATCAACCCGGCTAACGGTGAAGTTCTCGCCCAAGTGCAACGCGCAACGAAAGATGACGTTGAACGTGCCGTGGTCAGCGCCGAAAAAGGCCAGAAGATCTGGGCCGCCATGACCGCCATGGAGCGTTCGCGCATCCTGCGCCGCGCCGTCGACATCCTGCGCGAGCGCAACGATGAGCTGGCCGCCCTGGAAACCCTGGACACCGGCAAGGCGTTCTCCGAAACCAAATACGTCGACGTCGTCACCGGCGCCGACGTACTCGAATACTACGCAGGCCTGGTGCCGGCCATCGAAGGCGAGCAGATTCCGCTGCGCGACACCTCCTTCGTCTACACCCGCCGCGAGCCGCTGGGCGTGGTCGCCGGTATCGGCGCGTGGAACTACCCGATCCAGATCGCCCTGTGGAAATCCGCACCGGCCCTGGCCGCCGGTAACGCGATGATCTTCAAGCCCAGCGAAGTCACCTCGCTGACCACCCTGAAACTGGCCGAGATCTACACCGAAGCCGGCGTTCCGGCCGGTGTGTTCAACGTCCTGACCGGCAGCGGCCGTGAAGTCGGCACCTGGCTGACCGAGCACCCGCGCATCGAGAAAGTCTCGTTCACCGGCGGCACCGACACCGGCAAGAAAGTCATGGCCAGCGCTTCGAGCTCCTCGCTCAAGGAAGTGACCATGGAACTGGGCGGCAAGTCGCCGCTGATCGTGTTCGAAGACGCCGACCTGGATCGCGCCGCCGACATCGCGATGATGGCCAACTTCTACAGCTCCGGCCAGGTCTGCACCAACGGCACCCGCGTGTTCGTGCCCAAGCATCTGCAAGCAGCGTTCGAAGCCAAGATTCTTGAGCGTGTTGCGCGCATCCGTGTAGGCGACCCGCAGGACGACAACACCAACTTCGGCCCGCTGGTCAGCTTCGCCCACATGGAAAGCGTGCTGGGCTACATCGCCAAGGGCAAAGAGCAAGGCGCACGCCTGCTGTGCGGCGGCGATCGCCTGACCGACGGCGACCTGGCCAAAGGCGCGTTCGTGGCCCCGACCGTGTTCACCGACTGCACCGACGACATGACCATCGTGCGTGAAGAGATCTTCGGCCCGGTGATGAGCATCCTCACCTACGAGACCGAAGAAGAAGTGATCCGCCGCGCCAACGACACCGACTTCGGCCTGGCAGCCGGCCTGGTCACCAAGGACCTGAACCGCGCTCACCGCGTGATTCATCAACTGGAAGCGGGTATCTGCTGGATCAACGCCTGGGGCGAGTCCGACGCGAAGATGCCGGTGGGTGGCTACAAGCAATCGGGTGTGGGCCGTGAGAACGGGATCAGCTCGCTGAACAACTTCACGCGCATCAAATCGGTACAGGTTGAGTTGGGTGATTACGCCTCGGTGTTCTAAGAACCCGAGCCTTGTAGTGCCTTTGAGGCCGCTATCGGGGGCAAGCCCCCTCCCACACTTTGATTTGTGAACACCTTCAAATGTGGGAGGGCGCTTGCCCCCGATGAGGCCCGACCTGACCACACTTCAAAGAGGGTGCATCCAATGTCCCAAGAATACGACTACATCATTGTGGGTGCCGGCTCCGCCGGTAATACCCTGGCAACTCGCCTGACCGAAGACGAAGGCGTCACCGTCCTGTTGCTGGAAGCCGGTGGCCCGGACTACCGCCTCGACTTCCGTACCCAGATGCCCGCCGCCCTGGCGTTCCCGCTGCAAGGCCGCCGCTATAACTGGGCCTACGAAACCGATCCGGAGCCGCATATGGACGGTCGCCGCATGGAATGCGGTCGCGGCAAGGGCCTGGGTGGCTCTTCCCTGATCAACGGCATGTGTTACATCCGCGGCAACGCCATGGACTACGACAACTGGTCGAAGCTGCCGGGGCTGGAAGACTGGACCTACCTGGACTGCCTGCCGTATTTCCGCAAGGCCGAAACCCGCGACATCGGCCCCAACGACTACCACGGCGGCGAAGGCCCGGTCAGCGTGACCACGCCCAAAGCAGGCAATAATCCGCTGTTCCACGCCATGGTCGAAGCCGGCGTACAGGCCGGTTACCCGCGTACCGAAGACTTGAACGGCTACCAGCAGGAAGGCTTCGGCCCGATGGACCGCACCGTCACGCCCAATGGCCGTCGCGCCAGCACCGCACGCGGTTACCTGGACACGGCTAAAAAGCGTTCGACCCTGACCATCGTCACCCACGCCCTCACCGACAAAGTGTTGTTCGAAGGCAAGCGTGCGGTCGGCGTGCGTTACCTGATCGGCGCCGCCGAAGAGCGCGTTGAAGCCCGTGCGCGCAAGGAAGTGCTGGTGTGCAGCGGCGCAATCGCCTCGCCGCAACTGCTGCAACGCTCCGGCGTCGGCCCGGCCAAATTGCTGGAAAGCCTCGACATCCCGGTGGTCCATGACCTGCCAGGCGTCGGCGAAAACCTGCAGGATCACCTTGAGCTGTACCTGCAATACGCCTGCACCCAGCCCGTGTCGCTGTACCCCTCGCTGCTCTGGTACAACCAGCCGGCCATCGGTGCCGAATGGCTGTTCAACGGCACCGGTATCGGCGCCAGCAACCAGTTCGAGGCCGGCGGTTTTATCCGTTCGCGCCCGGAATTCGAATGGCCGAACATCCAGTACCACTTCCTGCCGGTCGCCATTAACTACAACGGCAGCAACGGCGTGAAAGAGCACGGCTTCCAGGCGCACATGGGTTCCATGCGTTCGCCAAGCCGTGGCCGCGTGCACCTGAAGTCGAAGAACCCACGGGACTACCCGAGCATCCTCTTCAACTACATGGCCACCGAACAGGACTGGCAGGAATTTCGTGACGGCATCCGCCTGACCCGCGAAATCATGCAGCAGCCGGCGCTCGACCCTTACCGTGGCCGCGAAATCAGCCCGGGTATCGACGTGCAAACCGACGAGCAACTGGACAAGTTCATCCGCGAGCACGCCGAGACCGCGTTCCACCCGTCCTGCTCGTGCAAGATGGGCACCGACGAGATGGCGGTGGTCGACGGCGAAGGCCGCGTGCACGGCATGCAGGGTTTGCGTGTGGTGGATGCGTCGATCATGCCGATCATCACCACCGGTAACCTGAACGCGCCGACGATCATGATCGCCGAGAAAATCGCCGACAAGATCCGTGGCCGCACGCCACTGCCGCGCAGCACCGCCGACTACTACGTGGCCGGCGATGCGCCGGTGCGTGGCAAGCCGATGCGTGAAATTGCGCAGTAACTGAAACACTGCGGCGCTCCCATCGGGGGCAAGCCCCCTCCCACATTCGACCGTGTTCCAAAGGAAGTACGCGGTCAAGTGTGGGAGGGGGCTTGCCCCCGATGAGGCCCGAACAAACAACACACAACCCCCTCCCTTGATCAGCTCCCAGCCCCGGCCTACTCTGTTGGCCTGCCCGCGCTGAGCCGCCCACAAGGAAGGCCCCATGTTCGAACACCACGCCACGCTCAAGAAACACTTCAGTGCCCTGCGCACCAACGCCCAATTCTTCTCCCTGCGCTATGTCCGCGAATCCGGCCGATACCTGTCGGTACGCAAGAACGTCGCCGAACCGCCGCACCTGAGCCACGACGAAGGCGCCATGCTCACCGTGCGCCTCAACGGCGTGGAAGCCTACGCCGCGACCAACGATATTTCCCTGGCCGGCCTGCAAGCCGCCCTCGAGCGCGCCGAGCAGCAGGCCCGGCAGATCCAGCCCCACGCCCTGCTCGACCTGCGCGAGCAAGCGGTGTCCAGTGACGTGGCCGACTACCTGTCGCCCGACTTCGACCAGCCCTTCCCCACCCTGAGCGACTGCTACCAACTGCTCGGCGATGAGTCCGCTGCCGTGCCCAGGGATGAACGCCTGGTCAGCTGGGACGTGAGTCTGGGCCAGACCACCGTCGAACAGATCTACCTCAACACCGCCGGCGCCCAATTGCGCCAGGCCCAGCGCTTTGTGTTCCCCGGCGTCAATGTCACGGCCTTCGACGGTAACGACAGCCAGACCCGCACCCTCGGCGGCAGCAACTTCGGCCAGCAAGGCGGGTTTGACGTAATCAGCCGCTTCGGCCTGATCGGCGCCGCGCCGCGCGTGGCCGACGAGGCCCTGCAACTGTTGCTGGCACCGAACACGCCCCAGGGTCCGCGTGACCTGCTGCTGATGCCCGACCAGATGATCCTGCAGATCCACGAGTCCATCGGCCATCCGCTGGAGCTGGACCGCATCCTTGGCGACGAGCGCAACTACGCCGGCACCAGCTTTGTGAAGGCCAGCGACTTCGGCCACCTGCAATACGGTTCACCGCTGCTCAACGTGACCTTCGACCCGGACATCCCCGAGCAGCTTGCCAGTTACAGCCATGACGATGACGGCACCCGCGCCAGCAAGCAGTTCCTGATCCGCCAAGGGCTGCTGCTCAAGCCGTTGGGCGGCGCGTTGTCGCAATTTCGCGCCAACCTGCCAGGCGTCGCCAACAGCCGCGCCTGCGGCTGGAATCGCCCGCCCATCGATCGAATGGCCAACTTGAATATCGAGCCCGGCGATAAAAACCTCGCGCAACTGGTGGGCGGTATTGAACACGGCATCCTGATGTCGACCAATCGTTCGTGGTCCATCGACGATGCGCGCAACAAGTTCCAGTTCGGGTGTGAGTGGGGCCAGTTGATCGAAAACGGCGAACTCAAGGGTGTGGTGAAGAACCCCAACTACCGCGCCATTTCCGCGCAGTTCTGGCGCAACCTCAGCGCGGTCGGCGATGCCAGCACCTTCAAGGTGTTGGGCACGCCGAACTGCGGCAAGGGCGAACCCAACCAGGTGATCCGCGTCGGCCATGCGTCGCCGGCCTGTGTGTTCAGTAACGTCGATGTATTCGGGGGAGACGCCTGATGAATAACTTCAAGGCACTGGTGGACTGGCTCAAGCAGGCCATCACCGATAAAGAGCAATTTCACCTCGGCTACGCGGATGAATCGTCGGAATTCGTGCGGTTCAACCACGCACAGGTGCGCCAGGCCGGCCAGGTGCAACAATCGAGCCTGAACCTCAAGCTGATCAACGACGGCCGCCACGCCGACCTGGGCATCACCCTGTCCGGCGAGCCGGCGCTGGATCGCCAGCGTCTGGCCGATGGCCTGCAACAACTGCGCGAAACCTTGCCGCTACTGCCGGCGGACCCGTACCTGTTGCTGAACCACGACGCCTGGCACAGCCACAACGAACAGCTGCGCCCCCTGCCGGAGATGGCCCAGGTGCTGCAAGACATCAGCCGGGCTGCAGAAGACGTGGACCTGGTCGGCTTCTATGCCGCCGGTCCCATCAGCCGTGGCTTTGCCAGCTCCGACGGCGCGTTCGGCTGGCACCAGGCCAATAGCTTCAACTTCGACTTCAGCCTGTTCCACGCCAATGGCGAAGCGGTCAAGGCCAGCTACGCCGGGCACACCTGGGACAGTGCCGAGTTCGCCCGGCGCGTCCAACAGGCGCGCGACCAGCTCCACTTCCTGGGCCGACCGCTGCACCCGCTGCCGCCCGGACAGTACCGCGCCTACCTCGCTCCGGCGGCACTCGAAGAGATCATCAGCATCGTGACCTGGGGCGGCTTTTCCGCCCAGGCCATCGCCAGCAAAGGCAGCTCGTTGCAACGCCTGTATGCCGGCGAACAGCACCTGAGCCCGCTGGTGACCGTCAGCGAGCAGATCAGCGGTTCACTGAGCCAGGCCTTTTCCCCGGAAGGCTACCCGCGCAGCGATGTCAGGTTGATCGATGCAGGCCGCGCCGACGGCCAACTGGTCAACTCGCGCAGCGCCGCCGAATATGGCCTCAGTGCCAACGGCGCCGGCGGCGACGAGTCCCCCAGCGCCCTGCAGATGGCCGCCGGCAACCTGGCCCAGGCCGATATCCTCAAGCAATTGGGCACCGGGCTGTACATCAGCAACCTGTGGTACCTGAACTACTCCGACCTGCCGGCGGCGCGCCTGACCGGCATGACCCGCTTCGCCACGTTCTGGGTGGAAGACGGCGAGATCAAGGCCCCGGTCAGCACCATGCGCTTTGATGACAGTGTGTACAGCCTGCTGGGCTCACAGCTGGAAGCGTTGACGATTGAACGGGAACTGCTGCTGTCGGCCAGCACGTATGGGCAGCGCAACACCGCGTCGAATCTGCTGCCAGGCGCCCTGGTCAAACGCCTGACCCTGACGTTGTAAATATAAAACCCCTGTGGGAGGGGGCTTGCTCCCGATGACGGTGTATCAGTGACACATGTACTGACTGACACACTGTTATCGGGAGCAAGCCCCCTCCCACATTGTCCTGAGTTGATTTCAGACAGATCAATTTCAACCCTTCCTACCGTCCATTCTCTTCTTCCCGTTCTGCACGGACAGCCCTGTTGTCGCCCGCAAAAAACCCCGTTATAAGGAGTGATGGCATACCGCCACATCACAGGGAGTGCAGCGATGACCCAGGGAAGTTTTGTCATAGAGAAGCTATACAAGCACTACAACGTCCACGTAGAGCAACTGGGCGACGACCCGCACAGAAAAACCGTGCTGATGGTCAACGGTGCACTGTCCACCACGCGCTCTTTTGCCCGTACCAGCAAATGCCTGGCCGAGCATTTCAATGTGCTGCTGTTCGACCTGCCATTCTCCGGCTATTCGCGTGAATACAACACCGACCTGGACCTGGTGACCAAGGACGACGAGGTACAGATGCTGCGCGCGCTGGTGGAGCGCCTTGCAGTCAACCATCTGGTCTCGGCCTCCTGGGGCGGCATCTCCACATTGCTGACCCTGGCGCACAACCCGCCGTCCATCGAAAGCTCGGTGGTGATGGCCCTCGCCCCCAACCTCAACCCGGCCATGCTTGCGTACGTGGAGCGCGTGCGCGTGCTGATCGAGGCCGATGACAAATCCGCCGTGGGCCACCTGCTCAACGAGACAGTCGGCAAATACCTGTCGCCGCGCCTCAAGCGCAACAACCACCGCCACCTGTCGAACATGGCCACCACCGAATATCGCCAGGCGCGTTTTCACATCCACCAGGTGTTGGCGCTGGGCGATGGCAACTACTTGCCGGCGCTGCGGCACATTGCAACACCGGTGTACTTCCTCAACGGTACGCTGGACGAATACACCCCTGCCGCCGAAGCCCGGTTGTTCGGCGATTACGTAGAGCGCAGCAGTTTCGCCGTGGCCGAACACACCGGCCATTTGCTCGACCTGGAATCACGCGAGGCGGCGCTGGCGGTGCATCGTGCCTTGCTGGATTTTCTGCTGGGCGAGCACGCCGCGTTGTCGGCTATAGACGAACCGCTAGTGGGAAAAACAGCGACGAATGGCGCATAATCGCCGACACATAGCCTGCTAACAAAAGGGTTCCCATGCCGAATCGTGCCCCTCTCGACGCCAAGACCGCCCGCTGGCTGCCCTGGGTGGTCGCGATTGCCTTCTTCATGCAGTCGCTGGACGGGACGATCCTCAACACGGCGCTGCCGGCCATGGCCCGGGACCTGGCGGAAAACCCGCTGCGCATGCAGGGCGTGGTCATTGCCTACATGCTCACCGTCGCCTTGCTGATCCCCGCGTCGGGCTGGATCGCCGACCGCTTCGGCACCAAGAAAATCTTCTTTGGCGCCATCCTGCTGTTCAGCATCGGGTCACTGTTGTGCGCCTTGTCCAGCAGCTTGAGCATGCTGGTGGGTGCGCGGGTGATCCAGGGCCTGGGCGGCGCGCTGATGCTGCCGGTGGGGCGCCTGGTGGTCCTGCGCGCCTATCCCCGTTCCGAGCTGGTGCGGATCATGGGCTTCATTACTATCCCCGGCCTGCTCGGCCCATTGCTCGGCCCGACCCTGGGCGGCTGGATGGTGCAATACCTGACCTGGCACTGGATCTTCCTGATCAACCTGCCGGTGGGCATGATCGGCTGCTACGCGGTGTGGAAGTTCATCCCCGACCTGCGCGGCAGCGAGCGCACGCGCTTCGATAGCCTCGGCTTCCTGCTGTTCGGCGCGGCCATGGTGCTGATCACCATCGCCATGGAGGGCCTGGGCGAACTGCACCTGCCGCACCTGCGGGTGATGTTGCTGCTGTTCGGCGGGCTGGCGTGCCTGGCGGCGTATTGGCTGCGCGCCGGGCATATCGACAACGCCCTGTTCTCGCCGGTGCTGTTCAAGACCCGCACCTTTGCCGTGGGCATCCTCGGTAACCTGTTCGCGCGCCTGGGCAGCGGTGCGCTGCCGTTCCTGGTGCCGCTGCTGTTGCAGGTGGCGCTGGGTTATTCGCCGTCACAGGCCGGCATGAGCATGCTGCCGCTGGCGGCGGCGGCGATGTTTGCCAAGTCCATCGCCCGGCCGTTGATCGAGCGCCTGGGTTATCGCGTGGTGCTCACCGGCAACACCCTGGCCCTGGGCGCCATGCTCGCAAGCATGGGCCTGGTCAGCGAGCAAACCCCTTACCCGCTGCTGCTGGCGATGCTGGCGGTGCTCGGCGCCATCAACTCCCTGCAATTCACGGCGATGAACACCGTGACCCTGATCGACCTCGACGACGCCCAGGCCAGCAGCGGCAACAGTTTGCTCTCGGTGGTGGCGCAACTGTCCCTGAGCCTGGGCGTGGCCTGCGCCGGTGCCCTGCTCGGCGGGTTCACCCTGGAGACCGGCAACGATGGGGTGAACACGGTGCTCGGCGCGTTCCAGCTGACGTTCCTCACCGTGGGCATCATGGCCATGCTGGCGGCGGCGATCTTCCTGCAATTGTCGCCAAAAGACGGTAAACGCGTGGTCAGCCGTGAGCATGATATCGAGCACTGACCGGCGTCTCGTCTAGAACTTGCGGGGAAATTCCCACGAGACTGGTACACTGCGCGACATTTTGTTTTGCAGAGCCAGTCCCGTGACCACCATCGCCACCGCTTTTAATACTTTGCCCCTGTCCGCCGCCATGCTGGCTAACCTCGACTCGCTGGGTTATGTCGAGATGACGCAGATCCAGGCGCAGAGCTTGCCGGTGATCCTCAAGGGGCTGGACCTGATTGCCCAGGCCAAGACCGGCAGCGGCAAGACCGCCGCCTTCGGTATCGGCCTGCTGAACCCGATCAACCCGCGCTATTTCGGGTGCCAGGCCCTGGTGATGTGCCCGACCCGCGAGCTGGCCGACCAGGTGGCCAAGGAAATCCGTCGCCTGGCCCGCGCCGAAGACAACATCAAGGTGCTGACCCTGTGCGGCGGCGTGTCCCTCGGCCCGCAGATCGCCTCCCTTGAGCACGGTGCCCACGTGATCGTCGGCACCCCGGGCCGCATCCAGCAGCACCTGCGCAAAGGTTCGCTGGTACTGGACGGCTTGAACACGCTGATCCTCGACGAAGCCGACCGCATGCTCGACATGGGTTTCTACGACGCCATCGAAGATATCATCAGCAAGACCCCGGCACGCCGCCAGACCCTGCTGTTCTCGGCCACCTACCCGGTGAGCATCAAGCAACTGGCCTCCAAGTTCATGCGCGCGCCGCAGCAAGTGAAGGCCGAAGCGTTCCACTCCGACGATCAGATCGAACAGCGGTTCTACGAGATCTCGCCGGAAGAGCGCATGGACGCCGTGACCAAGGTGCTGGCGCATTTCCGCCCGGCGTCGTGCGTGGCGTTCTGCTTTACCAAGCAGCAAGTGCAGGAAACCGTGGATCACCTGACGTCCAAGGGCATTTCCGCCGTCGGCCTGCACGGTGACCTGGAGCAACGCGACCGTGACCAGGTACTGGCCATGTTCGCCAACCGCAGCACCTCGGTGCTGGTGGCCACCGACGTCGCCGCCCGTGGCCTGGACATCGACTCGCTGGACATGGTGATCAACGTCGAACTGGCCCGCGACTCGGAAATCCACATTCACCGTGTTGGCCGTACCGGTCGCGCGGGTGAGACCGGCCTCGCCATCAGCCTGGTGGCGCCGTCCGAAGCGCACCGCGCCCAGGCCATCGAGCAACTGCAGAAGTCGCCGCTGAACTGGGATCAACTGGACAACCTCAAGCCGCAGAGCGGTGGTCCGCTGCTGCCGGTGATGAGCACGCTGTGCATCGCCGCCGGTCGCAAGGACAAGGTGCGCCCAGGCGACATCCTCGGCGCACTGACGGGTGACGCCGGCATCCCGGGTGCCCAGGTCGGCAAGATCGCGATCTTTGACTTCCAGGCCTTCGTGGCCGTGGAACGCGGCATCGCCAAGCAGGCGCTGCAGCGCTTGAACGACGGCAAGATCAAAGGCCGTTCGTTGCGCGTGCGGATCCTGTAACACGACCGTTGATCCAATGAGGATCCAATGTGGGAGGGGGCTTGCCCCCGATGGCGGTGTGTCAGTCAGTCCATCTGTTACTGATACACCGCTATCGGGGGCAAGCCCCCTCCCACAGTTTTGATTACATTTCAGATGAATATTTGTATGAGGACATGGCTGTGCGCTCGACCGAAGTTGTGATCATTGGCGCCGGCGCCGCAGGCTTGATGTGCGCACTGACCGCCGCCGGGCGCGGGCGCAAGGTGATGCTGATCGACCATGCGAACAAGGCCGGCAAAAAGATCCTGATGTCCGGTGGTGGCCGCTGCAACTTCACCAATCTGTACACCGAGCCGGCCAACTTCCTCTCGCACAACGCGCACTTCTGCAAGTCGGCCCTGGCGCGCTACACCCAGTGGGATTTCATCGGCTTGGTGGCCAAGCACGGCGTGCCGTACCACGAAAAGAAACTCGGCCAGCTGTTCTGCGATAACAAGTCCAGCGACATCCTCGGCATGCTGCTCGATGAATGCATCCAGACCGGCGTGAGCCTGCATCTGGACACCTCCGTCCAGGAAATCGCCAGACTGGATGGCGGCTATCAGTTGCAGACCACCCTGGGTGAGCTGCGTTGCGAATCCCTGGTGATCGCCACTGGTGGGCTGTCGATTCCAACCCTCGGCGCCACCGGTTTTGGCTATCAAGTGGCCAAACAATTCGGCCATGAACTGCTGCCGACCCGCGCGGGTCTGGTGCCGTTCACCATCACCGACCAGCTCAAGGACCTGTGCGGCGAGCTGTCCGGCACCTCGGTGGATTGCCTGGTCAGCTGCAACGGCCAGAGCTTTCGCGAGAACCTGCTGTTTACCCATCGCGGCCTGAGCGGGCCGGCGATTTTGCAGATTTCCTCCTACTGGGAACCCGGTGACACCGTGGAGATCAACCTGCTGCCCGACCACGACGCCCACACGTGGCTGCAACAGCAACAGGCCGAGCGTCCCAACAGCGAGTTGAAGACACTGCTGGGCGAGATTTTCACCAAGAAGATGGCCAACCTGCTGGCGGACACCTGGTTCGCGTCCAAGCCGATGAAGCAGTACACCCATGCCGAAATCGCCGACATCGCCGAGAAGCTCGGCAACTGGCAACTGGTACCGGCGGGCACCGAGGGCTATCGCACGGCCGAGGTGACGCTGGGCGGGGTGGATACGCGGGAAGTGTCGTCCAAGACCATGGAATCCCTGAAAAGCCCCGGGCTGTACTTTATCGGTGAAGTGCTGGATGTGACCGGTCACCTGGGCGGGTTCAACTTCCAGTGGGCCTGGGCTTCGGGCTACGCAGCCGCGCAATACGTCTGACACAACACAGTCAAATGTGGGAGGGGGCTTGCCCCCGATGGCGGTGTATCAGTCACCTGATGAGCTGGCTGACACACTGCTATCGGGGGCAAGCCCCCTCCCACATTTTGTTTTGCAGGGTGTCAGGGAAATATTTGCACATCGATGTGATCACCACCCTTGCCGTGGCGTCCTTGATAGCTCAATTTAGCGACAACGTCCCGGAAGACTCCAGACTTCATGTCATCGACCTCGTTCAAGCAGTCCCTGCGACGCCTGTGGGCACTGGATAAATTCAGCTACAGCATTCGGGTATTCATCGCCCTGACCGGCAGCATGGCGCTGTGCTGGTATCAGGATGAAATGACGCTGCTGATCCCGCTGTTCCTGGGGATTATCGCCAGCGCCCTGGCCGAGACCGATGACAGTTGGCAAGGCCGTCTCAACGCCCTGGCGGTGACGTTGGTGTGTTTCAGCATCGCCGCGCTGTCGGTGGAGCTGTTGTTTCCCTACCCCTGGATTTTCGCGGCCTCCCTGGCCCTGGCCACGTTCGGCCTGACCATGCTCGGCGCGCTCGGTGAACGCTATGGCGCGATTGCCTCGGCCACGTTGATCCTGTCGGTCTACACCATGATCGGCGTGGACCAGCGCGGCGGTGCCGTCAGTGATTTCTGGCACGAGCCGCTGCTGCTGGTGGCAGGCGCGGCCTGGTACGGCGTGCTGTCGGTGCTGTGGCAGGCGCTGTTTTCCAATCAGCCGGTGCAACAGAGCCTGGCGCGGTTGTTCCGCGAGCTGGGGCGTTATCTGAAGCTCAAATCTGCGTTGTTCGAGCCGATCCGCCAACTGGATGTGGAAGCACGCCGCCTGGAACTGGCCCAACAGAATGGTCGGGTGGTCGCGGCGTTGAATGCGGCCAAGGAAATCATCCTGCACCGCGTCGGCAATGGCCGGCCGGGCTCGAAGGTCAGCCGCTACCTGAAGCTGTACTTCCTGGCCCAGGACATCCACGAGCGCGCCAGTTCGTCCCACTACCCCTATAACGCCCTGGCCGACGCGTTCTTCCACAGCGACGTGCTGTTCCGCTGCCAACGCCTGCTTCGCCAGCAGGGCAAGGCCTGCCAGGCCCTGGCCGAGTCGATCCAACTGCGCCAGCCGTTCATTTATGACGACAGCTTTGCCGAAGCCCTGGGCGATTTGAATGCCTCCCTGGAACACCTGCGCATCCAGAGCAACCCGGCCTGGCGCGGCCTGCTGCGCTCGTTGCGCGCCCTGGCCGCCAACCTGTCGACCCTCGACCGCCTGCTCGGCGACGCAAGCAACCCCGACGCCCTGGCCGACGCCACCGACAGCAACCTGCTGGACCGTGCCCCACGCAACCTCAAGGAAATGTGGACGCGCCTGCGCACCCAGCTCACGCCGACCTCGCTGCTGTTTCGCCACGCCTTGCGCCTGTCCCTGGCATTGACCGTCGGCTACGCCACCCTGCATGCCATCCATGCCTCCCAGGGTTACTGGATCATCCTTACCACGCTGTTTGTTTGCCAACCGAACTACGGGGCGACGCGCCGCAAGCTCGGTCAGCGGATCATCGGCACCGCGATCGGCCTGACCGTGGCCTGGGCGCTGTTCGACCTGTTCCCAAACCCGGTGGTGCAGTCGATGTTCGCCATCGCCGCCGGCCTGGTGTTCTTTATCAACCGCACCACGCGCTACACCCTGGCCACGGCGGCGATCACCCTGATGGTGCTGTTCTGTTTCAACCAGGTGGGCGATGGCTACGGACTGTTCCTGCCACGCCTGTTCGATACCTTGCTCGGCAGCCTGATCGCGGGCCTGGCGGTGTTCCTGTTCCTGCCGGACTGGCAAGGCCGGCGCCTGAACAAAGTGCTGGCCAACACCCTGACCTGCAACAGCATTTACCTGCGCCAGATCATGCAGCAGTACGCCGCCGGCAAGAGCGACGACCTGGCTTACCGCCTGGCCCGGCGCAACGCGCACAACGCCGATGCGGCGCTGTCCACCACCCTGGCGAATATGCTGATGGAGCCTGGACACTTTCGTAAGGAGGCCGACGTCGGCTTCCGCTTCCTGGTGCTCTCGCACACGCTGCTCAGCTATTTGTCGGGCCTTGGCGCACACCGCGATACCCAACTGCCGGCCGACGTGCGCGAACAGTTGATCGCAGGCGCGGGCAACAGCCTGGCAGCGAGCATTGATGAGATCGCTACGGGGTTGGCGAACAAACAGCCGATTGCGATCCAGAGCGATGACGAGGAAGCACTGGCAGCGCAGCTTGAGCAGATGCCGGATGAGATCGATGAGGGCCAGCGGCTGGTGCAGACGCAGTTGGCGTTGATTTGTCGGCAGTTGGGGCCGTTGCGTACGCTGGCGGCGCATCTGATCAAAGATACCCGCGCGGCTTAGGCCGCCATCGGGGGCAAGCCCCCTCCCACACTGACTGTGTTCACAGATTCAGATGTGTGAATACATTCAAATGTGGGAGGGGGCTTGCCCCCGATGAGGCCCGCAAGAACACTACATCCCATGGGCCTTCATCAACTTCGCATAACTGCCATCCGCCTTCATCCTGGCGATCTCCCGATCAAAGCCGGCAACGATCTGCGCATGCTCGGGGTTCTTCAGGCTGACCAGGATATGCAGGCTGTTCTCGCTCAGCGGCTCGCCCACGAACTCCACGGCGCTGCGCACCCTGGGCGACTCGCGCGCCAGGTAGTAACGCGCCACGAACTCATCCTCCAGGGTCAGGCGCACACGTTTTGCCGCCAGCATCCGCACGGCCATGGCAAAGTTATGCACCGGCACTTTCTGTAGCAGCGCATCCTGGTCGAACGCCGCCGAATAGGCGTAACCACGCACCACGGCGATGCTTTCGCCGTGCAACCGTTGCAGGTCCTGATAATCGACAGGGTCGTCGCGGCGCTTGATAAAGCGCACGCGGTTGACCAGATATTGCGCGGAAAACTCACCCAACTGCGTGCGCTCATCGTTGTACCAGGCGTTGATCAGCACATCGTAGCGCCCATCGCCTATGCCCTTGAGCGCGCGCGCCCAAGGCACCTGCTCAAAATCACTCGCGTACCCGGCCCGAGCCAGTGCGGTGCTGACAATATCCGTAGCCAGCCCGCCGTTGATCAGCGTGATATCGGTAAACGGCGGCCAACCGTCCGCCACCAAGCGCAAACGCTGCGCCAATACCGGTTGAGCCAGCAACAACACTGCAATCAAAGCAACGGCACGAGACAATCGCGGCATGCTTAAAATCCTTGGCGGGCAGGCGATGGCCTGATAACAGTAGCTCATCAATGAGCCTGCATTGGTTATTGCACAAAGAAGTCAGGCACGCATGCACTGAATGATGGCAAATTGACGCCATTCACAAAAATGACCGGCTTTGGACAGCCGCGCCGGTCGCACTTACTATCCCTGCCAAGCCTTTGACAAGAGCGCACCTCATGACGGTCGATTGGATCTGCAGACATCACGACGATCTGGGCAAGGAACAGCTGTACGCCATCCTGCGCCTGCGCGGCGAAGTGTTCGTGGTTGAGCAACAGTGTGTTTACCATGACATCGACGGGCAGGACCTGTCCGGCGATACCCACCACCTGATGGCCTGGAAAGCGGATGAGCTGGTGGCCTACCTGCGGCTGCTCGACCCGGAGTCACAGGGTGGCGATGTGGTGATTGGCCGGGTAATCGTTGCGCCGTCGGCGCGGGGCACCGGGCTGGGGCATTTAATGATGGAAGAAACCCTCAGGCAGATCGAGGAGATCTGGCCCGAGACACCAATCTTCCTGTCGGCCCAGGCGCATTTGCAGGGGTATTACGGGCGGTATGGGTTTGTGGTGGAGGGTGAGGAATATCTGGAGGACGATATTCCACATATTGGTATGCGGCGGGCTTGAGGGCCTCATCGGGGGCAAGCCCCCTCCCACACTGTTGATTTGTGAACACCGTCAAAATGTGGGAGGGGGCTTGCCCCCGATAGCGCCAGCCCAAACACCGCATCACTCAGGGATAACCCAACACCCGCTTGACCGCCACAAGATTGGCCTCGATCCACCCCCGATCAATCGCCCCCCACTCACGAATCCGATAACCCCCGGCGTGATTGCGCGCCCCCTCTTCCTGCTCGAACTCACACACGATATCCAGGTCGGCCAACGCCGCAATCGTGTCCTGCGCCGTGCGCCGCGGCATACCGGTCACTTCAGTCAGCGCCGGGACGCTGCTGGCCAGCCCGCTGTCGATCAGGTACGCCACATACAGGCGACGGTAAAAGCTGCTCTTGGTCTTGCTCACATCCATGGTCAATCGCCTTGTAATTGGGGCTTGCCCTGCAAATCGCGCCAGGTGAGGTACACCCGCAGGTCGAATTCCACCTGATGGTAGCCCGGCATCATGTGTTCACAGAGTTTATAGAACGCCTTGTTGTGGTCCGATTCCTTGAAGTGCGCCAGTTCGTGCACCACGATCATGCGCAGAAACTCGGGGGCCGCCTCCTTGAACAGCGAGGCGATGCGGATCTCTTTCTTGGACTTGAGATTGCCGCCCTGCACCCGGGAAATCGTGGTGTGCAAACCCAGGGCGCGGTGGGTCAGGTCCAGGCGGTTATCGAACAGCACCTTGTCGATCGACGGTGCATTGCGCAGGTGTTCCTGCTTCAAGGCCAGGGCGTAGCCGTACAGGGCCTTGTCGCTCTGCACGGCGTGGCGCTCGGGGTAACGCTGCTCCAGGTAGGCGCCCAACTGGTCCTTGGCGATCAATTGGCGCACTTGTTCCTGAAGGGCGGCGGGATAGGCCTGAAGGTATTTCAACGCGGTCATGGGGGCTGCAATGTGATTCGGACGGCCGCCAGTGTAGCGAATTCACAGCGCGTGAGGGTGCGACCAACCGACGACGTCCTCGGCCATCAGCGGTGCCGCCGCCCAGGTGCCCTGGATGAATGAACACCCGTTGGCCTTGAGCCACTGCGCCTGTTCGAGGCTTTGCACGCCTTCGGCGATCACCAGCACCTCAAAATGCCCGCACAGCTCGATGATGCTGCGCGCCATTGCGGCATCCCGCGCGGAGCCTGGCAATCGGGCCACCAATTGCGGGTCAAGCTTGAGGGTGTCGAACGCCAGGTCGCGCAGATGGGCCAGGGAACAGCGACCCGCGCCAAAGTCATCCAGGGCGATACGCACCCCCAGCTCACGCAACAAGGTGAGCTGCTTGGTCGATTCCTCAAGGTTGCTCATCAGGCAGTCTTCACTGATTTCCACCTCCAGTTGCCGCCCCTGCAAACCGTGCCGTTCGAGGACCTGCCGCAGTTGGCCGACCAGGTTGGGCGTATTGAACTGACTGCTGCTCAGGCTCACGCTCAACACCAGCTCATCATCGAAAGACGCTTGCCAGACCTGGCGCTGGGCAGCGACCTGCTGGTAAATCCAACTGCTCAACTGGCTGATCAGCCGCGCCTCTTCCAGCAGCGGCAGGAACAACCCCGGCGGCACGTCACCGACACTCGGGTGCTGCCAGCGCAGCAACGCCTCGACACCCCGCAAGCGCCCATCCACCAGCGACACCTGGGGCTGGTACACCAGGACGAAATCCTTGTTTTGAATCGCGGTGCGCACACTGTCCTCAAGCATCAGGCGCGAGCGGGCTCGACCGTTCATTTCATGGTCGTAATAGCGATATTGCTGACGGCCGGCGCGCTTGGCTTCGTACATGGCGATGTCCGCCGCGCGCAACAGGCCGCTCAGGTCCGAGCCGCAGTCCGGAAAGGTCGCGATACCGATGCTGACGCCGAGCATCACCTCCAAACCGTCGACCTGCTGGCACACAGACACCCGCTCGATCAGTTTTTCCGCAATTTTCGCGGCCTGCTCCGGGAATTCCAGCTCCAGCAATGCCGTGAACTCATCCCCGCCCATGCGCCCAAGAATGTCGTAGGAGCGCAAGCACGCCTGCATCTGCTCGGACACCCAGCGCAGCACGCGATCGCCGGCGTCGTGGCCCAGGGTGTCGTTGACGCGCTTGAAACCATCCAGATCCAGGTACAGCAGCACCAGCGACTGCTCATTGCGCTCGCTGCGCGACAACATGCTCTCCACCGTCTGGTGGAAGCCCCGACGATTGAGCAGCCCGGTCAACGGGTCGGTCACCGCCTGGAACTCCAACTGCTGGTGCAGGTGGCGCACCTCGGACATGTCCAGCACCGTCACCACCATCGCCTTCTGCTCTGCGGGCAAGGGTGCGCAGGACAACGCCACCGGCACCTGTTGACCGCGACTGGTGCGCAAAATAGCGTCGTGCAAGCGCCACGTTTCGCCTTTGCAATACGCCTCGTACATCGGGAACCCCAGCCAGGCCGGCACATGGGGCTTTTGCAGGAAACTCAGGAAACTCTCACCCTGCAACTCGGCCATCGTGGCATTGAGCAGCCTGGAGATAGCCGGGTTGGCGTACTGGATCACGCTGCCCTCGCCCACCACCAGAATCCCTTCGGCGGCGTTGTCCAGTACCGAGGCATTGAAGGCGCGGGCGGCCTCCAGGTCATGGCTCAACCGCTGCAGCGCACGGCGATTACGCTGATGTTCCAGCAGCGCCTGCACTTTGGGCTTGAGAATATGCGGGTCGAAGGGCTTGAACAGGTAGTCGATCGCACCGCTGGCGTAGCCCTGGAGCACCGCGTCGGGGGACTGGGCAGCAGCCGAGAGAAAGATGATCGGCGTCATGCTCGTGCGCTGGCTGCCGCGCATCAGGCGCGCCACCTCGAAGCCATCCATACCCGGCATCCGCACGTCCAGTAACACCAGGTCGACGTCATGCTCCAGCAGCAACTCCAGGGCCTGCAAACCGGAAGTCGCGGTAATCACTCGCCAGTCTTCACGCTGTAACACGGCACGCATGCTGACGAGATTTTCCGGGTAGTCATCGACCACCAGGAGAACTGAACGACCGTCGCCGAGGTTTGAAGCGCAATCCATGCTACGTCTCTTCCTTAAGGAACTGCACCGGTCACTTCGGGTACTCAAAACCGGACAAATAATGAGGCCTCACTCTAGCCCCGGGAATATAAAAGCAGAAGTAACGTCGGTGCCATCATCGCGCCAAACCCCGGGAAGCCGACTAACGGTAAGGCGCTGCAGCCCGCGTACCATGGGCAACATGGCTTTTTGGCATTCCTCTGACGCCAATAAATTGCCAGCCAGCGTTTAACAAGTGGGTTAACACCACCTATAAAGAACCTGTGCAGCCCTCGGGCTAAAGCGTTCACCCCTCGTCAAAAGGCCAACACCATGATCGACCTTTCCACCTGGAACCTGAGCATTCCGGTCGGCTCCCCGCCCACGACCATCGAAACCCCGAAGCTGCTCAGCGGCTTCAATGACCAGTACTTCCAGGCCGAAGGCAGCGATGTGCAGTTCTGGACGCCCGTCACCGGCACCCGCACCGAAAACGCCATCTACCCGCGCAGCGAACTGCGCGAAACCTACGCCGACGGGCGCCTGCGCAACTGGACCTACCCCGAGGCCGACAACTTCCTGCGCGCCACACTCACCGTCAATCAGGTGCCGTCCAGCGGCAAGGTCGTGATCGGCCAGATCCATGCCTATGACAGCCAGAAACCCCTGATCAAGCTGGAGTACCAATTCAAGGAAAAAACCCAGACCGGCAACATCGTCGCCAAAGTGCGCATGCGCCCGGATGAATCCGAAAGCAGGGTCATCACGGTCGCCTCCAACGTGCCCCTGGAGAAGAGCTTTACCTATGTGATCAACCTCAACAAGGCCGGATTGCTCAGCGTGAACGCGGCCGACAGCGAGTGGAATGATCGCATCGGCGCGGCCTGGGGCGACAAGCCGCTGTACTTCAAGGCGGGGGTGTATGTGCAGGACAACAGTGGGGACAGCAAGGAAGGCGCACGGGTGACGTTTGCCAAGTTGGATATTGATCACGAGTAAAACGGATCGGCCCAGCTTATGCAGGCAAGGTCTGATAAACCCAGGGACCGTTCCCAGGCCTTGAATCCACTGCAGTCCACCTGTGGGAGGGGGCCCCCGATAGCGGAGGGCCAGCCGCCGACTATGTATGCTGACAGACCGCAATCGGGGGCAAGCCCCCTCCCACAGTTGTCCTGCTTGTATTCCGAGTGATTGAACAGCGTGGGGTTGATATACCTGCCGCCGCCTGACCCGAAGGCCAAAACCCGCATTCTTGCGGGTTTTCCATGAGCCTTAATGCAAAGGCTTTACCACCGGCTTGCGTCGCATACCCGACGCCACCGAGTCGTGTAACGCCATCGCACGGCCCGCGTCCCACTCCTTGCGCATTGTGGAAAAAAGCTCAACATCAACTCGCGTCTGATGGGCGCCAAGCGCCTCGGACATTGCGTCTGCAATACGCTCGATGATCACGCCTGGGGCTGCTACACCGCAGTGCTTGCGACCATACTCAATCGCATATGCGGAGGAAAACTGCGACCCCTTGGACAGTTCACCCGCATTGCCTTGAGGTGTGGCAATGTTAAGCCGCATGATTTTACTCATCGTGCTCTACCAGTTCGGCAAGGGATTTGAGATCGATTCGCCGGTCAACCACTTCCAATGCCATTCCCAACGCCATAATCACCCTGAAGGCGGTGTACATGGCCACGTTTTCCACCGCTTCCAGGTCGATGATGGTTTTACGGCTGCACCGCGCTTTTTCCGCGAGTTGCTGCTGACTGTAGTGCTTCGCCCGGCGCAATTGCCTGATCCGCTCGCCAAAAGCCGGGGGAGTAGTGATGAGCAAAATGTCACCTATACAGAACTTTTAATGAAATTAATCTGATTATGTCCGTTATAATGGACATTTCAGTCACCGTACGTCTGATGCAATTGCAGACGGGCGGCTGCTCACGAGTGACGGATTGGCCTCAATGCGAGTAGGCCATGTCCGATGAGCGCGAGGATCATTCCCGATAGGTCCAGACGCTTGAATCCACTGTGGGAGGGGGCTTGCCCCCCGATAGCGGTGGGCCAGCCGCCGACTGTGTATGCTGACACACCGCAATCGGGGGCAAGCCCCCTCCCACAGTTGTCCTGCTTGGCCTGAGAGGCTGGTGTTCGTCCTACAGTATCGTTGCGGCCAGACAGATCGCCGCTTATAGTTCGCTCCGTCGCTGGACTTGAACAGCGACAGGGTTTCGCAGCCCTAACGATACGTGTGTAACCAAGCATCATGAATACAACGATGAGCGCTTCGGCGCCCGTCGTCTGTTTTTATGGTAGCTGTGTGTGGGAGACCTTCGGGTCTGCCGGGTTCCTCGTATCCTCGGTCTGCGAACCCGCACACAGCTACCACCCAATTCGTTTCGCAGCGAATGGCGGTAGTCCTTTCAGATACGAGGAATATTTGCCATGACCCAACAACTTCCACCCCGCCGCTTCACCCCCTGCACCGAAACCGCCACCGACTACCCCGTGCTGTTGATCGACAGCGAAGCCCCATTGCTGGACCTCCACGCCTGCCTGCGCGAACGCCTCAACGCCGCCCTCGAACACCTTAACCTCATGGCCTGCTCCAGCCTGCCGGACTTCGCCGAGCGCGACCTGAACCATGTGGCCAATACCGCGCGCATTCTGGTGCAGGATGTGAGTGATGTGTTTCGGGTGATTGAACAACGCGGGTTCGATACGCCTTGCGCCGCCTGATCAACTCTAAAGCAAAAAAACCCGCATTTTGCGGGTTTTTCATCACATTGAAAAAGCCGAACGCTAAGTCGCGCTTAGTGTGTTCTTAGAAATCTGCCCCTTGCGGCGTATGCCTTTTATAAAAACCCAATTTCACCCTCTGCTTCTTATAGCCTTTTCGTCACCAAGTTAGCTCCAGACACTCTAAACAACTGTCAGTTATGACAGGTTTCTTCAGGCGCGAGGCGCATTACTTTAAGTTCTCACCGCTTTGTATTCACCACCTCGAGAGGAACGAAGTCATGACAATGCCTAACCCAATGGGTACCTATGTCGGAGGAAGCACCACTGGCCCCAAACAGCTTACTATTACCTCAGCTAATAGCAGCAGCGGTGCTATAACGGCAGACTTTCATGACGGCAAAGATGCTTACTCGCTCACTGGAACTTATAAGTTCGCCAATGCTGAAAAAGGAGGGCCCGCCAGCTTTACCTTGGATGGAGCCGCCGGAGCAAAAATAGGCTATAGATTTTCACTGGTTTCAAATGTGGTAAACGAAAGTACACCGTTCCAAAAACTTACCGGAAACTTTTGGGTTAACAACGTTGCTGGGACCATGGAGCTTATAAAATTCAACTAAGCTCCAGCGTTTTTTTAAACAACCAAAACGCACTTATAGGGCACTATGAAAAAACCCGCTTTGCAGCGGGTTTTTTTAAAAGTCACACGCTAAGACTTAGTTCACCTTAGCGTTCAACTCACCTTTCAAATACCGCTGATACATTGCTTCCAACGAGATCGGCTTGATCTTCGAAGCATTACCGGCGGTACCAAATGCTTCATAACGCGCGATACATACATCACGCATCGCGGTCACAGTCGCACCGAAGAATTTACGCGGGTCAAATTCGCTCGGATTGGTCGCCATCAGGCGACGCATCGCACCCGTGGACGCCAGGCGCAGGTCAGTATCGATGTTGACCTTGCGCACGCCGTACTTGATGCCTTCGACGATTTCTTCAACCGGTACGCCGTAGGTTTCCTTGATGTCGCCGCCGTACTGGTTGATGATCGCCAGCCACTCTTGCGGTACCGAGGAAGAACCGTGCATCACCAGGTGGGTGTTAGGGATGCGCTTGTGGATTTCCTTGATGCGATCAATCGCCAGCACGTCGCCGGTAGGCGGCTTGGTGAACTTGTAGGCGCCGTGGCTGGTGCCGATGGCGATGGCCAGGGCGTCGACCTGGGTCTTCTTGACGAAGTCCGCAGCCTCTTCCGGGTCGGTCAGCATCTGGCTGTGGTCGAGCACGCCTTCGGCGCCGATGCCGTCTTCTTCACCGGCCATGCCGGTTTCCAGGGAGCCCAGGCAGCCCAGTTCGCCTTCTACCGACACGCCGCAGGCGTGAGCCATGGCCACGGTTTGCTGGGTCACGCGTACGTTGTACTCGTAATCGGTCGGGGTCTTGCCGTCTTCACCCAGGGAGCCGTCCATCATCACCGAGCTGAAGCCCAGTTGGATGGAGCGCTGGCACACGTCAGGGCTGGTGCCGTGGTCCTGGTGCATGCACACCGGGATATGCGGGAATTCTTCGATGGCGGCAAGGATCAGGTGGCGCAGGAACGGCGCGCCGGCGTATTTGCGGGCACCGGCCGAAGCCTGGACGATCACGGGGGAGTCGGTCTTGTCAGCGGCTTCCATGATGGCGCGCATCTGCTCAAGGTTGTTGACGTTAAAGGCTGGGACGCCGTAGCCGAACTCGGCTGCGTGGTCCAGCATTTGACGCATGCTGATAAGTGCCATTGTGTTGTCTCTCCCGATCGAGGGTCGTTAATCGTGCAAGCCTGCCGTAGCGGCGGCTGCTATTCAAGTTATTGCAGATCAAGGGGTTGAGCTTGAGCTGCTGAATCGTTATTGCTGGTGTAGCCGACTCAAATTCCAAGTTGAAACCGAATCAATGTGGGAGGGGGCTTGCTCCCGATAGCGGTCAGCCTGACACCCAAGTGCTGACTGACACGCCGCAATCGGGGGCAAGCCCCCTCCCACATTTGGATCTCATCTCATGACAGATCTCAGTTGGCCTTGCAGCCGCGCCCAATCAGATCATCCGTGGCCACCCAATACACCAGGCCTTCCTCACCCTTGGTGTGAAAGGCCAGTTGGCCGTCGCTGTACAGCGCGCCCGATGCCGCCACGTCCTGCTTGAGGCGGTAGACCTGATCCGAACCACCGAGACGTACATCCACCTCGCTGCGGTCCTGATTGACAAAGCGCCAGTTGACCTCGGCCTTGCTGTCGCAGGTCCAGGTGGTCCACTTGCCTACAGGCTCTGCCTTGTCGAACATGCTCATGCTGCTGCAACCGGCCAACAAGGCCAGGGTTGCCAGGGCGAAAACGCCTTTCATTGCCAATCCTCGCAGGGCGACCAGAGGCCGCCGTTGCTGTGGGTTAGTGGATCAGACCCGTCATGGGCAACCCTGTTCCTGACCGTTGGGCGCGGAGTCGTATTTCTCCAGCCGTTCGTTGCCGATGCGCTTGTTGATCACCGGCATGGTCTCGGCTTGCCAGTCAGCCTGGTAGCAGCTTTTTTTAAGCGGGGCCGAGGCCTTTTCCGCCTCGGGCGCCGCACTCGGCGTGCTGCCGCAGCCGGCCAACAGGCCCGCTGCGATCACCAGTGCCAACGACTTGATCATGGGAACACTCCTTTTCCTGATCACGCGCGCCTTAACCCTTGGCCCGGGTTTCCAGCACTTCCACGGCCGGCAGTACCTTACCCTCGACGAATTCGAGGAACGCACCGCCACCGGTAGAAATGTAGGAGATCTGATCAGCAACGCCATATTTATCGATGGCCGCCAGGGTGTCACCGCCGCCGGCGATGGAAAATGCGGAGCTTTCAGCAATGGCTTTGGCCAGTACTTTGGTGCCATTGCCGAATTGGTCGAATTCGAAGACGCCGACCGGGCCGTTCCACAGAATGGTCTGGGAAGCTTTCAACAGTTCAGCGAAGTTGGCTGCGGTTTGCGGGCCGATGTCCAGGATCATGTCGTCGTCGGCCACGTCAGCGATCAGCTTGACGGTCGCTTCAGCGCTTTCAGCGAATTCCTTGGCGACCACCACGTCCACCGGCAGCGGCACGCTGACTTTGGCGGCGATGGCGCGGGCGGTGTCCAGCAGGTCCGGCTCGTACAGGGACTTGCCCACCGGGTGACCCGCTGCAGCCAGGAAGGTGTTGGCAATGCCGCCGCCGACGATCAACTGGTTGCAGATCTGGCTGAGGCTGTTGAGCACGTCCAGCTTGGTGGAAACCTTGGAACCCGCGACGATGGCCGCCATCGGTTGTGCCGGAGCGCCCAGGGCCTTGCCCAATGCATCCAGCTCAGCCGCCAGCAGCGGGCCGGCCGCGGCGACCTTGGCGAACTTGGCCACGCCGTGGGTCGAGCCTTCGGCGCGGTGGGCGGTGCCAAAGGCGTCCATCACGAACACGTCGCACAAAGCTGCGTATTGCTGGGCCAGTTCGTCGCTGTTCTTTTTCTCGCCCTTGTTGAAGCGCACGTTTTCGAACAGCACGATGTCGCCGGCTTTCACGTCCACGCCACCCAGGTAATCTGCGACCAACGGCACGTCACGGCCCAGGGCCTTGCTCAGGTACTCGGCGACCGGCTTGAGGCTGTTTTCGGCGGTAAACTCGCCTTCGGTCGGGCGGCCCAGGTGGGAGCAGACCATCACGGCCGCGCCTTTTTCCAGGGCCAGCTTGATGGTCGGCAGCGAGGCCAGGATTCGCGCATCGCTGGTGACAACACCGTCCTTGACTGGGACATTGAGGTCTTCGCGAATCAGTACGCGCTTACCTTGCAGATCGAGGTCGGTCATCTTCAACACGGTCATGGGTCGCAGTTCCTGAGTTACTGTTGAGGTTGTTTAGCGGCGATGTGCAGATAGTGTTCTGCCACATCAAGCATGCGGTTGGCAAAACCCCATTCGTTGTCGAACCAGGCCAGGATGTTCACCAGCCTCGGGCCGGAAACGCGGGTCTGGCTGGCATCGACAATGGCCGAATGCGGGTCATGGTTGAAATCACAACTGGCGTGCGGCAACTCGGTGTAGGCCAGCAGGCCTTTGAGCGGGCCGCGGGTGGCGGCGTCGCGCAGGATCCGGTTGACCTCCGTCGCATCGGTGTCGCTGACGGTTTGCAGGGTGATGTCCAGGCAAGACACATTCACCGTCGGCACCCGTACGGCTTTGGCCTGGATTCGTCCGGCAAGTTCCGGCAACAGTCGCTCGATGCCGCGGGCCAGGCCGGTGGACACCGGAATCACCGACTGGAATGCCGAGCGCGTGCGGCGCAGGTCTTCATGATGATAGGCGTCGATCACCGGCTGGTCGTTCATTGCCGAGTGAATCGTGGTGATCGACACGTAATCGATGCCGATCGCCTGATCCAGCAGGCGCAACAACGGCACGCTGCAGTTGGTGGTGCACGAGGCATTGGACACCAGCAGCTCAGCGCCAGTCAGGCAATCCTGGTTGATGCCGTAGACGATGGTGGCGTCCACGTCGGCCTCGCTGGCCATCGGCTGGGAAAACAGCACGCGCGGTGCGCCGGCGTCGAGAAAACGCTGGCCGTCGGCACGGGTGTTATAGACACCGGAACACTCCAGCACCAGGTCGACGCCCAGTGCTTTCCAGTCGATGCCTTCAGGGGTGGCGCTGCGCAAGACCTGCACGCAGCTGCCATTAATATGCAGACAATCACCTTCGATCCGCACTTCGCCGGGGAAACGGCCGTGGGTGGAGTCAAAGCGTGTCAGGTATTCGATGCTGGCCATGTCGGCCAGATCGTTGATCGCGACAATTTCAAACCCGGCCGCCGCCCCTCGCTCGAACAGCGCACGCAAGACGCAACGACCAATGCGGCCGTAGCCGTTGAGTGCAACTTTGTAGGGACGCGGTTGGGGCATGGGGTTCTCGCATTGTGGGCGACACAAACTGTAGGAGCGAGCTTGCTCGCGAAGAACTTGAGAGCGCCGCGTTAAACCAGAAACGCTGCGTTATCGTTGACGATCTTCGCGAGCAAGCTCGCTCCTACAGTAGAGGCGGTGGCCAGTGGGCCACCGCGTTAGCGCCTTAGTCTTCCAGCAGCTCTTCAGCCTGACCCAGAATGTTTTCCAGGGTGAAACCGAACTCTTCGAACAACGCTGGCGCCGGCGCCGACTCACCGTAGGTGGTCATGCCGATCACGCGGCCTTCCAGGCCCACGTACTTGTACCAGTAGTCAGCGTGGGCCGCTTCGACAGCGATACGCGCGCTGACCTGCAACGGCAGTACCGATTGCTTGTAGCCGGCGTCCTGGGCTTCGAACACGCTGGTGCACGGCATGGATACAACGCGAACGTTGCGACCTTGCGCGGTCAGCTTGTCGTAGGCCTGGACGGTCAGGCCCACTTCGGAACCGGTGGAGATCAGGATCAGCTCCGGCTCGCCGATGCAGTCCTTGAGCACATAACCACCACGGCTGATGTCGGCGATCTGCGCGTCGGTACGCACTTGGTGTTGCAGGTTCTGACGCGAGAAGATCAGCGCCGAAGGGCCGTCCTTGCGCTCGATGGCGTGCTTCCAGGCCACGGCGGATTCCACCGCGTCGGCTGGGCGCCAGCAATCCAGGTTCGGCGTGGTACGCAGGCTGGTCAGTTGCTCGACCGGCTGGTGCGTCGGGCCGTCTTCACCCAGGCCGATGGAGTCGTGGGTGTACACATGGATCACACGCTTCTTCATCAGCGCGGCCATGCGTACGGCGTTACGGGCGTACTCCATGAACATCAGGAAGGTCGCGCCGTAAGGCACCAGGCCACCGTGCAGGGACACACCGTTCATGATGGCGCTCATGCCGAACTCACGCACGCCGTAGTACATGTAGTTACCGCTGGCGTCTTCAGCCGACACGCCTTTGCAGCCTTTCCACAGGGTCAGGTTGGAACCGGCCAGGTCGGCCGAACCGCCGAGGAACTCCGGCAGCAACGGACCGAAGGCGTTCAGGGTGTTCTGGCTGGCTTTACGGCTGGCGATGGTCTCGCCCTTGGCCGCGACTTCGGCGATGTAGGCCGAGGCTTTTTCCGAGAAGTCGGCAGGCAGGTCACCGGCCAGGCGGCGTACCAGTTCATTGGCCAGCTCCGGGAATTCGGCGGAGTAGGCAGCGAAACGCTGGTCCCACTCGGCTTCGGCGGCCAGGCCTTTTTCCTTGGCATCCCATTCGGCGTAGATATCGGCCGGGATTTCAAACGGGCCGTGGGTCCACTTCAGCGCTTCACGGGTCAGGGCGATTTCCGCGTCACCCAGTGGGGCGCCGTGGCAGTCTTCCTTGCCTTGCTTGTTCGGCGAACCGAAACCGATGGTGGTCTTGCAGCAGATCAGGGTCGGCTGCGCGCTCTTGCGGGCGGTGTCGATGGCGATCTTGATTTCTTCCGGATCGTGACCGTCGACGTTGCGGATTACCTGCCAGTTGTAGGCTTCGAAACGCTTGGGGGTGTCATCGGTGAACCAGCCTTCGACTTCGCCGTCGATGGAGATGCCGTTGTCATCGTAGAAGGCAATCAGCTTGCCCAGGCCCAGCGTGCCGGCCAGGGAGGCGACTTCGTGGGAAATGCCTTCCATCATGCAGCCATCACCCAGGAACACGTAGGTGTGGTGGTCGACGATGTCATGGCCGGGGCGGTTGAACTGCGCGCCCAGGACTTTTTCCGCCAGCGCGAAGCCGACAGCGTTGGCCAGGCCCTGGCCCAGGGGACCGGTGGTGGTCTCGACGCCTGGGGTGTAGCCGAATTCAGGGTGGCCGGGGGTGCGGCTGTGCAGTTGACGGAAGCTTTTGAGGTCGTCGATGGTGACGTCATAACCGGTCAGGTGCAGCAGCGAATAGATCAACATCGAGCCATGGCCGTTGGACAGCACGAAGCGGTCACGGTCGGCGAACGACGGGTTGCTCGGGTTGTGTTTCAGGTAGTCACGCCAAAGTACCTCGGCGATATCCGCCATGCCCATCGGGGCACCGGGATGGCCGCTGTTGGCTTTTTGCACGGCATCCATGCTGAGGGCACGAATGGCGTTGGCACGCTCACGACGGCTGGGCATCGCTGATCTCCTGGGGGCTTGAATAAGGAAACGGAAAAAAGGACCGGCATTTTCCCTCAGCCACCGCCTGCGGGCAATGACAGATAGTCACTTGAGCAGGTTTTTCCCGCGGTTTGCGCACCGATCCCTTGCACAATTGCGCTGCGGGTTCGTCTAAAGGCAATAGCGGCTGCTTATAACCGCCACTTATCGATCAATATCAAAACTTTTTGATATTGACCTTGCGGCGAGTACCACCCGTCACTAGACTGCTGGCCTTATGAACCTACCCGTGCCCTCCCTGCTTCCCGCCGACAGCGATGAACTGGCAGCCCTTTGCAAGGCTGCGGGTGATCCGTTGCGCTTGAACGTATTGCGCGCACTGGCCAATGATTCATTCGGGGTACTGGAACTGGCGCAGATCTTCGCCATCGGCCAGTCCGGCATGAGCCATCATTTGAAGGTGCTGGCCCAGGCCGACCTGGTGGCCACCCGCCGCGAAGGCAATGCGATTTTTTACCGCCGCGCCCTGCCCCACACCGAATTGCTCGGCGGCAAGTTGCACGCGGCGCTGCTCGAAGAAGTCGACAACCTGGGCCTGCCCGGCGCTGTGCAAGCGCGGATCGCCCAGGTGCATGGGCAACGTGCTGCCGCCAGCCAGGACTTTTTCTCCCGGGTCGCCGACAAGTTTCGTGCCCAGCAGGACCTGATCGCCGGCTTGCCCCAGTACCGCGAAAGCGTACTGGCGCTGTTGGACAAGCTGAGCTTCAGTGATAAGGCCACGGCCCTGGAAGTGGGCCCTGGCGACGGCGGTTTTCTGCCGGACCTGGCGCGACGCTTCGGGCAGGTGACGGCACTGGACAACAGTCCGGCGATGCTCGAACTGGCCCGCCAGTTGTGCGAGCGCGAAGCGTTGGCCAATGTCAGCCTGCAACTGGCCGATGCCCTGAGTGACACCCGCCTGCAGGCCGATTGCGTGGTGCTGAACATGGTCTTGCACCATTTCGCCGCCCCGGCCGATGCGCTCAGGCAAATGGCCGGGCTGTTGCACCCCGGCGGTAGCCTGCTGGTGACGGATTTATGCAGCCACAACCAGAATTGGGCCAAGGAGGCCTGCGGTGATCTCTGGCTGGGTTTTGAACAGGACGATCTGGCCCGTTGGGCCACCGCTGCGGGACTCGTTCCCGGGGAAAGCCTCTATGTAGGTTTACGTAATGGTTTCCAGATTCAGGTCCGCCATTTTCAGCGACCGGCTGGCGACACTCACCATCGGTAAATATCAGGAAAACATCGAGATGAGCGAATACTCCCTTTTCACCTCCGAGTCCGTGTCTGAAGGGCATCCGGACAAAATCGCCGACCAGATTTCTGACGCGGTGCTGGACGCCATCATTGCTGAAGACAAGTTCGCCCGTGTGGCGTGCGAGACTCTGGTGAAAACGGGCGTGGCGATCATCGCCGGCGAAGTCACCACCACGGCCTGGGTCGATCTGGAACAGATCGTGCGCGACGTGATCACCGACATCGGCTACACCAGCTCCGACGTGGGCTTTGACGGCGCGACCTGCGGCGTGATGAACATCATCGGCAAGCAGTCCCCCGACATCAACCAGGGCGTCGACCGCGCCAAGCCTGAAGATCAGGGCGCCGGCGACCAGGGCCTGATGTTCGGCTACGCCAGCAATGAAACCGACGTGCTGATGCCCGCGCCTATCACCTTCTCCCACCAGTTGGTCCAGCGCCAGGCCGAAGCGCGCAAATCCGGGCTGTTGCCATGGCTGCGCCCGGACGCCAAGTCCCAGGTCACCTGCCGCTACGACGGCGGCAAAGTGGTCGGTATCGACGCCGTCGTACTGTCCACCCAGCACAACCCGGACGTCTCCTACAAAGACCTTCGCGAAGGCGTGATGGAGCTGATCGTCAAGCACGTGCTGCCGGCCGAACTGCTCACCAAGGACACCCAGTTCCATATCAACCCGACCGGCCAGTTCATCATCGGTGGCCCAGTGGGCGACTGCGGCCTGACCGGTCGCAAGATCATCGTCGACAGCTACGGCGGCATGGCCCGCCACGGCGGTGGTGCATTTTCGGGCAAAGACCCGTCCAAGGTTGACCGTTCCGCCGCCTACGCCGGTCGCTACGTGGCCAAGAACATCGTCGCCGCAGGCCTGGCCGAGCGTTGCGAGATCCAGGTGTCCTACGCCATTGGCGTAGCCCAGCCGACGTCCATCTCGCTGAATACCTTCGGTACCGGCAAGATCAGCGATGACAAGATCGTCAAGTTGGTGCGTGAGATTTTCGACCTGCGCCCTTACGCGATCACCACCATGCTCGACCTGCTGCACCCGATGTACAAGGAAACCGCAGCCTACGGCCACTTCGGCCGTACCCCTGCGCAGAAGACGGTCGGCGACGACACCTTCACCACCTTCACTTGGGAAAAAACCGACCGCGCCAACGACCTGCGGACCGCTGCCGGCCTGTAATCGCTCGCGGCCGCCAAAGCTCCGCCGGGTTCGCCCGGCGGGGCTTTTTGTTTCTCAAAGGTTGCAACAAAATCGTTGAAACCGCGGCCGAAGTCGACGCGGGCCAGCAAAAGCGCGGCGCCGAGACGGATAACAACGACGCGCCGCACGCGTGGGGCGGCCTGTTCACCCAGGCAGAAACACCCGGTAAAAAGCCCCGCTCGGTCGGGGCTTTTTTGTGGCCGTGCCGATCACTTAGGCTGAGCACCCTTTCCGAGCAAGGATGCTCACGATGCGTCTGTTGATGATTTTCCTGATCAGCTTTCTAGCGTGCCGGGCCTGGGCCGAAGACTGCCCCGATGATGTCCGAGCGCAAATCGACACGTTGGCCAGGCAGGTCAGCCAATGGGATGACGCCTACCACCGACAGGGCCAATCCCCCATCAGCGATGAACTGTACGACCAGGCCCGGCGTCGCCTGGCCCATTGGCGCAAATGCGCGCTGCAACCCACACCCAGGGCTGACAACCCGCTGGCAAGCGCTCGTGGCACAGTCCGCCATCCGGTCGCCCATACCGGCCTGGAGAAGCTGTTGGACGCATCCGAAGTGGGTGATTGGCTCAGCACCCGACAGGACGTCTGGATTCAACCCAAGGTCGACGGCGTCGCCGTGACCCTGGTGTATCGCAAAGGCCGCTTGCACCAACTCATCAGCCGCGGCGACGGCCTGCTCGGTCACGATTGGTCCGCTGGCGCACGCAGAATCCCGGGTATCGTCCAGCAACTGTCGGAGCCGGTCGATGCGGTACTGCAAGGCGAGCTCTACTGGCGCCTCGACGACCACGTACAGTCTGCACAGGGCGGGCTCAACGCGCGCAGTAAAGTGGCGGGCTTGATGAACCGACGGCAATTGAGCGACACCGAGGCAGGCGGTATCGGGCTGTTCGTGTGGGCCTGGCCCGAGGGCCCGGCCAGCTTCACCGAGCGCCTGGCCACGCTGGCACGGTGGGGGTTTACCGACAGCCAGCGGTATAGCCAGTCCATCGCCAGCATCAGCGATGCCGCGCGCTGGCGTCTGCATTGGTACAACCATCCGCTGCCGTTCGCCAGCGATGGCGTGGTGTTGCATCAGGCGGCGCGCGCGCCGGCCAAACGCTGGAAAGCCAGCGCACCCTACTGGGCCGTGGCCTGGAAGTACCCGGTGAGCAAGGCGTTGGCGCTGGTGCGCAAGGTGCAGTTCAGGATCGGGCGTACCGGGCGTATCACACCGATTCTCGAACTGGACCCCGTGTGGCTGGATGATCGGCAAATCAGGCGGGTCAGCGCAGGCTCGCTGAAAAACTGGCAGAACCTGGACATCCGTCCCGGCGACCAGGTGTCCATCAGCCTGGCCGGCCAGGTCATTCCCCGGCTCGATGAGGTGGTCCTGCGCAACAAGACCCGGGTGGAAGTGCCGGTGCCCGATACTCGCGACTTTCATGCCTTGAGTTGCTGGCAACTGGACCCTGGTTGCGAGGAGCAACTGCTCTCGCGCCTCACCTGGCTGAGCAGCAACCAGGGCCTGGCGTTGCCCCATATGGGCCGTGAAACCTGGAACGTATTGATCCAGGCCGGTCTAATCGCAGGCTTTCTCGATTGGTTGACCCTGGATGCGGCAGAGCTTGCTAACATTGATGGCTTCGGCGAACGCACCCGTACGCGGGTGCTCGACAGTATTCACAGCGCCCGCAAACGGCCTTTTGCACAATGGCTCAAGGCATTGGGGGTGCCGCCCGCGGCGCGCAACAACCTGCAGGGCGACTGGCATACGCTGGTCGCCAAAGACACCCAAGCCTGGCTGGCCTCTGACGGCATCGGCCCGGGACGCGCAGCGCAACTGAGCGCTTTTTTCCGCGACCCGCAGGTACAGGCATTGGCTGAAATATTACATGGCGCCGGCATAGACGGTTTTTGAAACCGGCCCGGCCCTCTGATTGCTACCTTGGAGCCCTTATATGAAATTTCTTGCCCCTCTTGCGTTACTCACCTTCGCAAGCTTCACGACCACGCCGCTGCTGGCCGCCGACGAAGCCCCCCAACTGACAGGCTGCGCCGCCAAGCGCCAAGCCATCAGTACCCAGATCGAACAGGCCAAGGCCCATGGCAACAGCGCCCAACAGGCCGGACTGGAAAAAGCCCTGAGCGAGGTCACCGCCAACTGCACTGACGCATCGCTGAAGAAAGAGCGCGAAAACAAGGTGCTCGATGCCAAGCACGAAGTCAGCCGCCGTCAGGCCGACCTCGACAAGGCCATGAAAAAAGGCGATGCGGACAAGATCAACAAGCGCAAGGACAAGCTCGCCGAATCGCGCAAGGAGTTGCAGGATGCTGTGGAAGAACTCGACCAGTAAAACCGCTCAATGGTCCCGGAACTGCTTATGGCAAGCGCTGCAGGCATCTTCGACTTTCTGCACCGCAGGTTGAAGGCTGCCGGCCTTATAGGGCTGGACCTGGCTTGCGGTCACCAATTCACCGGTGGCCGCCTCAAGGTCGCGAGCCAGTTGCTGGAATTGCGCCTGCTTTTGCCACACCTCGTCCCTGGCACTGGTGTGGTCGTCTTCACGTACGCTCGGGAAATGCTGCCAGGGTTCATGGGCCAACACGTCCAACTTGACCGCGCCGTCGGCAAACCGGGCGCCGTCGAACGGGATACGCCCGCGCAACATGCCGCCCAGGTCTTCGCTGGTCTTGAGCATCTGCTTGAAGATCGCCTTGCGCTGGCCCAGGGGCGAATTGGGGTCAACACCGCCGCAGGCGGACAAGGCCAGGCAGGCCAGCGCAACAACCGTCATATGTTTAAAAGTCATGGTGGCTCAGGGTCACGGAAAACGGCGGCCAGTATCGCCGCCTCGTCCGCAAAGACCAATAGCCCTATTAATAATAAGGGTTGCCCAACGCGATAAAGCCCGGGCAATCGCTTCAGGAATTACGTACATGAATGACAATTGGAAACCCTGGAGCCGCCTGGCGTGGGCTCTGCCGATGATCGCGCTGCTGGCCGGCTGCGACCTGGGCAAGGACGCGGGCAAAGAACCCGCCAAAGAAGAAGCCGCCAAACCCCATGCCGTCGCCACTTACGTGAGCGCGCCGTGGGAGGCGCTGCCGTCTGTTTCCGACAGCGATCTGCTGGCAGGTTTCGAATCCTGGCGCAGTGCCTGCCAGCGCCTCAAGGCCGACCCGGTCTGGGGTGCGACTTGCGCAGCCGCAGCCGGCGTACCGGGCGATGCCGTGGCGGTTCGCGGGTTCCTCAAGGAGCGCCTGGATGTATTTGGCCTGCGTTCAGCCGACAACACACCGAACGGCCTGATCACCGGCTACTACGAGCCGGTCTACCCCGGCAGCCTCACCGAAACCGCCACCGCCCATGTGCCGGTGTATGGCGTGCCGGACGACCTGATTATCGTCAACCTGGAAGCCATCTACCCGGAACTCAAGGGCAAACGCCTGCGCGGTCGCCTGGAGGGCCGCGTGCTCAAGCCGTATGACGATGCCGGCACCCTCAACGGCCAAGGCTCGAGCGCCAAGCCGATCGCCTGGCTGACCGACCCGATGGACCTTCAGTTCCTGCAGATCCAGGGCTCCGGGCGTATTCAACTGGCCAATGGGCGTCAACTGCGCGTGGGTTATGCCGACCAGAACGGCTATCCCTATCGCCCTATCGGTCGCTGGCTGATCGAACAGGGTGAGCTGAAAAAGGACGACGTGAGCATGGGCGCCATCAGCGCCTGGGCCAAAGCGCACCCGCAACGCATTCCCGAACTGCTGGCGAGCAACCCCAGCTATGTGTTCTTCAGCGCCCGCCCCGACAGCAATGAAGGGCCGCGCGGCTCGCTGAACGTGCCCTTGACAGCAGGATACAGCGTGGCGGTGGACCGCAAGGTGATTCCGCTGGGGAGTCTGTTGTGGCTATCCACCACCAAACCCGACGGCTCACCGATCGCCAGACCCGTCGCAGCCCAGGACACCGGCGGCGCCATCACCGGGGAAGTGCGCGCAGATTTGTTCTGGGGCACAGGCGAAGCAGCAGGCGAGTTGGCGGGGAACATGAAGCAGCAGGGCCAGATCTGGATGCTATGGCCCAAGGGTACGCCGCTGCCGCACGTGCCGGATGCCCCCGCTGGTACCTGACAGCCATAGGTATCGACACAACGCGGTAGCACCCAACGCTAACCACGATGCGAAGCGAGTCGCCCTTGATCTTGATCTTGATCTGCTTTTGATCTCAGGCGCCCCGTTAAACCACGCTGGCCGAACGCAGGCTTGAATCCGTGGGCAACCCGGCAGGACG